>JAKIUV010000089.1 GCA_021647375.1 Robiginitomaculum sp.
AATGAAATACCACATGTGCTGGTCAAGCCTAGTCTCGCCTGAACCCAGTGGAACACCGAATAAAGGGAACAATACCAGTATTACCACGCCGGCAAATACGGCCAAAGCCGGGAGATTACGCACCATGCGTGACAACAATAATTTACCAGCCGACCCGTGCCGTTGCAAACTGCGCAGGGCTAAAAATCCACTGATCATAAAGATCATTTGAATGCCGTACCAACTGGGATCATAGCCAAACATATTAAAATACTCTGCATTGCCTGGCCCGCGCGGCATGGTCGAGGCATAGCCAAATGCAATAATGGCAATCACCAACATGCGCACAGGGCCAAGCCAAGCCAAACGCCCCCGGGGCGGCGGTGTGTCATCTTGCAATTTATCCCGCATGTCTGCGATTATGTCCGTCATAGCTTTCTGATCCACATAATATCTTTATACGGGCATTCTTTATGCCAAAACGCTTAATATTCGCCTGCTCTTTATGCTTAATTAGTCGTTACACCCCTTTATAGGCGCGCGATTTTGGGCATTCTCTCCCGAAATCACGGTTGCATATTCACTTGGAAAGCGTAAGTTAGCGCTAATACTAAGGAGGATGACCTTGTCACAAGATTTGATGAATTATGACCGCATGACGCAATTGGCTCTTAGGGGCGTTGTGCGTGATGCCATTCGCCGTGTAATCCGCGAGGACGGCTTGCCCGGCGCCCATCATTTTTACATTACGTTTTTAACCCGCTATCCAGGGGTGGACATCGACGAAAGTCTGGCGAAAAAATATACCGAAGAAGTTACCATAGTGCTTGAGCATCAGTACTGGGATCTAAAGGCTCATGACGATAGTTTTGAGGTCACTTTGAAATTTGGCGGTGTGCCAAAATATTTGTCTGTCCCCTACACAGCAATCACGCGATTTCATGATCCGAGCGTCGGTTTCGCGATGCAGTTCGACCCGCCCGAAGAAATGAGCGACGCGGTCGAGGCCAAACCAAAAACACCCCTGACCTTGGCCAAGCTAAATCCAGAACCCGCAGCAAAACCCACTTCAGGCCCTAAGGCGGTTAAGCCTACGCCAAAGCCAAAAAAGAACCCGGAAAAGCCAAAGGCCGAAAAATCAAAGGGCGCGGCTAAAAAGGGTGCCAAAAAAGACGAAAAGCAAGATGATGCAAACAAAGTCGTCAGCCTTGATGCCTTTCGTAAAAAATAGCAAAGTTTACAGGGCAATTACATTTACAGAGCCAATTACAGAGAATATTCATGACAAAGACACGCTCAAATGCGACCAGAACCGAATCCGATAGTTTTGGCAAGCTGAAGGTTCCGGCAGATAAATATTATGGGGCGCAAACGGCGCGCTCCTTAATCAATTTTCCCATTGGTATCGAGATTATGCCAAAAGCGGTTGTCCGTGCGCTGGGCATTGTCAAACGCTCTGCCGCCCTGACCAACCGCGCCCTCAAAGATCTGGACGCCAAACGCGCCAAAGCCATTGCCCGCGCCGCATCTGATGTGGCAGAAGGCAAATTGGATGATAATTTCCCGCTTTCCGTGTGGCAAACGGGTTCAGGCACCCAAAGCAATATGAACGCCAATGAGGTCATTGCAAACCGCGCCATTGAAATTCTGGGCGGCGTTATCGGCTCCAAAGACCCGGTACACCCCAATGACCATGTCAATATGGGGCAAAGCTCCAACGACACCTTCCCGACCGCTATGCATATCGCAGCCGCCGAAGAAATCCATCACCGCCTTCTGCCCGCTATGGCGGTTTTGCGTAATGCGCTGAACGATAAATCCCAAGAATTTAAGAAGATTATCAAAATTGGGCGTACCCACACCCAAGATGCGACACCCGTCACATTAGGCCAGGAATTTTCCGGTTATGTGGCGCAAATGGACTACGGCATTAAGCGGGTCAAAGCGGGACTAAAAGAATTAATGCCCCTTGCCCAAGGCGGCACGGCGGTTGGCACTGGCCTCAACACCAAGCCAGCTTTCGCCAAAATGTTCGCCGCCGAAGTGGCGAGTTATACCAAATTACCGTTTAAAACCGCACCCAATAAGTTTGAAGCTCTCGCCGCCCATGATGCATTCGTGTCGTGCCACGGTGCGCTCAACACTGTAGCGGCCAGCTTATATAAAATTTCCAACGACATCCGCTTTCTCGCCTCCGGGCCGCGCTCAGGTCTCGGCGAAATATCCCTGCCCGCCAATGAACCCGGCTCGTCCATTATGCCGGGCAAGGTCAACCCGACCCAGGTGGAAGCCATGACCATGGTCTGCACCCAAGTCATGGGCAATAACACCACTATGACCGTGGCAGGTTCCCAAGGCCATTTCGAGCTTAACGTCTACAAGCCGGTTATGATTTATAATATGGACCAGAGCATTCGTCTTTTGTCGGATGTTTGCGTCAGTTTTGCAGAGCGCTGTGTGGTTGGTATTACGGCCAATGAAGACCAGATTAAAACTTTGCTCGATAGATCATTGATGCTGGTCACCGCCCTCGCGCCAACAATCGGCTATGACAATGCGACAAAAGTCGCAAAAACTGCTCACAAAAACGGCACTACATTACGCGAAGAAGCGGTGAAGCTCGGTTTTGTTACCCAAGCAGAGTTCGACAAAGTAGTGAAACCCAAACTAATGATTGGCCCTAAAAAATGACAGACAATGTCATAAATTTCAAAGCAGCCAAGAAACGTGCTGGCTATGCCAAGAAAGAAATCAAGGCCGCAGAAAACCGCAAGAAATTTGGACGCAGAAAGTCAGATAAACGATTAGACGACTTTGAAAAAACGCAACAATCCGAACACATAGACGCGCACAAGCTAGATGACAAAACCTAAGCAAAAACGCTCAATATCTATCCATGCTCACCGCACGTCGATTGCGCTGGAAGTTGAATTTTGGGACGTTATAGATGAGGCGGTGGAAAAAGACGGGCGCGCTTTGGCAGCGTTTATTGCGGCGCTTGATGATGAGCGCACCCAATCGGACAGCCCCCACGGCTTGGCGGCTTATCTGCGTTTATATGCACTAGAGTTTGTGCAAATACGCCATCGTTAGAATAGTCCAACCGTCAAGGCTAGCGCGCCGCACGAGGTGTAAACCACAGGCCATATAACACGCGATAACTTTATCGGCTTGCGCATCAAGCAGTCCAGCAAGAATTACGTGGCCGCCCCCTGCCAATGCCTCAGTTATATCCGGCGCCAATACCATCAACGGCCCGGCCAAGATGTTTGCAAAGATCAGATCGAATTTATCTGTCCCGGCAATACCGTCTGCTT
Organism: Robiginitomaculum sp.; assembly: GCA_021647375.1. Lineage (GTDB taxonomy): Bacteria > Pseudomonadota > Alphaproteobacteria > Caulobacterales > Maricaulaceae > Robiginitomaculum_A. Next base: position 3,297 of record JAKIUV010000089.1, read on the forward strand.
GCACGGCGGTAACGCGGCCACCCACATCATTGATGCGGGCGTTCTCGGCGGTTACTTCCACCGCGTCCATGTCAACATCAGTCGCCAACACGGCACGGTTCAAAGATTTTGCCGCAGCAATGGCGAGTACGCCCGACCCACAACCAAGGTCGAGAATAGTCTCTGGCCAATGGGCGATTTTCTTAACCTTAGAGCGCGGCGCACATAAATCTTCGAACGCCAGCAAACAGCCCTTGGTCGTGCCGTGATGCCCTGTCCCAAAGGCCAGTCCCGCATCTATGCGTATGGGGTAAGGCGTATGCATAGGGATATTATCCCCATCATGGGCACCATAAATAAAGAACCGCCCCGCCTCTACGGGCGGCAATCCGGCTTGAGATTTCGATGTCCAATCCTCGTCCGGCAATTGGGAAATAGAATGTTCAAGCCCGGCCAAATCTAATGCATCCGCACAAGCCCGTGCCTCAGCTTCGGTTTCAAATAATGCTTGCACAAACATCATATCAGCCCCGTCTTCAAACACAGATACAGCCAATGCCTGCATCGGCATCTCGAAGCCGAGCTGATCAGATAAATCGAAAATAACGGCATTAGGGCCGCGAACGAATAAGGCGAATGGTGGGGCAGAGTTGCTCATGCCCCCCTATACACTATTTTTCAATTTCGCGTCCATAAAAATCAAGCAACTGCCCCCGACGACCCGTTAACATAAATGTCATTTGTGTAACAAGGTCTTTCATATTGGTCACCGTTTTGCCTGTATCAGATTGCGTGATTTTCCATTGCTGTAATGCGTACACGCTGGCTTTATCAAACATTTTTCTGTGTGAGGCCTGGACGATACGGACGTTTTCCGGCGTGCCTTTTTCGTCCACATCATACATCAGTACCACAAAGCCTGAAGCCAGCGCCCCCGGCGGCATTTGGGGTGCAACTCTTTTATAGCGAAATCCATGCCCCTTTTTGAGATTTGGCCGATGCTTTATATCAAAGTTGGGCCAACATCCGAAACAACTTAACACATCTGCTAAGTCTGTATAATCAGTGTCGTTTTCTTTAACATATTCACGCTTGGGTGTAGAACTTTGCAAAAATGCTTTTCCCACAAGAGCGTTTGTTGGCTTTAAAACGCCGTCCATATTGGTGTATATTGTCTCAAACCCGAGCATTGCCGGGCGCCATTTCTTTAATTTCACTTGTGCCAAGGCTCGTTTGTAAATTGCTTCATAAGCACCTTTCGTATTTGACAGGTTCAGGGTTTCATAAATATCAAGGGCGGTTTGGGCATATGTTTCTGCATTTTGGTGTTTTTTCTTTTTATAGACCATGCCTGATTTCTCTGACATTAAAAGTGCATAAGGTTTTGAGTGGGTTAAACCTGCAGACTGCGCAAGTTTTTCTGCACTTGCCAGCAATGCCTCTGCTTTTTTCCGTTTGTTTATCTGCGTCCAGTATAAAGCAAAATCGACTTGTCTTTGTAAGCTAATCTCATTGGCTTTCGTGCCGTGTAAATTAACAAGCTCCAAGCTTCGCTCAAAAGCTTTTTCAACAGTTTTATGGCGCGAAACCCCTGTGAATGCTTTGCCAAGTACGGCATAATTATAGGCAAAATCTCCGGTTTGTTTAGAGGCGCCCAAACTGGTTTCCGAGGCCTCCCAAACGTCCTGGGCAATGACATAAGCTTGCTTGTAATCGCCGCTGTCAATTGCCGTTTTATAACTTGCGTAAATTGTCTTAAGCTCTTGTGTGCTGACCGCAGCCTGCGCGACATGGGTTCCCTGCACGGCAAACATCAATATTAAAATACTCTTGATTAAAATGCTTTTGGCAAACCAGTTTTGCATATTATCTCCCAATACTGTCATTCATCCTTGAACTTTAGTTTAACCTGTAATTGCAAGCCTGTCACAGGCTAAACACATTACCAATCCCCGCTCACCGCCTGCCACAGCGCCAAGGTAGCGGCGGCGGCGGTGTCGGCGCGCAGGATTCTGGGGCCTAGGCTTATGGGAGTGCAATAGGATTTGGCGTGTAAGGCCTCGCGTTCGGCGTCCGTGAAGCCGCCCTCGGGGCCGATGAGGATTGCGGCGGGGGCTTTGATTTTGGCGAGAATTGTTACGGCGGGTTCGCCGCTGTTTTCACCGGCCCCCGCTTCGTCTGCGAAAATCAGAGTGCGGGTTTCGTCCCAGTCATTAAGGAGCATATCCAGTTTTATAGCTTCACCTATTTGAGGTAAATCAAGCCGTTCTGTTTGCTCTGCGGCCTCGATGATGTGCGCATCAATTTTCTCAACTTTGATTCTCGATGTTGTTCGGGCGGTGATGATGGGTCTGATGAAACTTGCGCCGAGTTCGGTGGCTTTTTCAACAATGAACGTGTTGCGGTGCTTTTTAATGGGCGCGAACAACAACCAAATGTCCGGCGCGGTGGTTTGGGTGCGGATATTTTCTATGATGCTTAAGCCCACACTGCGTTTGTTGATAGCCGCGAGCTGTGCCAGGTACTCGCCGTCCCGACCATTAAACAGGCGTAATTTGTCCCCGACGCGGCGGCGCATGACCCGGGCCAGATAATGGCTCTGTTGTCCCGCAAGTTCTATATCCGTGCCCGCCGCCAAATCGTCCGGTATATACAGGCGCGGCAGTTTGTAAAAATCTCTCATAAACACTTCTTAGTCATAATTTTTGTGCTAATCACCCCCTAATTAGTCAAGAATGTAGGGTGGATTAGGCTCTCCGCCGTAATCCACCTTTGGCACCCACCGCGCGGTGGATTACGCGCAAGAGCGCTAATCTACCCTACAGGCGAAAATGAAAGATAATTGCGTGACACAAGACCAAACCATAAAAGACAGCGTACAAGGTGGTTGGGTTGAGCATATGCCAGCGCCTATGCGCCCCTATCTGCGCTTGTCGCGCTATGACCGGCCTATCGGGTTTTGGCTGCTGGCTTTGCCGGGCTGGATTGGGATTTGCTTTGCAGCTTTGAGCGTCGGGTTTTCCTCGGCGGATGTGAAATGGGCTGTGCTGATAGGGATTGGTGCCGTGGCTATGCGCGGGGCGGGGTGTACCTATAATGATATTGTTGACCGGGATTTGGATAAACAGGTCGAACGGACGGCCTTGCGACCATTACCCGCCGGGAGCGTAACCGTTAAGCAAGCTTGGCTTTGGTTGGTGATGCAATGCTTGGTCGGACTAGCCGTTCTGGCATTTTTCCCACGACTTGCGCAGATTATTGCGTTGTCGTCTGTGGTTTTGGTCACCGCATACCCGTTCATGAAGCGCATCACCTATTGGCCACAAGCCTGGCTCGGCCTGACATTTAATTGGGCGGTATTGGTGGCTTATACGGCCAAGACGGGTGCGGTGAGTTTACCGTTGTTTTTGCTCTATGTTGGTCTGGTGTTTTGGACGATTGGCTATGACACGATTTATGCCTGCCAAGATGTAGAGGATGATGCTCTGATAGGCGTAAAATCAACCGCCCGGCTTTTTGGCAAACGCACAAAATTGGGTGTGGGGCTTTGCTATATAGCGTCGCTCGTGCTTATCGGATATGCACTATTTGTCATGTCGCATAATGTATATAGTCTTTTATACGCCGTCCCTTTTGCCTTGCATCTATTCTGGCAAGTCTGGAAATTTGAGCCAAATAATGCAAAGCTTTGCCTGTCCCTGTTCAAATCAAACCGGACTGCCGGATTGCTGCTTGTTTTTGGCCTTGCTCTACCAAGCCTCGCGAATTTGTTATGAGCCGTGTAGTGCGGTTAATCGTAAATGTCGGTATATAGTCCCAAAATGGAGACAAATATGACCCCGAATATGAACCGTAGAAATTTTGTAATTGCGAGTGCGTCCCTAGCGGCGGCAGGTGGACTTGGCGCAGGGGTAAGCTATGCTAATGGTAAGAATCAACATAAAGACGAAAATATGAATACCAATATTGACTGGAAATCCATCACGAAATCCGAATGGAAAACCCGGCTGACCGAGCAGGAATTTTATGTTATGCGCAAAGAGGGTACGGAACGCCCCGGCTCTTCGCCGCTCAATAACGAAAAACGCGCCGGCACATTTAACTGTGCCGCTTGTGGTCTGCCTTTGTTTGAGAGCGTGACCAAATACGAAAGCGGTACAGGCTGGCCAAGTTTTTGGCAGCCAATCAAAGGCAATATCGAAACTAAGCGTGATTTCAAAATGCTGGTTCCGCGCACCGAATATCACTGCGCCAGATGCGGCGCCCACCAAGGCCACGTTTTCAAAGACGGCCCCAAGCCAACGGGCTTGCGCTATTGCAATAACGGCGTAGCGCTGGATTTTGTGCCGTCTTAACAGGTGACAAACTAATTCATATGTGTACTTTCTCCGCTTAAGGAGAGATTATATCATGGCCATTGCCCGTCCAACCCACCGTAGATTATTCGCCGTGTTCGACCATGCTTATGGCCGCTTGTCGCGTAGGGCGGGGGCGGTGTTGGCGGATGTCGGGGTTAAGCCTGCACAGGCCACGGCTTTGGTGTATTTGGGCTATCATAATGGCTGTCAGTTGTCGGAACTGGCGGCGGGTGTCGGGGCGGGCAATGCGGCGGTCACCGGGCTGGTTGACCGGATGGTAAAAACGGGCTTGGTAGAGCGCCGAAAACTCCAGAGCGATGGGCGCGGCAAAACCGTGCACCTAACGCCTGATGGCCTCGCGAAACGTGAACAAGTCATGCAGCGCCTGCGCACACTGGACGAGAAACTTTCCAAGAATTTTACAGACGCGGAAATGGAAATCATCTATAAGTTCCTACACACTGCCAGCGAAATGGAAACTTAGATATGGCCTATAAATCCTTACGTGAATTTATCGACAAGCTGGAAGCCGAGGGTGAGCTTGTGCGGGTCACGGAGCCTGTGTCTACCGAGCTTGAGATGACCGAGATTGGGCGGCGTCTGGTCGAGACGGGGCCGGCGGTTTTGTTTGAAAATGTGGTTAAGGAGGACGGGACGAAATCCTCTATGCCAGTGCTGATAAATTTGTTTTCCAAGGTTAAGCGCGTGGCCATGGGTGTGACTATGGGCGGTGTCGCGCGCACGACATCGACGGAATTGCGCGCAGTCGGAGAGTTGATGGCCGCACTGCGCCAACCGGAACCACCGCGCGGCATGAAAGATGCGTGGAGCAAACTCCCCATCCTGAAAACCGCCATGACCATGAAGCCTAAGACGGTGAAAAAAGCGCCGTGCCAAGAAGTGGTGCTGCTCGGTGATGATGCTTCGCTCGACCTTCTGCCCATACAGACCTGCTGGCCGGGGGAACCTGCGCCGCTCATCACCTGGCCTTTAGTGGTTAGTAAGGGGCCGGGCGATAGTGCGCTGGACGATTACAATCTCGGCATTTACCGTATGCAAAAACGCGGGCCGCGCGAGGCGATTATGCGCTGGCTCAAACACCGGGGCGGCGCACAACATCATGCACGGTGGAAAGACAAGAAGCCTGAGCCATTACCAGTAGCCATCGTCATTGGTGCAGATCCCGGCACAATATTGGCCGCCGTGACGCCTGTGCCAGAAACCCTGTCCGAATATCAATTCGCCGGGCTTTTACGGGGCGAGAAATTGGAATTGGTGGACTGTAAAACTGTGCCTCTGAAAGTGCCGGCTCATGCAGAAATTATCCTTGAGGGTCATGTGATGCTGGACGAATATGCGGACGAGGGGCCTTACGGCGACCATACGGGGTATTATAACTCGGTGGAGAAATTCCCGGTGTTTAAACTGACCGCCATCACCATGCGCAAAGATCCGATTTATCTGTCGACCTATACCGGACGACCGCCGGACGAGCCGAGCGTTTTGGGCGAAGCCCTGAACGAGATATTCATCCCGCTCTTGCAGCAGCAATTCCCTGAAATAATAGACTTTTGGTTGCCGCCGGAGGGATGCTCTTACCGCATTGCGGTGATTAGCATGAAGAAAGCCTATCCCGGTCACGCCAAACGGGTGATGATGGGCGCATGGTCATTCTTGCGCCAATTCATGTACACCAAATGGATTATAGTCGTGGACGACGACATCAACGCGCGGGACTGGAAAGACGTGATGTGGGCGGTCTCGACCCGCATGGACCCGGTCCGCGACACCACAATCATAGAAAACACCCCCATAGATTATCTAGACTTCGCCAGTACCGAGCCGTCCCTAGGCTCCAAAATAGGCCTAGACGCCACAAATAAAATAGGCGCAGAGACAAAACGCGAATGGGGCGAGGTCATAGAGATGGACGAAGATGTGGTGCGCGCGGTGACGGAGAAATGGGCGGCGATGTTTGATGGGGGCGAGGCGTAAAACCTACACCCCCCAATCCGCTCATACCCGCGAAGGCGGGTATCCAGTTTGATGACTAATATGCGGGGCAGGAGCGTACGTTAGGATTATTCTAAATTGACCGTTTCACAACTATGCATATACTGATGTAACGAAAACAATCGATAATGTAGGTGGCGATATGAGGCTGAGAGAAATAAAACTAAGAAACTTTAGGTGTTACGAGAATGAATTTTCTGTAAAATTTGATGATTTCACGTGTTTGATTGGGAAAAATGATATTGGGAAATCTACAATATTTGACGCACTTGAAATATTCTTTAACACAAAAAAAATAGATGTAGACGATAAAACAAAAAATTCAGAATCTAATATAGTATCTATTACATGCGTATTTGATAATTTACCAGATACGATAGTTATAGACGCCAGTAACGAAACTTCCCTGCAAAACGAATATTTACTAAATAATGATGGATACCTTGAGATAACGCAGGAATATAAATGCGCAGAAAAATCTGCAAAACTAACCCAAACATTTGTGACAGCGAGCCATCCTTCCGACGATGGTATCAATGATTTGCTTGAGTTAAAAATTGCGGATTTAAAGAAGCGGGCAAAAGACCGTAGTGTTGACACAACAGATATTGACACACGAGTCAGCGCACTCATCAGAAAAGCTATATGGGAGGCCGGTCAAACTGAAAGTAAAGACATCAGGGAAATCCCCATTGATAAAGAAGGGGCCAAACAAATATGGGATTCCATTCAAGTATTTCTTCCATCATTTGCATTATTCAAATCTGACAGAGTTAGCTCTGACCAAGACAGTGAAGCGCAGGACCCATTAAAAGAAGCAATCAAGGAGGCCACTCGGTCTGTAGAAGAGCAATTCACAAAAATAATTACTCAAGTAGAAACCGAGGTTAAAAAAGTGGCTGACGCAACCTTAAAAAAACTAAATGAAATGGATCCAGAATTAACTTCTACTCTAAACCCAATAATCAAACCCAAACCGCTCGCTTCATTGTTTAGCACGAGCATAGTGGGTGATGAAAACATTCCTTTAAATAAGCGGGGTAGTGGCGTACGTCGCTTAATATTGTTAAATTTTTTTAGGGCAAAAGCGGAGCAATACGCAACCGACAAGAACAAACATTATGTAATATATGCAGTCGAAGAGCCTGAAACAAGCCAACTGTCAAGGGCGGAGTAAAATCAGGCCATGTGGCGGCGTAAAAGTCTACCAGTACGCTGTGCTTAAATGATGTGATAAAGGAGACTGTTCAAAATTCTGTGTCAGGTTAAACATTTAGATGTCCAGTATTTCATCTAAGCGTCCGTCGAAGTATATGGCGAGTTGCGAGAGGGTCAAGTTCCAATTGTGAATTGGCATTGTCCATTT
>JAKIUV010000090.1 GCA_021647375.1 Robiginitomaculum sp.
TCCATAATTTCTCCTTATGCCAGATTTGCGTCCAGTTTTGTTTGTTGTTGGCCTTATGCTTGCGGGCTTGGGTGTGATTCGCTACTGATTTCATCGCCTGACGCCTTAAAGATGCAAATTACTATCAGCACGGCGTTGAAATAATCACACTTTCCCAAAACTCCGTAAAAACTACGTGACAAATGCTTAACGGCACCCTATACAGGTCTCAATTACATGACGCCTCCCACAGGATGGGAATGGCGGCCCTCACAAGGGGCCGTTTTTTTATTGCCTAAATCTGGTGTAAATGAGGTATCAACAAGGAGACTATTTTGAAGACCAAGACAAATATGGACGAGAGAATATTGGCGATTGCTGTGCCAGTAGCCAAAGATATGGGCTACGGCATTGTGCGCATTCGCGTGCAAGGCGGCAACCGCTCTGTTGTGCAAATCATGGCCGAACGGCTGTCGGACGGCTTAATGAATGTGGCGGACTGCGCCCAATTATCCCGCGCACTTTCTTCGACCTTTGAGGTTGAAGACCCAATCGACGGCGCTTATGTGCTGGAAGTTTCCTCGCCCGGCCTTGACCGCCCGCTCACCGATATGAAACATTTCGAACAATACTCAGGGCAACTAGCCCGACTGGAACTGGACAGATTTGTCGAGGGTCGCAAGCGCTTTCGCGGCATTTTGGCAGGTGTAGACGGCGACAATGTCGCTATTGACCTAGATAAAGAAGACGAGACCGCACTCATCCCGTTCGCGTGGATTAGTGAAGCCAAGCTTTTAATCACTGATGAGGTCATCACAAAAGGCCAAAAGAAAGCCCTCAATAAGAAATCCAGTAAAAAACCAAATAAGAAATCTAATAAGAAGAAATCATCTCAAAAAGGAGACACCTAATGTCAACAGCAGGAATTAGCGCCAATAAATTGGAACTTTTGCAAATCGCCAAAGCGGTAGCCCAAGAAAAATCCATCGACAAAGAAATCGTCCTCAAAGCGATTGAAGAAGCTATCCAAAAAGCTGCCGGGCAACGCTACGGCGCTGAAAACGATATTCGTGCCAGCCTAAATCCGATTACAGGCGAGATGTCCCTAAAGCGTGTCATTACGGTTGTGGAAGAAGTTGAAAACGAATCGGCTGAGGTGGATTTGGTCACAGCCATGCTCGATAATCCGGATGCCGAACTTGGCACGACGTTCGAGACCCCCCTACCCCCAATTGAATTTGGCCGTGTGCAAAGCCAGATGGCCAAGCAAATTATCATGCAAAGCATCCGCGAAGCTGAACGCGCCCGCCAGTTCGACGAATACAAAACACGGGTCGGCGAAATCGTCTCTGGTATCGTCAAGCGGGTCGAATATGGTCATATCATTATGGACCTTGGCCGTACCGAGGCCATTATTCGCCGCGAGGAAACTCTGCCCCGCGAAAATGTTAAAAGCGGTGACCGCTTGCGCGCCTATATTCTTGAAGTGCGCGAAGAACAACGCGGCTCGCAAATCTTTCTGTCGCGCGCCTGCAACGAGTTTATGTCGGCCTTATTTGCCCAAGAAGTCCCCGAAGTTTACGAAGGTATTATCGAAATTGTCGCCGTAGCCCGCGACCCTGGTTCGCGCGCCAAAATTGGTGTGCGCACCTCTGATAACTCGGTTGACCCGGTTGGTGCCTGTGTGGGTATGCGCGGATCACGGGTGCAAGCGGTTGTCAATGAACTGCAAGGCGAACGTATTGACATCATTCCGTGGAACGACGATGCCGCGACCTTTATCGTCAATGCGCTCCAACCTGCCACAGTTACCAAAGTCGTTATGGATGAAGAAGAAAACCGTATTGAAGTTGTGGTGCCGGATGATCAATTATCCCTCGCCATTGGTCGCCGTGGGCAAAATGTCCGCCTCGCCTCGCAACTATCCGGTTGGGCCATCGACATTATGAACGAAGAACAAGAAAGCGAACGCCGCCAGAAAGAATACAAAGAACGCTCTGAGTTGTTTATCGAAGCGCTGGACGTGGACGAAATGATTGCGCAAGTTCTTATCGCCGAGAGCTTTACTAATCTCGAAGAAGTGGCCTATGTGGCACCGGAAGAAATATCGTCCATCGAAGGTTTCGACGAATCGACGGCGACTGAGTTGCAAACCCGTGCCCGTGAATTCCTGGAGAAAACCGCTCGCGAGCAAGACGAAGCCCGCAAAGCGGCTGGTGTTGAAGACGATGTGTTGACCATTCCGGGCGTCACCTTGCCTATGGCTGTGGCCTTCGGCGAAAATGAAGTTAAAACCGTCGAAGACGTTGCGGGTCTCATCCCGGACGACTTGCGTGGTTATAACGAAATGATCGATGGCGAACGTGTCCACGAAGACGGTATATTAGAGAGCTTTGGTCTTTCTAATGACGTCGCCCAAGACATGATTATGCAAGCCCGTGTTTTGGCTGGCTGGATCAAACCAGAAGACTTAATCATCGAAACCGAGGAAGAAGAAGTGGTCGTGGACGAAAATGCCGCGCCAACAGCAGAGGATGTATTTGGTTCTTGAGTACACAAACCAACATAAACCCTGACGGTGATAGCCGCATCCCTGAAAGCGAAAGCTTGGGTGCGGAAAACTCACCAAATAATTCGCCGGATAACGTCCTGGCTGATGAGCCGCATGCGCGGCGGGGTCACAAGCCGCGTGAGCGCAAGGATATTGCGTCCGGCGAATTACGCGACCCTGCGGATATGCTGCGCTTGGGGTTTTCTCCGGACGGGTTGGTTGTCGCGGATATTTACGGCAAATTGCCCGGACGCGGGGCGTGGATTGACGCGACCCGTGCCTCCGTGGATAAAGCGATAAAAACGGGTGCATTTTCCCGCGCTGCAAAACGCAAAGTGATTGTGCCTGATAATTTCGCGGACACAATTGAGGCCGGATTATCGGCGCGAGTTCTGGGTCTGCTCGGCATGGCAAAACGCGCGGGACAGCTAGAGAGCGGTTTTGAGAATGTCCGCTCTTGCGCCCGTAGCGGCGAGATTGGTGTGCGCATCGAAGCCAGCGACGGTCAACCGGACGGGCGCTCAAAAATACGTGTAGTGGTCAAAGCTATCGCCAAAGAGTTGGAAGTGCCAATGCCGACCTTAATCGGTTGCTTTGACAGTACCGAACTAGGTCAGGTGATTGGCCGCGATAATATAGTGCATGCTTGTGTCCATAAGGGCAAGATGGCCAAAGCCATTACCCGCGAGATTGACCGCTTGGCTGGCTTTCGCGAACTGATACCAAATGAATGGCCAGATAGAGAACATGAGAATGAAAAAACACCAGATATTGCCTCTAAAACTAGGCCCGAAATTGAGCCGGAAACAAGCAGTGATATTGGTGGAGGAATTTAGTTGCATGTGGGCAAAACCCCGCTAGTGTGCGCCCACTTTAGAATAATGAGTGCACCCGCGTTAGAATAGTGGGCGTGCCCACTTTTAAAAAACCCCTGATTTTGGGGAAACAACCTGCAAACGACGCCTTTATGAAGCACTCGTTTTATGGTATAGAGAGACGATATGAGTGATACAGAAGATAAAAAACCAGTACGCAAGCCAATGACCCTAGCCCCTAGGGGCGGTGGTAATGCGCGGTCAAATTTTTCCCAAGGTCGAACCAAGGCCGTGGTGGTTGAAAAGAAAAAACGCCGTTTGGTAAATGCACCGGGTGCGCCCGGTACGCCTGGCTCTTTGGGTGTTGCTGTACCGCCTACGCCGGAAGTAAAAGTTGATCACGATGCTATTGCTGCAAAGCGCATGGGTCTGTCCAAAGAGGAATATGTAAAACGCAAGCAAGCTGTGGGTAAAGCCCAAGCTGAAAAATCTGTGCGCGAACAAGCCCGCGCCGATGAGCGCAAAGCCCTCGCCGAGCGCGACGAAGCTGACCGCATCGCTGTAGCCGCCAGAAAAGAAGCGGAAGCTCTTGCTGCCGCTGAAGCTGCGCGTATTGCCAAAGAACAAAAAGCCGCCGCCGAAGCAGAGCGCCGTGCCGCACGCCCTATTGCTGGCGGACCTATCCGCAAAAAGCAGGCGCCAAACACTCCGGAGAAAGCTGTTACTGGTAAACCTGCACCGTCCGCAGATCCTACCGCGACAGTTCCAGATGCTTCTGCACTAGAGCGCGCTGGTGGCCGGATTAAAAAGGCCAAACCACAATACCAAAAACCGAACCGCTCGCGCAAAAACGAGCCAACGCGTCGCCGTGGTAAATTAACTATTGTCAGCGCTCTAGCAGGCGACGAAGAGCGTCAACGCTCTCTCGCCTCTGTGAAACGCGCCCGCGAGCGCGAGAAACAGCGCCGTACCGGCGGTAGCAACGATAAAGACAAAGTTTACCGCGAAGTGGTCGTGCCTGAAACTATTACCGTAGCGGATCTCGCCAACAGGATGTCCGAACGCACCTATGCCGTCATCAAATATTTGATGGAACAAGGCGATATGTCCAAGGCCGATGATGTTTTAGATGCGGACACCGCCCAATTAATCGTCGAAGATTTCGGCCATACGGTAAAACGCGTAGCGGAAAGCGATGCCGAAGCCGAAGCTTTCACCCCGACCGACGATGCGGACGACGAGGCGGATATGAAACCGCGCCCGCCGGTCATCGCCATTATGGGTCATGTTGATCACGGTAAAACCACGCTTCTTGATGCTCTGCGGACTACAGATGTAGCAGGCAGCGAAGCGGGCGGTATCACCCAGCATATTGGCGCTTATCAGCTTAAACTTAAATCTGGCGAAACCATTACGGTTCTCGACACACCAGGACATGCGGCTTTCTCTGCCATGCGGACACGCGGCGCGGCGGCGGTTGATATTGTAATTTTAGTGGTGGCAGCCGACGACGGTGTTATGCCGCAAACTATCGAGAGCATTAAATACGCGCGGGCCGCAGGCACGCCGATTATTGTCGCTATCAATAAAATGGATGCGCCGGAAGCCAATCCTAAGAAAATCGAAGAAGACTTGTTGCGCCACGAGATTATTACCGAGAGCATGTCTGGTGATGTGCAAACGGTACAGGTCTCAGCTCTCAAGAAAACCGGATTGGACGAGCTAGCCGAAGCCATTGTCAACCAAGCCGAGTTGATGGAACTAAAAGCCAATCCAAACCGCCGCGCAGACGGTCTTGTTATCGAATCCAAGGTCGCCAAAGGACGCGGCCCTGTTGCCACATTCCTGATCAAACGCGGTACGTTGAAACGCGGCGACATCGTTGTGGCGGGCGAGCATTGGGGCAAGGTCAAAGCCATCATGAACGAACGTGATGCTAGACTTAAACAAGCAACACCCTCCGAACCCGTGGAAGTCCTCGGCATGGACGGCGCCCCTGCCCCCGGCGAAGCATTCGCAGTAGTACGCAAAGAATCCAAAGCGCGGGAAATCACCGAATACCGGAAGCGTCGCCGCAAAAAAGCCAATGCTGCAGGCCCGATTGACGCCGCCACCTCCATGGAACAAATGCTGGCTAAGCTGAAAGATAAAACAGTCGACGAAATGACCCTCTTGGTCAAAGCCGATGTTCAAGGTTCTGTGGAGGCCATTCGTTCGTCCGTCGAAGCTCTCGGCAATGAAGATGTCCGCGCCCGTGTCATTCACGGTGCTGCAGGCGGCATCAATGAAAGCGATGTCATGCTGGCGAAATCGGCGGGTGCGCCGATTATTGCCTTTAATGTTCGCGCTAACCGTCAAGCCAAAACCTTGGCCGAACGCGAAGGCGTGGAAATCCGCTATTACTCGATTATCTACGAATTGCTCGACGATGTGAAAGGTGTGCTGGAAGGCATGCTCGCACCGGAACGCAAAGAAACCTTCATCGGTTACGCAGAAGTCTTGCAAGTATTTGATATTTCCAAATTGGGCAATATTGCCGGCTGTAAAATCACCGAAGGTAAAGTTGAACGCGGCGCAGGTGTACGTCTGTTGCGCGATGATGTGGTTATTCACGAAGGCGAGTTGTCCACTCTGAAACGCTTTAAGGATGAAGTTCAGAAAGTCGTCGCTGGCCAAGAATGCGGCATGGGCTTTGAGAAATACCACGACATCCGCAAAGGCGACATGATCGAGTGCTTCACAGTAGAAATGCTAGATAGAACACTGGATTAGAGATAAACCTGTAGGGTGGATTAGGCTCCTTTAGCCGTAATCCACCATAGGCACACACCGCACGGTGGATTACGCGCAAGAGGCGCTAATCCACCCTACAAAGGCTATTTTTAAGAATAAAATGAAAAAACAAGCTAAACAGCCGAGCCAGAGACAACTCCAAGCGGGGGAACTTATCCGCCGGGCTTTGGTGGATATTATAGCGCGGGAAGATTTTCGTGACCCTGATTTAAAAGGTGTATCCATTACCGTATCCGAAGTACGGGCTGCCCCCGATTTGCGCACAGCAAGGGTCTATGCGGCGCCGCTGGGCGGACAAAATACGCCGGAAGTCGTAGCCGCCCTGAACCGCTGTGCCAAATTCCTACGCGGTAAGCTGGGGCGAGAACTGAAGATGCGCTCCACCCCAAGCCTACGGTTCGAGGTGGATACTACATTCGATGTGGCATCAGAAATGAACGCCCTCTTGGCCCGCCCCGAAATTGCCAGAGATTTGGGAAAAAGAGATTTGGGGAAAAGCGATCTGGATTGAAAGATTTGCGGGAAAGCTATTAGGCTCCTTAAGGTTATCGCATATGCTAATTGTGTTTAGTAAATTACGAGAAAATTAGGCATAATCCGTGGCGCATTGCGCCCCGCAAAGGCTGGCGGCAAGAGCGATTAAAATAATGTCACTTAGACTGTGATGAACATTGGCCGCTCGCGGATTGGGAAGGTTGGATATGAGGGAGATAGCCTCTCTTCTTGGCCTGAGGATTTCGGAATACTCTAATCCGGGCCACGTACTGATTTGATGAATTATCCTTCAATCAACCGGAAGAACTCCAAACGCGGTGCGGTCTCTAGGAAATGTCCGTCGAGGGCACTGGAAATCATTCTGTGCGGTGTCTGAATACCGCGCATGGTCATACAGAGATGCTCACCTTTGGCGTAAACCGCGACATCATTCGTGCCTAATATGGCGCGCACTTCCCCCGATATATCCGATACGAGTTGCTCTTGCAGGGTTAATTTATGAGCATGCTTGTGAGCGATGCGGGCGAATTTCGAGAGGCCAAGCACCTTGTCGCTGGCGATATAGGCGATAGATACATCACACCAAAACGGCAACATATGGTGCTCGCACATAGACCAGACCCGCATACCCGTGACACAAACCATCTGATTATGCTTAACCGCACTAAATGTGGTATCGAGTTTACCGGGTTCGTACTCGATAAATTCGCGCCAGAAATTGGCGATGCGGCGTGGTGTTTCCTTGAGGCCCTCCCGGTCAGGGTCATCCCCAAGTGCTATCAAAAGCTCTCGCACCAATGATTTAATCTTGGCGTGGTCTATTTTCTTGCTCATTATTTATCCTGCTAATCTTGATCGAGTGCGGCACGAATCGCCTCAACTCTAGTCCTATTTACGCCGTTATCCGAATACCCTACGCGCGAAGCAGAACGGATTTGAACACGGCCATCGCCGAGGCGAACCTCTACATCATCAACAAATTTGAAAATACCGGAGGTAAATTCCGCAGACACATAGTTGTCTTGGGAACTGGTAATGGCTCCGCCGAGAGATACAATGGCGGCTTTCACATTATCCAAAGAATTGGTGTTCAGTGGGCTGATTTTAACTTCATCCGGCGTCCCCTCTTCGCTATTGACACAGTTTGGCTTTCCAGAACATGGTGCCAACCTGCCGTCAACCAAACCGATTGCAGATCCATTTTGAGATTTTTTGCCAAGTAAGAAGAATGCGATCATGACGAATGCTACCGATCCAATAATTATATAAGCTGCGAATTTCATGTGGTGTCCCTAATGTGTTTTCGCCAACTTATACCAAATGCACACAAAACCCTAGAAAAAACTGCCGATTGAAAAATACAGAGACGCATTGCCTTTATCATTATAGCCGACACCAACGAATACTGGACCCAAGGGTGATTTCATGCCTGCAAAAACACTGCTTGCATAAATCGCCTGATCAAGGCTGATTTTATCAAAGGATTGATAGACATTCCCCGCCTCTAAAGACGCCCCAATATAGAGCGGAAAATCAAACAATGTTGCTTTCTCGTTCAAACGGTAAAAATATGTACCTAGTACCATAGCCGCATACTGCCCGGATATTTCATCCTCACTAAACCCAGATAGCGATAAAAAACCACCAAGGTTTGATGTGCCAATAAGGTTAGCATCCCTGCCTGTTGCACCGCTGAGACGCGTGCCAATTCCGAGGGTATGTCGCCCAGAAGTGAACGGCTTAAACGCGTTTAGGCTGGACTGGTTATACTGGGTATCCCCACCCAAAAAAGTGTCGTGGATTTGGTACTCTGCTATAACCAATGTCCCCTTTGTAGGAAATGAAAGACTGTCCAAAGTATCTATTGTTGCGCGCGCCAAGATGAAACTGTCATCGAGTTTGAAAGAACTGATCCCGAGAGAATTATCGGTAAAACTGAGTTTAATTTTGGACTTGGTGACGCCGCCGCGCAATTCTCCCCAGCGACCAAACAACATGCCGCCTTGGGCGCTTGCACCAACGCCCAGTGTTTTAATATCGCCGCGCCGCCTATCTTGATCATCAAAAAACTCACTCTTATCCCTCAATAAAAACAAGGACGGTTCCACGAAAAACCTTTGCTTCGCGCCGATTGGTTGGTGGAATTCCGAGATACCTTCTAGCGTATCGCCAAGCGTAATCTCGGCGCGCCACTCCCCACCCCATTGATTGACCTGCGGTTTGGTGTAGGAAACACCCAATTTAAACGACGACGTGTTTTCTAAATTAGAATCCAGTTGTACCCCGAATTTAAAATACCCGTCACTACTTTCATTAACTTTTCCGTCTATTAACAAAACGCTTTGCCCATCTTGTTCTTCAATTTTATAGGTAATCCGGTCATACAGACCGTCGCCGTAGAGGCGGTCAATATCCCGGTTAAGCCTTGCTGGATCAAATATTTCGCCGGGTTTAACAGAAATGCCTGAACGCAAGATTGTGTCCGAAAGTTTCGAATTTTGTGTAATATGTACCTCGTTAATAACGGGCCTCTTTTGGGGCACTGCCAGTCGAGACAAAAGATGCTGCAACCATGCGCGGTCATCAAGACGAAGTGCTACCAGTTTCGGCAAAACCTGCCGAGCCGCTATGGCACCCTGTTCAGACATATTGGCCGCTTGGTCAAAACTAGCAGCGCTCATACCCTCTAAAATTGGTTCTATCAACACGTCGTCCTTTGTCAGAGAATCTATACGAATTTGGGTATTTGCCTTGGTGAGAATAATTTGTGTCTGACGCAAAACCTCTATGAAATTCCCGATTTCTCCAGCCGGTTTTGGATCCGTGCCCACATTAACAACAATGACAATATCTGCGCCCATAGCCCGCGCCAAGTCAACTGGCACATTATTGACCAAACCACCGTCTATTAAATGTTTGCCGTCCCGTTCTACTGGCGGGATAAGCCCGGGTATTGCCATAGATGCAAAGACCGCCGAAGCTAGATCCCCATCCTCCATCACGACTGCTTCACCCGTACCGAGATCGGTCGCTACCAATTTAAACGGGATAGGCAAGTCTTCAAATTTGCCTATAGACCTGGTTTCAGATAATAAATTAGACAGTTCCAAAAACAGGTTTTGCCCTTGTATTATCCCTTGGGGTAAAATAATTTTACCGTCTTTGAAAGTGACTTTGTAGTCGGTTAGAAACCCAAATTCATCTGCCTTACGCCGAAATGTCGAACGACTGCGCGCGGTTTTATCGTTAAAGACACTGTGCCAATCCATCTCTGTTGTGATGTTTTCAAGCTCGTCCGCGCTATACCCAGACGCATAAAGCGCCCCGACAATCGCCCCCATAGACGTACCCGCAACCACATCGACAGGGATTTGGTTTTCTTCCAAAACCCGGATAACCCCCACATGGGCAAGTCCTTTAGCCCCACCGCCACCGAGAACCAAACCAACAGTGGGTCTGTCCTTGGTTTTATGGCTAGTTTGCGCAGAAACGCTGATACTACCAAACAAAATGACGACCAATAAAAATGATAATAATGTGCGAATCATTGCGAATCCATAGATATTTTAGCGCACCGTATTTTCTCAAGGTTAACGCAGTGTTGCAAAATTGTATTGTGACAAAGCAGTAAATGTGACAAGAGGCGGCCATGGTAGACCTAAAATCAGAACTTTTGATGCCTGCGGGCAATCTCGACAAGCTTAAAACGGCGGTGCTATACGGTGCGGACGCCATTTATCTCGGTACGCCCGATATGTCCCTCCGGACTAAATCCGAGTTTTCCTTGGAGCAAATCCGCGAGGGCATCGAATTTGCTCATGCGCGCGGCAAGCGGATTTATCTGACGCTCAACCTGTTTTCCCACAATAAAGACGTGCCGAAACTTGAAGAATATGTAGAGACTATCAAAGAATTATCGCCCGACGGTGTTATTATCGCCGACCCCGGCGTGTTCCAATATGTCAAAAC
>JAKIUV010000091.1 GCA_021647375.1 Robiginitomaculum sp.
CCGATGTGGAGACCAACCGTCCGCTTGTTCTTATCATTGACAATGGCTGGGCTGCGGCAGGCAATTGGTCTGCGATCATCAGTGAGGCCGAAGCTTTGGCCGAACAAGCCGTGTCTGAAAACCAGATGGTGGCGGTTTTGCGCAGTGTCGATGTGCGCGGCGAGAACAAGGACGGATTTGTGCCTGCTACCCAGGCGCTGAAATCTATCCGCGCCCTGCAAGTCACGGCTTATGAGCCAGGGCGGATAAAACTGGCGGATCAGATGGCCGGGCTAGATCTATCAGGTGCAGATATTATCTGGCTGTCGGACGGCGTTGATTACGGCACAGCGAAGGATTTTAAAGCTGTGCTGAAATCAGGTGGCGTGCAAAAACTCTACCGAACCCAATCGGCACAAAGTCCGTTGCTTGCCGGCAATATAGAAGAAACTGCCAATGGGTTTCGTGCCGCATGGCACCGCGTGGATACGGCGAGTATGCGCACACAGAATATTGTTGCTTTCAGTCCCCAAGGCCGAGTGTTGGCGCGAACCGAGCTGAAATTCATGCCTGGCGAGACCAAAGCCGAAGCAGATTTCGAACTGCCCGCAGAATTGCGCAATCGGGTATCCGTGTTAAAACCCGAAGGATTTTCTTCAGCCGGAGCCGTCAAATTATTAGATGATAGCTGGGGGCGGCCTTTGGTTGGCTTACTTAAGGGGAGCGATACCAATACCCAACCGCTCCTGTCGGAATGGCACTATATAGAAGAAGCCCTGAAACCAAGCGCCGATATTTATAAAGGTGATTTGGACGAGCTTTTGGCCGTATCGCCGGGCATCATTTTCATGAGTGACCGGGCGCGTATAGAAAGTCCTTTATTGGTGAAATATGTGGAAGAGGGCGGCATGTTGGTACGCTTTGCAGGCCCCAAATTGGCCAAGCGTGCGGACACATTATTACCCGTGCGCATCCGGGCAGGCGGGCGCGATATTGGCGGGGCGCTGGCCTGGGAAGAGCCGCAAGGCTTTGCCCCATTCTCTGAAGATAGCCCGTTTTTTGGCCTCAGCGTGCGTGAAGATATAGTGGTGCGCAAACAGGTTTTAGCGACGCCCGGCGCCGATACCGATGCCAATACATGGGCTAGGCTGGCCGATGGTTCGCCTGTCATTACCGCGTCTGTGCGCGGGCTGGGGCGCGTGGTTTTATTCCATGTTACGGCTGGCCCTGATTGGTCAACATTGCCCTTGTCTGGCCTGTATGTGCAAATGCTCGATAGGCTATTACCCTTGGCGCGTAGTACCAGTTCACCTGTTACCAATGCCACAGGCGGGGATTGGACGGCGGAGCGGACTTTGGACGGCTATGGCAATCTCGGGACACCGCCCTTAACGGCGCTTGCTATTGCGGACGCAACATTTGCTAAGACAAAGCCCGGACGGGATCATCCGCCGGGTCTCTACCACCAGGGTCTCAGACGGCAAGCGTTGAATACGGTTTCCAATCCGGATGATTACACCCAATTATCAGGCTCCGGCCTGGACAAAGCCGTTTATGGTGGCCGCAAGCCCAAGTCCCTAAGTGGGGTTTTACTTGGACTATTGGCGGTTATGATGGCGCTGGACGTGATTATGTCCTTACTGGCATCGGGACGATTGCGCGGGCGTATGTGGCAATCCATGGCGGCTTTGATCTTGGCCTCAATACTGGTTTTACCCACCAATACCCACGCCCAAGAGAACAATGACAATGATGCGCTAGGGCTACATCTTGCCTATGTGATAACGGGCAATAGCGAAATTGATCGCCTCAGTAAGGCCGGTTTGGAAGGACTATCCTTCGAACTTGCCCGGCGCACCACGATTGAACCCGTAGGCGTGCGCGGCGTGGATATTGCCAAAGACGTGATAGATTTTTATCCATTCCTTTATTGGCCGGTATTGCGTGAAGCCAAAGAATTAAGCCCGGAAACTGCCGCAAAATTAAACGCTTTTATGCAGGCAGGCGGAACGCTGGTTCTGGACACACAAGACCAGGACCGCAAGCGTCTGTTCGCCAGCGAGACCCATCCAGGGTTAGAGCGCTTATCGAAAAACCTGGATATTCCCCGCTTGTCGGCTCCACCTAAATCCCATGTTCTCACCAAGTCGTTTTATCTTATCAAAGATTATCCGGGGCGTTGGGCAGATGGTGCCGTCTGGGTGGAGGCCGATACACGCGGCTCCGCCCGCGATGGAGTGTCCAGTGTTGTTGTAGGCTCTAATGATTGGGCAGCCGCCTGGGCTAAAGATGATAAAGGCCGCAGCTTAACCGTTATAGAAAACGAAATCCCGCGCCAACGGGAAATGGCCACGCGCTTTGGCATCAATCTGGCCATGTATGCTTTGTCCGGGAATTATAAGGGCGACCAGGTTCACGCCGCCAAGATTATAGAACGGCTCGGTGAGGGGCTTAACGGGGCTATCGCACCCGAACAGCCCGAGCAAGACTTTGGCCCGCTCCTGGAACCAGAGACAGAGGAGGGTAAATGATGAATTCTTCCGTTGTTTTTGATCCTGTACTGCCCATATGGGCCATCATCAGCCTGACCGTCTTGATTATTATAGCCGCCAGTGTCGGCCAATGGCGCGGCCTTAGAAGTTTTACGCTGCGGACAATGGCGGCGTTCCTTTTGTGCGGCGCTTTGTTAAATCCGCAAAAACTATTGGAGCAGCGCACACCACTGCCAGACATTGCTTTGATCCTGACCGACAAGAGCGAGAGCATGACATTCGCCCAAAGACAAGCCACTGCCAATGGGGTTCAGACAAAGCTAAACGACGCATTGGCGGCGTTGGGCAATATGGAGATTGTCGAAATCGACATCCCGCCCGGGCAAGAGGGGACGCGCATAGGGCAAGCACTTATTGATGGTTTGGCGCAATTACCTGCGGAGCGTATAGCAGGGGTTTTTGCAATCACAGACGGGCAAGTCCACGACCTGCCTGAAGCACCCGGTGCTTTGCTACCGTCTGGTGTGCCGTTTCATAATATCATCGTCGGTGATAAAGACGCCCGTGACCGCAGGCTTGATGCTATGATTACGCCCAAATATGGTATGGTTGGGGAGACGGCACGGTTTGAGCTACGCCTCGAAGACCCCGGCCATGAGGGCGAGCGGGTGATGCTGGAAATCCGGCTGAACGGCGTATTGCAGTCGCGGTTCGGCGCGATTGTCGGTGATAAAATCTCGGTTCCGTTGGAGATTGAAAAGCGCGGTGTTAACACTGTGGAAATTCGTGCGGCCACTGCGGTGGACGAGTTGACGGCGCTCAACAATGTTTTGGTCGCGGAGATTTCCGGTGTGCGCGACCGCCTCAGGGTTTTGCTGGTCACGGGCGAACCCCATATGGGCGGGCGAGCCTGGCGCAATTTGCTGAAGTCTGACCCATCCGTTGACCTCATCCAATTCACTATTTTGACTACGCCGGGGGTTAAAAGTACACAAGCACCAGCGCGGGAATTATCCCTAATTCAGTTTCCGGTGCGTGAATTGTTTGAAGAAAAACTGGACGAGTTTGACCTGATTATTTTCGACCAATTTAAACGCCGTACCATGTCGGGGCGCGGGCGTTCCCGTCCCATGCTCAGCCCCTATTATATTTCCAATGTCGCCAAATATGTCGAGAATGGCGGCGCTTTGTTAGTGGCGGCGGGGCCTGCATTTTCTACCGAAGATAGTCTGGCACGCTCGCCGCTCATCGCGGTTTTGCCCGCAAGGCCAACGGGCGAAGTTGACACAGGCGCTTTTAGGCCAAAACTCAATGATAAAGGCAAACGTCACCCCATTACCTCTATTTTCAAAGGTGACATAGCGGCGCGGTGGGGGCGCTGGTACCGCTCATTGGATACGGAGGTTATCAAAGGTGATGCGCTGATGGTCAATGATGATGGCAAGCCATTATTGGTGGTGGATAAGGTCGAGAAAGGCCGGGTGGCTCTGGTGCTGTCCGATCAGGCCTGGCTGTGGTCAAAGGGTCATGACGGCGGCGGGCCTTATAATGAAATGTTCAGGCGGCTGGCACATTGGCTCATGGGTGAACCCGACCTGGAGGCCGACCGCCTGCACGCCCGGGTCGAAAACGGCGTTTTGCAAATCGAACACAGGACGCTGGATGACAGTAGGCACCCTGTACAGGTCTTGCTCCCGGCGGGGGAAACTAAAACCTTGAACCTGCGCCGGGTTGAGCCGGGGCATTTCACGGGCACTATCCAGGCGGATAGTCTGGGAGCTTACCGGGTGACTACGGGCGATCTTTCAACCATTGCAGCGGCAGGTGCGCTTAACCCGACCGAGTTTAAACATGTGATAGCCACGGCAGATAAGTTGGAACCCTTGGTCACGGCCAGCGGCGGCGGCACATTTTGGGCGGGCAATGATGCATATGTGCCGACATTGCGTAAAGTTGGCGTGGGCGGCCAAACCAGCGGTGATAATTTTGCAGGTCTCGTGGATAACGGTAAATACACTGTCACAGCATCGCGCCGTACCCCGTTCGCCCCCACATGGATTTATTTCTTGCTGATACTGGCGGCGCTTCTCGTGGCGTGGCGATTAGAGGGACGATAAGCGCGGCAAATCGTCCGCATATTATTGGTGACAGCAGGCCTGTACATCTTCTATGAATAGATAATTCCAAACACCAAAAGGATCCGCTATGAAGTCTGTCTCAAAACTGTTTTTAATGACCGCCGCAAGTGCTGTGGTGCTGGCGTCTTGCCAACCACAAAACAAGCCCCTCCAAAGCAAGGAGCAGTCAGCTATGATGGTCAAACCCGCAAACTCTGAACTCACGCCAACCACCGATGCTAAAGCCAAGAATGTGATTTTGTTTATTGGTGACGGGATGGGGATTTCCACCATTACAGCAGCGCGGATTTTTGATGGGCAAAGCAAAGGCATGAGCGGCGAAGACAATAAATTATCTTTTGAAGAGTTTCCCGACCTCGCCTTGGTCAAAACCTATAATCTTGATGCCCAAGTTGCCGACAGTGCGGGTACGGCCAGCGCCATGAATACAGGTATGAAAACTCAGATAGGAAAAATTAATGTGCGCCCGGACGGCTTGTTTGCAGGCTGCGCCGACAGTGCCGCCGTACCGCCAGTCTTGTTTGCGGATTTGGCCGAAAAAGCCGGCATGTCCACGGGCATTGTCTCCACCGCCCGCCTTACCCATGCGACGCCTGCGGCAGTTTACGGCCATGCTCAAAGCCGGGGTTGGGAAAATGATTTAGCCATCAGCGCCGAGGGCAAGCGACATGGGTGTATTGATTTAGCCAGCCAATTAGTTGCTTATGGCGGCGCCAATGGCCTAGAGCTGGCTCTGGGTGGTGGCCGCAGTAATTTCATGGGCACAAGCGATGGCGGGTTTCGCGGCGACGGTAAAAACTTGACCGCAAAATGGAGCGAGAAAAGCGGTGCGCATGTCTATGTAGGAGATGCGGCGGGCTTGCGGGCGATCAATCCAGCAGATCAGAAAAATGTGCTTGGCTTGTTTAACAAAAGCCATTTGAGCTATGAGGCGGATCGGGATAATGCGGTTGAACCCTCCTTAACCGAGCTTACCGAATTTGCCATTAAAAACCTTGATGCACGGGGTACGGGATATTTTCTTATGGTTGAGGCCGGGCGTATAGACCATGCGCACCACGGCTCCAATGCTTACCGCGCTCTCTCCGAGACCCAAGAACTCGCCCGCGCTGTGGCGTTGGCCGATAAATTGACCGATGACGAGGATACCTTGATATTGGTCACAGCCGACCACAGCCATGTCTTTACGATCGCTGGGTATCCAAAAGCAGGTAACCCGATTTTAGGGTTGGTTGTTCCGCCCCAAAGTAAAGACGGCAAACCAAGTCTGGCCGGAGATAAATTGCCTTACACCACGCTTGGCTATCATAACGGCTCCCACGTCCGGGACGATGTAGAGCAAACCCCGAATATGGTGCAAGCCAAAGACTATAAACAACAAGCCGCCATACTGCGTAAGTCGGAAACCCACGGCGGTGAAGACGTCGCCCTGTTCGCCAAAGGCCCCGGTGCCAGCCAGGTGCGCGGCGTCATAGACCAGGCGGAAATCTTCGGGATTATGCGTGATGCGGTTGGGATGGAAAAATAAACCCTCAGACATAGGCAAGCAAAAAAGCGCGGCGGATATCCCCACCGCGCTTTTTTATGTGCGAAATTTAAGTAATAAAAAAGGCGGGATGAACCCCGCCTTTTAATACGTGACCTCCTAAACAAGCTTAGAAAGTATATTTAATACCAAGCTTGGCTTTGTATACACTATCATCAAGGTCGATAAAACCAAGGCCATCTGCTCTAAAACGCGTATAACGGTACAGGCAAGATGCCTCAGTGATACATGTAGTGCGTGGGTCATCACCTCTAAGAGCAGTAGCGCCATCAACACCATTTACCGCAACATCAGCTGCAGATACAAGATCAGCCCGGACGACGCGAATAGTATCAAAACGTGAACCACGCTTACGCGTACCCCAATTGCTATTGAGCATATTCGGGAAGTTACGGATCGTCAAAAACACCTTCAACGTATTCCCTTCAAAACGTTTTTGGCCAAAATCACCAAATGGAAGCTCTTGCGAAATGCTCAAATTCCAGAGTTGATTCCAAGCACTTGCCTGCGCATTACGTTCAGCAATCCGGCCTGTCTCAAGACTATTGGCATTGATGAAATCAACAAAGCCTTGCTGGTCAAAACCGCCAGCAAATACAACATTGCTATCATTAAATGTACCGCCGCTAATTGTCGGAATATACAATAGATCATTGTCAAATGGGGCACCAGAACTTGAACGACCAAACAGGTTATTGCCAGAACGACCATCAACATCAAATGTGTAGCTATATGGTTCGCCCGAGAAAATATTCCCGAAAATATCAATCCTACTTGTTAAATCAGCAAACACCTCATTTTCATAGGACAAATTAATGCCAAACTTATGCCGAGTGTTAAACGGCGCCAAACCAACTGCAGGGTTATTTCTGTCAGCGCCAACGGTTGCACGCAAGCTAGAAATACCGCGACTTGATGTACCAGGCGTTACAGTCTCAACATCTGCGTAAGTATAATTGGCATTAAACGCACCACCAAAATCAAATTCTTTGGCAAGACCAACCGTAAATACATGACCACGACCACCAGTCGAATTAGTCAACTGAACGGCATCGCGTACATCCAGAGCATCCAGATCCGCATAGATAATCCGGCCATCGGGCGCAACACCCGTATTGGATATGCCTGCCAATTGGGTTTGAGCTAGGTTTTCCCAGCGGAAACCATGCCTAGATTTTGAATACAAGTACTGAGCAGTAAACAAATAATCGTCCCCAAGGTTCAATCCGCCCCAATTTGCATCAAACCCTTGCTCAACTTTCAAGCTGGCCTTCCAAATAGAGGGTGTTTTGAAATTCGGATCCACTAGGTCAATATCGGCAGAAGATGCTGCATTTGACGCCGCTACCTGATCCAATAAAACTTGCGGCACATTAGCAGGGTTAAGGTTAGTTAGATTAGCGCCAAAAGCGCTAAAGATTTGCGGTTGATAAGCATTGGAAATCCAAACCAGTGGGTTACTCCCCGCAAACAGACCAAAACCACCGCTAACTGTTGTGCGCTCATAGGGCGTATAGTTAAATCCGACACGTGGCAATAAAATACTCACACCATCAAGGTTATTTTGGCTAGAGCGGCCATAGGCAGTTTGGAAATCAGTACGTAACGGCGTTTCATCACCTTGGATAAAAGTCTCATAACGAAGACCAGCATTCAGGCGCAAATCTGGGCTAACTTGCCATTCGTCCTGTGCAAATAAGGCCAATGTTTGAAAACCCCACGCTGCGGAAGCATCATTGACATCATTTGATTGCGCATTGCGATAACTTACATCACCAGTTCTGTTAATTAAGTCTGTAAGACTATTAAATGTAAATTGCCCTCGGGAACGTTCAACAAAGAAATTTTGTAAATCATAATCTTGATAGGCAATACCGGCGGTAATTGTATGGTTACCCATAAGATATGTACCACTACCAAACATTTGCAAGCGTTGGTCTTCAAATGAATTAGCGTGCCGGAAACGGTCACAACCTGCGGTGAAAGTCGCACGCCCTGTTATCAGCCCCTCTAGCGGCGTGCCAACCAAGTCCAAATCGCCACTATCAAGCCTGACCCTAACTTCGCCAAGGTCCGGCCCTGCATTACAAATTTGCCCAAGCACTTTCTTGCTTTTACCAATACGGAATTCCGTGGAAAAATTTTCGCTCCAATTAGAGTATAGCTGCGCGGAGAATGTATCCACATCAATTGGGCGTTGATAATTGGCGGTCAAGAAACGGTTACCAACACTTTGCGACGCATCTTTAGAATTACGATACGAAAAACTTGCACGGTGGTCAGCATTAATTTCCCAGTCAATTTTTGCCAAAATTTTCTCATTTGTCGTTGGGTTACTAACAACGTCCGGACGCACACCTGGGTCAAAACCAAATGCGGTCTCTATAAATGGAGCCAACGCAGCATAAGCCCCAGGGCCAATATCACGATCCTCGAAAGTTACAGGAATTGCAGTTTTGAATTTCTCATAGCTACCAAAAAAGAACAATTTATCCTTTATAATTGGGCCACCAATTGTGCCACCGTAAGATTCTTCGGTGAAATCACCTAGATCAACATCAGTGTCTCCAATCTTATTACCAGACCAAGAGGAACCAGAACGTTCATAAAAAGCCGTGCCGTCAAGGTTGTTGGTACCCGATTTAGTAACAACATTAACCAGTCCGCCCTGAAAACCGGACATCAGCACAGAATAATCACTGGCAACAATAGATACTGATTCGATTGTATCAAGTGAAATGGGTGAACGGTTGCCCGAAAACGTATTATTACTTAAACCAAAGTCATCCTGCTCAAACACACCATCAATAGCAATAGCGTTAAATTTAGGGTTCTGACCGCCGATAATCAAATTACCAACACCACCGTCTGAATTCGTAAGCGGATCCCGCAA
Organism: Robiginitomaculum sp.; assembly: GCA_021647375.1. Taxonomy (GTDB): domain Bacteria; phylum Pseudomonadota; class Alphaproteobacteria; order Caulobacterales; family Maricaulaceae; genus Robiginitomaculum_A. Next base: position 9,049 of record JAKIUV010000091.1, read on the forward strand.
CAATGTATCTGTGAGATCGCGATCAACTGATGGCTGGTTTTCAACATCAGATGCACTAAATGCAGAGCCAGCGCCGTTGTTAAGGCTAATATCTGCAATCCTACGACCAACTACAATAATTTCATCTATCTGCCCTAAAGCTTCAAGGTCAAAATCAACCCTTGCGGTATCACCGCCTGCAAAGAAAAGCCTTTCTTTGACTTCAGGCCGGGCGCCTGGTGCCGTCACGGTAATTGTGTAAGGCCCGCCAACCCGAAGACCTCGAGAAGAAAACGCTCCGTTAGCAGTGGTTGTAGCCGTAGCAACGCGTCCTGTTGACACATGTAAAATAGTTACACTGGCACCTGATATAGGCGCGCCGTCGCTACCCGTTACAATACCGCCAACGGCAGATGATGTAGATTGCGCATAAGCAGATGTTGACATTGCCATGGCGAGTGCGATTGTGGATGCGCCTAGCATGCCTGCCAAGACTGTTGATTTGGTTAGTTTATTCATTGTGGGAACCCCTCGTTGGAAATAAATCATATAAAAGTAAAAAAGCGTACTTCTGCGCACGCGCCTATGCGTATAATCTGTCTTGATTACAAAAAATTTACAATAGCTTTTGGCATTTTTTATTAACTTGCTGTTAACAACTTTCAAAGTGTGATATTTATGTCATTAATTACGCCGCAAATGTGGTTGGCAAGCAAAAACACAGGACGAAAAATGACTAATATTACAAGGCGCGGTGCGCTTTTTACCGGAATCTCTTTAGTTGGCGCTTCTACTGCGGCCTGTAGCCGCGAATCAGTTGATTACCCGATAAGCTTCAACCACGGCGTGGCCAGCGGCGATCCTGGCGCAGACAGAATGGTGATCTGGACGCGAATCACCCCCGAGCAAGACGGCACATTTTCCGGGCGCTGGGAAATGGCCAAAACCAGAGACTTTAAACGCATTGCCCGCAAAGGCAAATTCCAGACAAGCCTGCGGCATGACTATACGGTAAAAATAGACGTACAATCATTGCAACCAGGGCAGACTTATTATTACCGCTTTAAAGTCGCCCAATATACATCTCCGGTTGGGCGGACTAAAACCCTGCCGACCGGTGCAGTGACGCAGGCTCGTTTTGCCGTGGTATCTTGCTCCAATTATCCGTTTGGCTATTTCAATGTTTATGATCATATTGCGGGTTTGGAAAATCTGGACGCGGTCATTCATTTGGGAGATTATATTTATGAATATGGCGAGAACGGCTATGGTAGGCGTATGGGCAGAGAGCTTGGCCGCGTCCATAACCCGTCCCACGAA
>JAKIUV010000092.1 GCA_021647375.1 Robiginitomaculum sp.
TAGCGGAAAATACCAGAAACGATAGTGTAATTTATAAAATCATATATTAGGCTCAGGACCTATTAATTTCACTATTTCTGATAGCCAAGCCTATAATGTTGTGAGATATTTCACCCCAGCCCCAGTTTTATCCTTGCATCAAGCTCAATACCCACTATATCCACATTAGAATCATTCTAATTAAGGAGAACCCTATGCCTACCCACGTCCCTAATGTAACATTTATGACCCGTGTCCGCGATGAAAGCATTGGCGGTGACAATCCGTTCAAATGGTTGCCACTAACATCTGATGATATTTTCAAGGGCAAGAAAGTTGTTTTATTTTCTCTGCCCGGCGCATTTACACCGACTTGTTCAACTTCGCATTTACCGCGTTACGAAGAACTCTATGACGACTTTAAAGCCCAAGGCATTGACGAAATCATTTGCCTGTCGGTCAATGATGCGTTCGTCATGTATCAATGGGGTCTCAGCCAAAACCGCAAAAATGTATTCTTGCTCCCGGATGGCAGCGGCACATTTACCCGCCAAATGGGTGCATTGGTCGACAAAGACAATGTCGGCTTTGGCATGAGGTCATGGCGTTATTCCATGCTTGTTGAAGACACCAAAATCACGAAAATGTTCTCCGAAAAAGGCTTCGAGGATAATTGTCCAAGCGACCCATTTGAGGTCTCGGATGCCGATACTATGCTGGCATATTTGAAGGGACGATAAGCCCTACCTTAAAGCCAAAGAAAGCGCATGCCCTCATTGGGTGTGCGCTTTTTATTCCAATGTTTTCAACAATTTATCGGAACCATTGAAATCAACCTTACCTGTGCCCAAGAGCGGGATTTCATCGACGACAAATACTTTACGCGGTATGGACAGTTCCGAAACCCCGTGGTTTTGCGCCCATGTGCGGATGTCGGTACGGTTAGCCTCTTTGCAATCTGATATGAGGACAATTTGCTCGCCTTTCTTCGGGTCAGGGCGAATGAGAGCGACATGTTGATTGTCCGGCCAAACCGCACTGGCACAGTTTTCCACCACCGCCAGAGACACAGTTTCACCGCCAATATTGGCAAAGCGTTTCACCCGTCCGCGAATAGCGATATAACCGTCTTCATCAATTTCAACAACATCGCCCGTATCGTGCCAACCACCCTCAAGCGGTTGAATGACACCAGGGTTATCCGTTGTTATATAGCCCATCATTACATTGGGGCCGCGCACAAATAGCCTGCCGCCGCGTTCAATACCCGGGACGGGTTCAATACGGTGCTCCATGCCCGGCATAATATGCCCCACTGTGCCAGAGCGATTGGCAGTGGGTTGGTTGACTGCAAGGACGGGCGATGTTTCAGTAACACCGTAGCCTTCCAAAATTTGCATATCAAATTTCTTACGCACAAAAGCACGGGTTTCGTCGCGCACTTGCTCAGCACCACAAACACAGAACCTAAGACCCGAAAGCTCATCGCCCTTACTAGCGCGGGCATATCGGCTGAGGAAGGTATCCGTAGCAAACATAACTGTCGTGCCCATAGCTTTGATCCGCTCGGGAATCATTTTGACGTGTAATGGTGATGGATAAAGAGCCACTTTAACCCCGGAGAACAGCGGCAAGAGCGCCCCGCCCGTCAATCCAAAACAGTGAAATGTCGGCAAGGGGTTAAACATCACATCGGTTTCGGGGTAAATTTCATCAATATGCGCCCGGATTTGCTCAACATTGGCCACCAAGTTTTTATGGGAAAGCGCCACGCCTTTCGGGTCGCCTTCTGTGCCGGATGTAAACAGGATAACCGCTTCTTTTTTATAGGACGGCTTGGCCATAAATAAGGCCGGCATAAGTGACCCCAACACGGCTACGATCTTGTTTTTCTTGGTCATATTATCGCGAACATCTTCCAGATAGACGAACTCAACATGGGGTGACAATTTTTCTATAAGTGGTTCTAGCTGCCCAATTTTGATAAAGCGGTGAGCAGTAATAACTTTGGTGACCTCGGCGGCCTTGAAAGCAGCCAATAGATTGTGGGCGCCGGCTGTAAAGTTGAGCATGGCCGGTATTCGCCCGGCAGCTTGCAGAGCAAAAAACGAGAGAATACTTCCGGCTCCGGTCGGCAGTAAAATACCGACTTTTTCCTTTGGCTTTGTCATGGATTTGAAGGCACTACCCAGCGCAAAAGACGCCCGCACCATGTCAGTATAGGTCAAAACCCGGTCATCAGCGTCTATGATGATTTCTTTCTTGCCACCAAATTCACGCCGCGCCCGCAATAATGCGCCAAAGACGGAAATATGCGAGCGACTTTCCTTAAACTTACCCATAATTATCCCTTATTCTTTCAATAATTGTCAATAGACCCTAAGCTTATGAACGCATAGAGGCAAGGGTCTGGCGGTATTCCCACCTGCCTATTTCGATGAGTGCTTTCTCGATAGAGAATTTCACATCATGTATATGGGCTGACCGCACTTCTATTCCGCCTTTTTCGCCTTTTAGACCCTCGCCCTTTGCGCATAGTTCTGCGAGCTTATGGGCGCCTATAGCGCGGGCGGAACCTTTTAGGGAGTGCATTATCGCCCCCCAACTTTCATCGTCCGCATCAGGGGTCATACCGCGTGACCACATCTCGACCTGATTTTTGAACAAGCCAAACACCTCTTTGGTCAATTCAATATCATCGCCGAGATATTGCTTGATATGCTCAAAATCTATTTCCGTGTCACTCATAACCCCCTCTTACATTTATTAACGCTAGATGAACACCCCTTTCAGACTGCTTTCAACACCTAATGGCTAAGAGAGAGACAACTGCAACAAAGGAGTCGATTATGACCATGCAAAATTCAACCCACAAGCTTTCCCACAAATTGGCGAGACCGCTCATGATCGCACTGATGTCTGCGGTCGCCGTGCCAGCATTAATGGCTGCACCGAGCGCCTATGCTGGCGACAAAGCCAGCCCGCGCGGGGGCGGCAACACTTATCAAGCTGACCGCGCCCGCGATAAACGCAAAGCACAAGCGCAACACCGTGCGAAATCTAAAGCGCAAACCCATCGCCGCACCAAGGCAAATGGCCAACGCGAACGCAATTGGCGTGAAGACCGCAGGAATGGTTATGGTGATTGGTCTAATGACCAACAACGACAACGCCGCCTTGAAAGGGCGCAGCGCCAGCAACGCGAGGCGCGTGAACATCGCCGCGATGAACGCTCGGACCGCTCGCATCGTCGGGATGAAAGGCGAGATGTCCGGATCAACAGGCGCAATGATCGTAATGATCGCGCACACCGCCGGAATGACAGACGGGATGCTCGTGAACATAGACGTCACGACCGTTCTCACAGACGTGCCGACAGACGCAATGCGCAACTTCGTAACGATAGATATTGGAGCCGTCAGGCAAGGCGTCAAAATAATTTTCGGCCTTTTTGGAACAATAGACGCCATACTGGCCGAAATACAGGTTGGAATGGCGACTATAATGGCTACCAGACAAACTACCGCTCCTCACTGGGTATAAGCTTTTTCTTTGGCCAACCAGGGTATAGCCGCCACCGTTGGGCGCCATCTCGCTACAGTTTTTATCAGCCGGGATATATGTCCTATGCCAATTATCAGGCCGCAACCCAATGTCAGCGTATTGTGATAGACGGCTTCCACCAAGGACACGCCGAGCAGGTTAGTGTGTTGCAATGTGGCAATCCTTATGACGGCACATATATCGTTCAAGGTTCCGAGCAAATTGTACAATGCTACGGCGTACCGAGATATGATCAACCGTACTATCGTCGTTAACAGTCTCTCCCAGCTGTGGGCAACCGAACCGCCGTCCCTAACCGGGCGGCGGTATTTTTTATGGATACGTTAAAGTTTCCCCGCTAGGTAGTGTACTCATAAACTTGCGAAAACTTATCCGGGGGATTCTCATGACAAACCAAACACCAATACAAGCCTTCTTTAGTCAGGCCAATAACAGCAACACCACCTGGTGGACTTGGTTGGCCGTATTTTGGTTTGCAATCATGATGTGGTTTTACGGCCAAATAATATTTGGGATACCCCTCGCCGTCATCGGCATGGTTATAGACCCGTCATCAATGGAAGCTGTGATGGAAAGCCAATCGGACGAAAGTGCGGGCACTGGGATTGGCTATCTGCTCGCCATGGCGACCGTGATACTCGGATCAATCACCGCCTTTCTAATTTATATCCTCAGAAACAAATCATCTGAGGGAGCCGGTAAAACCAACATATTTATCGCATCAATATTCGGCATTATTTCCTTTGCAGCCCTGGTTAATTTCATGATGACTGGCTCTAGCCCCGAAGATGCCGAACTACTCAATAGCTGGATGTCAAAAAGTGCTATGGTGTATATGTTTATGCTCTTGATGTTCCCGCCGCTGGCACTTGCACTGTGGCTAGGGGTCAAACATGTACAAAAACGCACGATATTGTCCTTACACACCGCCCATTATAAATTCCGTTGGGGGCGGATGATATTTGCCATGTTGGTGCTTTGGGCCATAGCCGCAGTCTCTAGTTACGGCGCTCATATTACCGGGCTTAGCGAAGCTAAATTGGTGTTTGATCCGTCCAGGTTCTGGAAATATCTGCCAATAACCTTGCTGTTTATACCCCTGCAATCGGCCACAGAAGAAATCGCTTTGCGTGGTTATCTCAACCAAGGTCTTGGGAAATATATTAAAAACCCGTGGATTGTTTTCGTCGTAACCAGCGCCGCCTTTGCCTCCTTGCATTTAGGCAACCCAGAGGTCGCCGAAACCGTGAAAGAGCATTCAATATGGGTGGCCATGTCAGGCTATTTCTTCTTCGGCTTCTTTGCCTGTGTGCTAACCTATATAGACGGCGGTCTTGAAGCAGCCATCGGTATGCACGCTGCCAACAATATGTTCGCCGCCGCAGTTGTCGGTTATGATAATTCCGCTCTACCAACACCGACCATATTTAAAGTTGGTCTAAACACGCAACTCGACAGCATTATGGTTATTGTCAGCTTGGCTTTGGTTTGCCTGATTATGTATGCAACCCGCAAACCCCTTATCCGCCCGGAACCTGTTGCCAGTTCTGAAAGTGACGTATTCTCTTGAGTAAAGCCGACAAAGCAAAACCAGATAGTTTATCACCGCGCGCCGAATATCTGATAGAGCGGCACGGCAGTGTCTGGCTGATCTGGTTATTGTTTGTGTACCTGAAATGGACGCGCAGTGCGGAAAGCTTGCTACGGGGTGAGCTAGCCAATAATGATGACTATATGCGCATGGTCGAAATCCGCGACTGGCTCGGCGGTCAAAACTGGTTTGATATGCACCAATATCGGCTCAACCCCGTCGATCCACTTTATTCCCATTGGTCGCGGTTATCAGATGTACTGATTGGCGGCCCTATTAAAATCCTGACGCCTTTGCTTGGGCAAGCCAAAGCAGAACTTGTCACAGTAATTGCCTATCCGAGCATTATGCTCATAATCTATCTCTATCTAGTGACCGCTTTATCTGGAAAACTGTTCAAATCAAGAGCAACGCCCGTCGTTTCCGCCGCAATTTTGATCCTGTCATTTGGTGTGTTCACCCAGTTTGGTATGGGACGCATAGACCATCACAGCTTGCAAATTGTTATGGCTTTGGCCACATGCTGGTTCATCATTACATCACTCAATAAACCCAAGAATATGATCTATGCTGGCATATTGTGCGGTGTAGGCCTGTATGTCGGCATCGAAAGCGCGCCTTATGTGGCTGCTGCCTGTATTGCTGTAGTTTTGGTATGGGTGTTTGCTGAAAATATGGCCGCGCAAAAATTACGATATTTCAGTCTTGCTATGGCTGCAACCACGGTCATTTGCCTCTTGATTAGCGCTCCGCCGACACGTTGGTTTACCCCTTCATGCGATGCATTATCCGTTGTTTACACCCAGCTCACCCTTGCCGTCGCCCTGATTATGTGGGGCCTGAGCCTAGCCAGTAACCGCATCAAAACGCCCATAGGTAGGTTTGTTCTCGCAGGTGTTTTCGGAAGCTTGGCTCTCCTCGTTACGGTTGTGCTTTACCCCCACTGCATGGAAGGCCCCTATGCCAATCTTGACCCGCGTTTGGTCGAAATATGGCTCTCCAATGTTGCCGAAGCGGGTAATTTCATACAATTTCTTGCAGACGGTATCGCTTCGGGCGTAGCAGCGATTTTCTTGCCTGTTCTGGCAATAGCCGGATACTTTTGGGTGGCAAAAACCGAGGACAAATCTTTAGCACTGATAGAGCGGACAATGTTCATTTTTGTCGTGCTGACTTTGATCGCTGGCTTGCTGCAAACCCGGTTAATGTTCGTGAGTAACGCACTTGCCATTCCTCTTGCCGCTTCCGTTGTCTTGAGACTGCTTTCTTGGGCTGGGAAATTTAAACCGAGAGCAAAAATGGTTTTAATCCGTAGCGCCATTATCATTGCCTTATCGCCCGTAACTTTACCCATATTGATAAGCATGGTCGCGCCATCCGACGATGCAAATGAAGCCGCAGCAAACAACAATACCCAAAAATCTGGATTGGAAGCCCCAGAATGCTTTAGCCAAACTGTGCTTGGCAAATTAACCGCCTTGCCCGCAGGAACAGCGCTCACTCAAATTGATCTTGGCGCACCCATACTTAAATTTACGGATCTAAGTGTAACCTCGGCACCCTATCACCGCAATACCAGCGGTATATTGGCAGCACTGGATATGTTCATTGAAGACGAAGCAACTGCCAAGCGCGCCGTGGCCAAAATGCGAGCGGATTATGTGATTGCTTGTCGCGACAGTAACGAAACCAAAATGATGCTCGGCTACGGGCCGGACGGCATGTTGGCAAAATTAATCGCAGGCGAAGTCCCGTCTTGGCTGGAAAAAGTTAAGCTTGATACGGAGGGAGTTTTACTTGTTTACCGTGTTAAACCTGACCAATCTTAACAAAAATTCACCTTTATCGCGTAATATTGGCAATACATTCCCTTGCAAATAAGGCCATATCGTGTACATACGACAAGCACCGTAATTCAAACAAAAGTTCATGCGGGGACTCTATGGACACTTTAAAATGGCTACTCAATGCAAGCCTTCTCATAGCATTCATGTTTTTGGGGCTGAAAGCCGAAGACAAAAAGAACCACAAGGACGGCGAGAAATCACAAAAATCTGTGATGATGCGCATTATTGGCTAGGCCAGACTAAACGCCCAATTCGGCAAAGCTAGGCTACTAGGCTAAATCAAACCTAAGTTTGAGCAGCCTTGCGCCCTTGTTGGGTCAAGCGACAAACCAGCCATTCTGGCTTGAGCGGATTGGCAAACCATCGCTTGGCATAGCCCTTTTTGATGCAAGCGAGTATAGTTCTGCTGTCAATCTCCTGACCTCGACCATCAAATAGCGGCAGTTTACCGCCAGGTTGGTCTAGCCCCATACGCAAATATGATTGTTCTTGCGCCGTCAAGCGCGTCATTACTTTGGCCATAAGGCCCCCCTTTTCCAATTCACCCACTGGGTAAAGTCTTGTTTAACCTTTTCCCTTAGTGATGTTCAGTATAGGATAAACTCACGAATATTTCCCTAACGGGGGTAAAATCGCTATAAATGCAAGATTTGGCAGATAAAAAATGAAAATAACCAGTATAGAAACGGATATCAGTGACGGTTTATCAGCCGATAAAACGAAGGATACACTGGAGTTGACCAAACCCGTTGTCCAAAAAGCGGCAGAACAAACGCCAAAAGCCCCTGCGCTACCCGAGGCCTTGGCGAGCAAAGCGCCAAATTCACCCCAAGCCCAAGCTTTCTCTGCACCGCAGGGAGATACGCCAAATTATGACTGGCTGAAGAAACTAACGATTATCACCGTCATATTCTGGATCGCCCTCGTAGCAGGGCTTTTGTTTGCGGTGCTAAAAATTGGTGCCAATTGGCAATCCTATTCCGCCTTGCAATGGACAACCATTATTGGCTTAATCATAGGCCCTGCCCTGTTAATATTTGTGGCTGGCTATGCCCTCAAACAATTGGCGGAAATATCCGGCCAAGCCCATACCCTTGCCCAAACGGCCAATGCCCTGATTTCGCCCGATGATAGGGTTATTGGCAAAAGCAAAATTATGGCAGCCGCCATTGCTTCACAAGTCGATGAGGTTAATGAAAAGCTCAACATAGCCGTCGGGCAACTGTCCTCTATGGAAGATGTTATCAAGAACCAAACCCAAGCCCTGGATACGGCCAATGCAGGGTCGCGCGAAACAGTTGATAAGATCAACGCGTCGGTCGAGAGCCAAAATGCAACGCTTAAATCCATGACAGCGTCCCTTGATGACAGTATGGAATCCTTATCGACAAACTTAACCATGCACACCGACAATCTTGCCAAATCTGTACAAATCGCCGAACAAAAGATTAAGGAAGCCCGGATCAGCGTCGAAGGTGCCACTGCGAAAATCAACTCGGCGTCCGATATTGTCCACGCAAACACCGTTCAAGCTTCTGCTACACTCAGTGCGAGCCATGAAGACATCAAATCGCTCGGCGATATTATCCGCCTTCGTTCCGAAGAGTTGGACGACGTATACAAAAAGCACGCAGGCGAATTAACCGCTATGATTGAGCATCTGCGCGACGAACAAACAGCTCTAGGGGCGAGCATGGAACAAAGGCTTGTGAAAATGCGAAATCTGTCCTTGTCGGCGCAAGCCAGTGCCGAAAGCCTGTCCAATGCCTCCAAATCCGGTAAGGAAACCATCGAAGCTTTGGCTGCCGCCGCATCCCTCGCGGATGGTGCCGTTAAAACCCGGTTTGCTGAAATGCGCGATATGGTGCAATATTCCACTGAGCACGCCCAGAGCATTAGCGATATGGCTGCCAAGCGTGTACAAGACAGCCTTGAATTAACCCGCAAAGAAATCATCCGCATTGAGCAAGAAATGGCCGACTTGCAAAGCCGTATTGGTGATAAGAAACACAAATCGTTGGAACTTGTACCAGAGGAGCCGACTGCACTTGAACCCGAAACATCAGATGCGCGACCGACAAAAAACACCAAAAAACGCACAAGGTTAATGCTAAAGCCTATAATCGACATTGGGCACGACAAACCTAACCTTGACACGGAACCCGACCCGGCAGAGGAACCAGTTGAAATATTCAATCCGGAACCAATTTCTACTATTGTAGAACAGACACCCCAAGAGCAGACATCAAAAGAGCAGGCGCACCAGGAACAGGCACCTCTTGATTTAGGCGGACAAATGATTGAACCGGACATGATCCGGCAGACAATGGAGCCGCTGGAGCCTGCACCACTTGATATACCCACGGCGAACACAAAAGCGGAACAAACATCCGAGCCAACGCCCCCTTCTGCTGACGAGGCAGTGCGCCGCACCGCCCCTTTGGAGGAACCCAATAAACCAAAAGCAAAATCTGGCCTGTTTCGTAATTTGTTTGGTGGGCGCGGTGACGAAAAAGAACCGTCTGCACTTGATATAGTCGGTAAAACTGTAGCTCCAGAACCCTTGAACACAAACCCACCACCAACGGACGACGAAATCCTCATTGCAGACCTAGCACAACTTGGTCTGTCTGCAAATGCTGTGGTCGACGAAGGCTGCATCATCGAAGCCACCAATGCGCGAGCCGCCAATGGCCATGAAGCTATGAGCCGCTGTGTGGTGGCACGCTTGAAAAACCCGGTCGAGCATTTGGTAAAATCGCTCACTGTCGATGATGCGCTCAGTGACAAAGCAATCGTCTTTGCTACCCGTTTTGACCGAACAATAGAACTTCTAGCCAGTGACCGGGAAGCCATCCGCACCCGGTTGGAAAGCGAAAAAGGTCGCGCCTATCTCTTATGCGATGCGGCATTAAATTATGGCCGCGTGTAACACCTATTTTGTAGCACTTCAATGCGCCCTACTGTAGCACCTCAATGCGCCCTACTGTAGCACCTCAATGCGCCCTACTGTGGCACCTCAATGCGCCCTACTGTAGCACCTCAATGCGAATGGATTTAAGCTCCATGGTTTCGCCTTTGCCTTCGTCACCGGGCCAAATACCAATA
>JAKIUV010000143.1 GCA_021647375.1 Robiginitomaculum sp.
ATAATCGTAAAAGGCCACGGCAGTGGCGAAAGAGATTTGTTTTTTGGCCATTATTCACTAGAGGGGCGCTGCTCGCAGAGCGGGGCTATAGCCCCGGTCAAGAGTAGAAGCTGTTGAAGTTTTCCCCCGCAATTAGTTGCCCGTTTGCATGGATTTGGATTTTTACTGTGAGCAGGGCCAACATAAAAACCTCAATAGTTTCGACGCCCTCATCGGTTGTAATGGTCGTGCTTAACAAAGCTTCTGCCGGGTTTAAGGCCAATAATTGTTCGGTTTTGTCCATGCGTTCATCATTGACATAAAGCTCTGCACCTGAATACCAAGTGTTATCAACGCGGATGTCATGATTCTTATAGCGCGTAAAAATTTGTTTTTTCGGCATATTAATATTCTCCCTATCTCGTATATGTATTTATATATATATATATGAACTTATTACATTATTTCAATAGGAAGTCCTAATTATGTCCACCAATCCGCATCTAAGCCTCATCGTCGCCAAGTCTCGTAATGGGGTGATTGGTGTGGGTGGTGGTTTGCCGTGGCATTTATCTTCTGACTTGCAGTATTTCAAGCGCACGACATTCGGCAAGCCTGTTCTCATGGGGCGGGTGACATGGGAAAGCTTGCCATTTCCATTGCCGGGGCGTCCTAATCTAGTGCTGACACGCGATGAAACCTATAAAGCAGAGGGCGCGGAAATATATCACAACTTTGCTGAGATGATTGGTCGTGGGTTCGAGCTTGCGGGGGCTATGGGGACAAATGAAATCATGTTAATCGGCGGGGCAAAGGTCTATCTGGAAGCACAAAAGTACGTCACCCGCATGTATATCACCGAAGTTGATGTAATGATAGAGGGCGATGCCCATTTCCCGGCGGTACAGGCGGCGGATTGGCGGCAAATATCAGAAACACCCCACGCCAAAGGCCCAAAAGACGATTATCCGTTCACGGTAAAAGTGTTTGAACGTCGATAATTGTATATAACTATACAAAACAAGACCGATAACACTTGAAATTCTCTATCATTGTCGCCACATATAGGGTCAATATAGATATGGAGACAATATGTCTGAAGGAAAAAGTCCATGGGGTAGTTCCGGGGGAAATAGTGGCGGCAAGGGCAATAGTCCTTGGGGCACGGGCGGTGGCAATGGCGGTGGGCGTAAACCACCGCGCAGACCACAACAACAAGCACCTGACCTAGATAATGTCATTCGCGGGTTTAAAGATAAATTCGGCGGTGGCTCGGGCGGCGGTAATGGCGGCAAAGGAAGCGGCCTAGGCGGTATTCCCTTGTTAATTGCCATTGGCGCAGTGCTTCTGATTGGTAAAAGTACGTTTTTTACTATTGACCAACAAGAAGAAGCCGTGGTTCTTCGGTTCGGCGAATATCAGCGCACAGTAGCGGCTGGTTTGAATTTCAAATTTCCAACCCCGATCGAAACCTATGTCAAAGAAAAAACCCGCGAAATTAAGCAGATTAACATTGGGAACAATGTCAAACAAAGCGAAATGCTCACGGGTGATGAAAATATCGTCGAAATTGATTTTTCAGTTCTTTGGCGGATTAACAATCTCGAAGAATATCTATTTGAGGTCAATGACCCCGAAAAAGCGGTTCAAGCCGTGGCCGAGAGTGCCATGCGCGAAGTTATCGGTAATCATGCCCTAGAGGGTATTACGACAACAGAGCGTTTGACTGTGACGACAGCCGTGAAAAAACTAATGCAAGAAACTTTGGACGAATATAAGGCTGGTGTACAAGTCGTCGAAGTGCAACTCCAGAAAGCCTATGTGCCGCCTGCTGTTGTCGAATCTTACCGTGATGTTGTTAATGCATCGCAAGATGCCGAAGCCGTCATCAACAAAGCAACAGAATATGCCAACAAAGTTATTCCTGAAGCCGAAGGTACGGCACTTAGAATTGTGCAAGATGCTGAAGCATATCGGGGTAAGGAAGTGGCAGAAGCTAGAGGTGAGGCTGAACGCTTTCGTTTGGTTTATAAAGAATACA
>JAKIUV010000093.1 GCA_021647375.1 Robiginitomaculum sp.
CTTCATCAAAATCGAAGCCCATGGGCTTGTGTGGTAATTTGGTCATAATAGTCATTCCTATTTTTTAGAGCAAAGCCTGCCCTTGGTGCAAATCTACTGGAATGACACAGAATTTTAAACACTATCACTAGAGCATGCCAAAACAAGGGAAGTTGATATAAAAATTTACCCCCAGAAAAAGAACTTTGTTCAGGGGCGCCCAGAATGGCTTTCTGCTCTAGGTAGACAATTTATTGACATACCCGAAGAGCTAAATATTGGTTCGACGTGGGCATTTATTGAAGCAAGACCAACAATTAACAGTGACTTAGTTTTTGATAGAGTCGTGGTAATGCCAAATGAAAAAATTTCCTTAGCTTTAGAAAGGGGTTCATATGACATTACTGCATATGGAAAAGGTAAGGTTTTATTAGGTCGCACCAAAATTACTGTACATTAATACGACTGCAGGGCAGTACTATTTTGAAAAATTACGACAACAACAAACATTTTTAAAATCAATGGAAACACGATGATGGCCTGTTAAGTCAATGTATTTCATATCTCCACATCATTAGCGCCTCCTTCGAAAGTGCGGGGATGGGCGGTCGGCCCTGATAGCAGGGCGCGGTCACGGCGCAAGGGCTTTGGCTTTTTGTGCGTATAATTCGTCTTAGTTCTCCTACCAAAACCCTTGCCCCGCACCCTTGTGCGCCCGGCTGGCGGGCCTCTTAACCGCCCATCCCCGCCCTTCCGGCGGAGGCTGGTGCGGGAAAAAAGAGGAGACTGCCGCCATGACTGCACCTAGAACCGAAACACCGAGCCAAGCCCCAAATGCGGGGAGCCTAGCGCAACCTTATGCGCCAGACCCCGACACCCCTAGAATTTATGTGGCTTGCCTTGCCGCCTATAATGACGGGCAATTGCACGGCTGTTGGATAGACGTTGAGGACGAGGACAGGATTTGGGAAGCGGTGCAAGCCATGCTCAAATCTTCGCCTATTCCATTGGCAGAGGAGTGGTCGATTCATGATTATGAAAACTTCCAAAGCGTAACCATAAACGAGTCTCACAGCTTTGCCCGTGTGGTTGAGATTGCCGAATTTATTGGCAATTGTTCAGGCTTTGGCGGCAAGTTACTGGAAAACTATGGCGGCGATATAGAGGACGCAGAATCCGCCCTTGAGCGTTACAACGGCGAGTATGAAAGCCTAGCCGACTTTGCGCAGGAACTTACCGAGTCCACCACCCAAATCCCCAAAACCCTGGAATATTACATCGACTATAAATCCATGGCGCGAGACATGGAATTAAGCGGCGATATTTTCACGATAGAGACAGGCTATAAAGAAATTCACGTTTTCTGGAATAACTAAGATGGGAGCGCGAGAACCAAAATTTACCGAGCAATTTTTACCCTATGTCTGCCTTGGCAATAGCATAAGCGTGGACGTTGGCGATTACACAGTTACGGCAAGAATTGCCCATGATGACACAATAGATAAACCCGATGAACGTGATTGTGGATTTTGGCCAAGCCTTGACCCGAACGCGGCAGGATTTATTGGCGCGGGCAATAAATGGCGTAAGCGGTTTGAAGAACAGCAAGCCACAGCCGAGTCCATTATGGCCGCTTGGAAGAATGACGAATGGTTTTATTGCGGCATTATTCTGTCAGTCACCATTGATGAAGCTGAACTCACCGACCACGCCGCGAGCCTTTGGGGCATAGAGGCCAATTACCCCGATAGTGATAATAGCTATTTATGCCAAGTCGCAAATGAACTGCTATCCGAAGCACTGGACGCGGCAAAGGCCGAGCGGGAACAGCTTTGCGCTCTATTCTGTGAGAACGCGGCATGACCCGTTTGAAACGCACAGTATCGCGTTTGCTGTTTGAAACTTATTCCACATTGGATAACAGTTTCATTCAGGATTGTCTTTTGGCGGTCTGGGAACGCCGTGGAAATGGAGAGGCTGTTGCGGCAGAGGCCTTTGTTGCCTTGGAGTGCTCCGCGCCGGATGTGACGCACAATAAGCGCATGACATTTGCGAAGTTGGAGGACAGGTCGCCTGATTTGATTAAGGCGTTGTTTGAACGCGCCATTGAAATCACGGAATCCAAATCACCTGCAAAAGCGAGGGCAATATGAAACGCCTGTCGCAACTTTCGCCAAGCCAACGGATGATAATGCGCCATTTGCGTGAGCGTGTGGAAAGCGTTCGTGTATCAGATAACAAAGTCCGCATTTATGGCAATTTAATTTGTGCCCCGCAGTCAACGATTGACGGCCTGATAAAGCTACGCCTTATTGAAACTCGCGAAGATGGGGCTTTGCAAATCCTTGTCTTGAACGAGGTGGAGCAATGACCCGCCAATCCGAACAAACAGAGGTCGGAGAGCAGACCCTGATTGATGGTGTGCGCCCCGTAACCCTCGGCGAGAAACTGACCGCCCGCACATTCCATCCCATGACACCCAAACGGAACCCGAATGCACAGCAAAGGCCGTGCGACATTGGCCTGTTTGACGTTATCGGACGCGCACAAATCGACCTGCTTGATTTTATAAATTTACAAACCCCACCAACGGCAAAATAGGAGACTAACGCCATGACTAAACCACTTGATTTAAAACATATCGCATTTGTGGATTTACATATCTCTACATTGAATATGCGCCACAAGGCCAAGGGTAATAAACTGCCCGACATATCGGACATATTGCCGAGCGTGAGAGAACGCGGTATCCGTCAACCGCTCTTGGTACGGCCAGAGCCGACCAAGGCGAATAAAAACGCCTACGGTGTTATCGCAGGACGCAGACGCTATTATTGCCTAAAAGCTATCGAGAAAGATGGTGGTGATATTGCCCTTGTGCCGTGTTGTATCATGGACGCGGATGATGATGCGGAGGGGCTAGAAGCCAGTATCTTGGAAAATATCGCTAGGCTTGCCCCTACCGAAATGGAGCAATACGAAGCGTTTAAGAAACTCGCAGATAAAGGCGAGAGTATTGCCGAGATCGCCGCCGTGTTTGGTATTACGGAACGCGCCGTTAAACAGCGGCTTGCCCTTGGCTCGCTCTTGCCGCAACTTCGCAAATTATACACTGACGAGGAAATCAACCCTGCCACCATCCGCGCTTTGACTATGGCGAGTAAGAAACAACAAACGGCATGGCTAAAGATATTCAAGTCTGACGACTACGCGCCCCAAGGTGACCAGTTAAAGGCGTGGCTGTCTGGCGGCGGTCTTATCACTACCGATAAAGCCTTATTCCCTATGGAGGAATATAAAGGCACAATCATCACAGACCTGTTTGGCGAGCACGGGCAATTCTCTGACCCCGAACTATTCTGGTCATGCCAGAATACGGTTGTCGCACTGGAAGCGGAAAGCTACGAGAAAGACGGTTGGAAAAATGTGTTTATCGGTGATGTAGGGCAAACATTCTATGGATGGGAGCATGTCTCGCGCAGTAAGGAACAAGGCGGCAATGTCTATATCGAAGTTAAGAACGATGGACAGGTCATATTCCATGAGGGCTTTATGCCCGAAGCCGAAGCCCGGCGCTTAGACCGCCAAGCGCAAAACGGAGCCGAGAAACCCGGCACCAAACCGCGCCCTGAAATGTCAGGCCCGATGGCGGAGTATATGAATTTGCACCGCCATTCCATTGCACGGGCGGCACTGATTAAACACCCCAAGATGGCTTTGCGGTTGACAGTAGCCCATATGATAACGGGTTCACGGCATTGGAAAGTGTCTAAGGATGAGCAAAACACCCGTAAAGAAGCCACGCAGATAAGCGTTGAGAATTCCAAGGCCGAGCAAGAACTAACCGCAGAGCGCAAAGTCATAGCAGGACTATTGGGATTAAAGAAAGACGACACCCAAATCTATCACCGCTATGAAAGCATGTTCAGTTTGAACGCTGTATTCGCCATACTGCTAGACCTTGATGATAAATCGGTCTTGCGGATAATGACATTCTGTATGGCGGAAACCCTCTCGACCAATAGCGGAGTCGTGGAAGCCGTTGGCGTCCTGACGGACGCAGACTTCGGCAAATACTGGTCACCAGACGAAGCGTTTTTCGACATCTTGCGGGACAAAGGCGTGGTCAATCAAATGGTCGCAGACATAGCCGGGAAATCCACCGCCCAAGGGTGCGTCACCGATACCGCCAAGAACCAAAAACAAATCATCAAGAACCGCATGGCAGGCCACGGCGTAGAGAAAGCAAGCCCCGACTGGCTCCCAAGATGGGCAGCATTCCCCGCCAAGCCATACCGCGAAGTAAGTGGTTGCTCACCCGCACAGAACTGGAAGCGGATAGCAAAATTATTCGCAAAGCATTTGCGTAAACAGAAGCCAGTACCCAAAAAATAGGCAGCTTAGTCTCCCCAACTATACTGCCTGTTAGCGGCTCGCGTTCCCCAATGGGGCACGGGCCGTGTTTATATTTATTTTGGCTCTTTTAAAATTTTTCACCCATCAACCGATAAAACCAGAAACTTTCATCCGTATCTATCAGTTGATTTAATTTGGCGGGAGAAATGCCAATAAGACGGTGAACCTCGCGTCCCATGTGGGACTGATCTGAAAACCCTGTGTCCAGCGCGAGGTCTGCAAGCGTTGTTTCATTATCAGTTCTGCTTTCAAGCCAATTTGAAAACAGCAATTCCAAACGTGCATAGGAGGCGAGGTCACGTTGGCTTTGCCCTGCCCAGTTTTTAACCCGTCTTTGAACCTGCCTTATACTTTTGCCGGCCCCAGAAGTAACAGCCCGAAACGCAAGAGCATGAACCCAATCCTGTATCATTAAGGACATGCTTGCCCCGTGGGGGCGGGTTGACTGCCATCTTAAAGTTAGGTTCATTTCTAATGTTGCAAGTTTTTTGGGAAAAGGTATTTCCCTGAACATAGCTTCAAAAATGCCTAACAATTCACCGTCAACTACGTCTTTCAAAGGCAAAGTTCGGTTCATATGCACGGCAGTATCTTGGCCAGTCAGAGCTTTCCAAGCTTCCGGGTAAATTCCCATGGTCAGGGCATAAACCGAACCAGGGTTGAAACTTAATATGGGATTTTGTTGTGGCCCACTAAAGGCCAAGCGCGGCATTGGGGCCGGGTTGTCATTATCGGTGATAATATGGCTTTCCCCATCCAATATCCAGGTAATTGCGCAAAGGGGCGAGGCAGGAAAGCGGTTTAACCGTTCTGATGCGGCCAGCGAAGCTTCCCGCGTATCGCGTAGAATAAACGCAAATACACAGCCCGCTAAAGCTGGTGGTGGCATAAGGAGTTTCGATAAAGGCAATCCGTGGTTCATAATGTTTAGAGGATAGCAAGCCAAACCAAGTGTCGCAATGGTTCTATATCTCTTGCGAAGAATTTGCAAAATAGATCCTACAGCGCATGGAGAAACATATGGCCCGAATAAAGCTAAGGGGAAAACTGCATCATATTATACGCAGTTATATGGTAATTTCTACTATTTCAATGTCCGTATTATGGCGGAGGCTTTTACGCAAGCCGCTAGTACCCGACTGGTCTTTTGAATTTGAAATTGGGGTTTTGTTTTGGCGGCATCAATTTAACAGGGCGTTCGCTTTGCCAGATATTCGAGAGGGCCGCGCCTATATGGACAGCTTGGTAACCTTAACGGATGAGACCTACGATCTCAGGGTTACAGCGTCGCGGCAAGGAGAACCTAAAGGGAAATGGCTTGTCCCCCAAAATTGTGACCCGGAGGTAACGGCTCTATATCTTCATGGGGGCGGATATACATTCAATTCCGAAATATCGGCCAATTTTGCAAAAACCCTGGCCAGTCTATTGAACATAAAACTGTTCATGCTCGACTACCGCCTAACACCTGAAAACCCACATCCTGCACAAATCGAAGATGCGCTTGAAGCATACAACTTTCTACTCAAAAAAGGAGTTGGCCCAAACAAGTTGATTGTAATCGGCGATTCCGCTGGCGGGCATCTGGCCCTGATGCTTTTAATTGCTCTAAGGGATTTGGAACTTCCGCAGCCTGCATTAGCAATAGGATTATGTCCCTGGACAGATATTGGTGAGCGTGGTGACAGTTTAGATGCAAATGATCGTTACGACCTCGTTCAAGGTTATATGGCCGTCCGTTTTGGCGAATGGCTACGCGGCAATAGTGAATTTACAAACGAAGAACTTTCGCCGATTCATCAGGATTTTAGTGGTCTTGCACCTATTTATATGCAAGGCGGCGGGCGTGAAGTTCTCATTGATATGATCCGCGATTTTGCCAAAACCATACGCAAGCAGGGGCATGAAGTGGTGCTTGATGTCTGGCCAACAATGACACATGTTTTTCATATGCACGGTCTGACCCTGCTCGAAAGCCGCCAAGCCTTTGAAAGATTGCTTGAAATTATTAATACAAAAGTGAATAAAAATGAAAAAATGACGACCTGTCCGCAAACAGAAACCTAAAACCCCCACCGTTTATAAGGCCAAAGAGGGCTATCATTTGAGCAGAAAACTATCCAACTGAATTCCAAAGCAAGCAAAGTGCTTTAGGTTTGCCATTGGCTCGACCGCGATTAACATACGCCTTACGCGGTTCATTCACCAGATAGGCGAGCATGGACGAGACATTTAGGTTTGCCAGACATCTTACAAACCAAGTTTCAACCGCCACCAATATCAGCGGCCATCATAAGTAAACGCTGTGAATATCAGGAAGTTAATCATCCATTTCGTTATCATTCGCGCCAATTTTGAAACGGAATTCCAAACCAAGAACCCGTCCCTTAAAAATGACCATCTTCACATTGTCATACACAGCCTATCACTCGCGCAATTTCCCAGCCCCCAAGTAAAGATCAGAGAATGGACGAAAGACCTATCTCCCTGCTGTCTGGTGGGTTCCCTAGCCCATGACAAAAGCCTGCATAAGATCAGTTACAAACTATTTTCCCCGGCTAAAGCCTCCTCGCGCACGGCGCAAGAGCGCCCAAAATAGCTTGAAACTGACCTGCTCCACGCTGTTCCGCCCGCATTTTATGAAGAGATTTTGAAGGGGGTATGCAGGTTTTTGTCATGGCCTGGCCGGTCACCGTCAGCAGGGAGAAAGGCTCCCGTAAATTAGCTGGCATTAAATGGAGACTAAAAAATGGCACAAGCACTAGGATATGTAAGCCAAAGCAAAGACGGTAATTTTGAAGGAACTCTGGCTCTCGGCCTGAAATCCCGCATCAGCATCGTCGCAAACGACAACAAAACGGCGGATAAACAGCCAGACTTTCGGGTGTTTACCAATGACGGCGCGGAGATTGGCGGCGGCTGGAACCGGGTTGGTAAGACCTCTGGCAAGCCTTATATCTCGCTCACGCTCGCCCATCCGATGATTGGCCCGCGTAAGGTTTATGCCAATCTTGGACGAGCAAACGGCAAGCCAAAAGGCGACTTCGCCATCCTCTGGAACCCAGTTGGATAGCAAACCGCTCAAACGACAGCCCCCATCGGCCTTACAACCGATGGGGGTTTTCTTGTGTTCTTCGGCACATTGTGGCCACAATCACATGCAACCTAGACGGCCAAACAACCTGAAGGGGTTTTCTTATGATTTTTACGATTAAAAAGAGAATTTACGATAAAGGCGCACAATTTGAGTGGGGGAAATGGTTAATTTAACGCCTGTGAGGGGAAATACGGTTGCTCGTACAAAAAAGATTCTCATGTCTAATGCGGCATGGGCATGGGAGTTTTTGCGCCGCAATACGGACTACCGCTTGGACTTCACAAGGGAGTATTGGGACGGGCCAGACATAGAACATCTTGATACGGGAACACGCCTGATTATAGGCAAAAGGCGCTATCAAAGAGCACGGGAATGGGGCCTATTATTCTTTGCCGATCCTGACCGTTCGGCCCTGGAAACAGAGGTGTTTTGGAAGCCGTCCGCATTCCCGGCAACGCTGCGGGTTAAACTTGGAGATCCGCAAATGGAAAATGTACATGGCCAACGAAATTTTGACCATGTTGCGGACAGTGTAATTTTGAGCGAATTGAGCTGCCGCCGCATCCTGTTTGACAGCATCAATCAAAGCCGACATATCGTCTTAAATGCACCGCGTTACTGGTACCAACTGTACTGCGATACACCACATCCGTTTGACGATGAGGCGGTTATTCGCTTTCGAATTGACGGCGCAAAGCATTCAGAGCAGCGCATGAAAACGGCCAGACAATTACTCGAATTGCACCGTTCGGCAGGCGGTAAACTAAGCCAAATCGGCACCCGAAAAAACGCACAAAAACTGCAAGAAGCCATTATCGCGCTAGACGTAAATAAAGCGGACGGTTCATATCGTGATATTGCAAGGTATCTGGTAGGCAATAAACAAACTGATTTGGAATGGGATAGTGGTAATTGCAGGCTCAAGGATAGGGCGCGCCGCGCTCTTGCAATGGGTAAAACATACCGCAATGGGGATTATCTAACACTGCTTGGATAACTCCGAAATTTACCATAATTCCAAGGGTGGCATTTTGCGTACCCCCCATTTTGCCACTCCTCAGCCCCTCAATTATGTGCCTTAATTCCTCAAACGATCTAAATTTAACACTGTGGTTGTTAGCAAAAAGAGGAGAACGGCATGACGAAGAAACGTAAAAGTCCATACTGCACACCGCAGGAAGCCGCTAAATATCTAAGACTGGAAACCAGAACGCTTAATAGCATGAGGTGGCGGGATGTTGGCCCGCGTTACCGTAAGCACGGCAACAGAGTGTTTTATCGCTATAGTGATTTGGATGCCTGGTCGGAAAATAATGATTGTGGTTCCGGGGCAAGAGCTACTGGTCATGGCTAATCTGACAGCCGTTAAATGCGAGTACATTCGAGACAGAAAAAACCACCGGCTTAGGTTTGGTACACCTGCAATGAAGCTAAAGCTTCGCAGGAACCAAACACTTTGCGTGTTCAATCCGGGGCAAGTGTTTGGGTATATCCGCTGGAAGGCCAATGAGTACGGCACGATAGACTGGCGCATTTATATCTGCCGCACCACCCTTACAGGACGAGTGACAAGGATACCGGGCATCATTCCGTGTACTGAAATCTTGCTTGCTACTCACGGAATTGTTGCCATGCAACGAATGCTAAAGCATATCGACAGCCTGGAAACGCAAACAAACGGCGCACTGGAATTGGTCACGCCCGCATATTGGCGGCATTTGCACAATGCCCAAATTATTAAACGTCCACCTCATCCCTTTACAATTTCTGGAGAAAAATATGCTTAGAAATATACTGATTGGCGCTTGCGCAACGTTGCTTGTCGTTGCGACAACCACAGAAATAAAGTTTCCTCCAAAGCCTGTTCTTCTTTATAATCCAAGCGCCAGTGCGCCTGTTGGGTGGTACCGATTGCGCACCAAATCACCTCTAAAAATCGGCGATCAGGTAGCCGCCTATGCCCCGGATTGGGCCAGAAAACTCGCAGATGATCGTCAATATTTGCCCTATGACTACCCCATTATTAAAACCATTTGGGCTTGTGAACGGCGGTGCAATATTCGTCCACTGTAGCGAGGGTATTGTGTCCTCGCGGGCGGCGTAAAAGTCGTCCACTTTAAGGTTTTTCTGTTTTAACGGGAGGACCGGGAGATTTTCACAGTGGA
>JAKIUV010000094.1 GCA_021647375.1 Robiginitomaculum sp.
CAAGACGATTTCAAGACAGTTTAACAAGTATTTCTTTGGGGACACATCACAAGTTAGTGCAAATTTACACCACTACATGTAGAAATCTGTGGATAGATGAATACTCTATCTTGTATCTGCCGCGCAAATAGCTACGATATGTTGAGGATTTGTTAATGTTTTGCCGGACTTTCACAAAGGCGGCACAACATATGGTATTTAATTAAGTATTTTGAGGGGAATATTATGGCTTGGACTGATGACCGGGTAGAAATTTTATCGAAATTATGGGCAGAAGGTCTTTCGGCCAGCCAAATCGCACTCAAACTTGGCGGCGTCACCCGCAATGCAGTGATTGGCAAGGTCCATAGGCTTGGCCTGTCTGGCCGGGTTAAGCCAAAACGTAAAACCCAACCAGCTAAACCGCGTACAGCGACCACAGCGCGCAGACGCGCGCCGGTTAAACGCCGCGCCGCGCCGCGCGTAGCACCGACACCGCCGCCTGTGCCTCTGGAAGCCAAGCCACTACCCAACGGCAAGTTCGCGACTATATTGACTATCACAGAAACCTTGTGCAAATGGCCCCTCGGCGATCCAACAAGTCCGGATTTCCGGTTTTGCGGGCGCGGAACCGCTAAAGGTGAACCTTATTGTAAATCTCATGCGCAACTGGCTTATCAGCCATCGCGGCGGCGTGTGGCTACAAATCGCGCAATCACCCGTACAAATAGGGCGGCATTGCGCTAGGTTTACAGGTTCCGGCGCAATATTGACCAAATACTGGTCACATTTATTATCGTTATTCAATAATAATTGTTGACAGTCGTCAGCCCTTCAGTATGTATAACCAAAAGGAGAAATGGTTATGCGATCCCAGTCTGCAAGTAAGTCTGCAATATTGTTATTGAGTGTAAGTCTGTTCGGCCTCTCGGGCTGTTCCCACTTGGATATGGGCGGGTTGAAGTCCGGTAAAACCGAAATTGTTGCGGATATACCGCAACCTCCCCAGAAAACAGAGACGAACGCCGCAACCAGCAAACCTACATGGACGGAACCAGCACCAGAACGCATGCCCTCTACCGACTGGATAGCCGGGTTTAACGATACGACCTTAAACGCCCTGATCAATGAAGCCATGGGTGCCAATACCAATATCCGTCTTGCTTCTGCGCGGCTCGCGGCTGCCGAGGCAAGAGCAAAATCTTCCCGGTCAGGGCTTTATCCGACCGTTGGTGCGAACGGTTCTGCCGGGCGTACATTTATTGCCGATAGCCCCGGAATTGACAGTTCGCCAAGTGGCGCCGACCGCTCCAGCTTCTCACTCGGCAATTCCGTCAGTTGGGAATTGGATATGTGGGGTCGTGTACGCGACACCGCAAATGCGGGCGATATAGAAGCCGAAGCCAGCAATGCGGACTATGCGGGCACGCGCCTGTCCATTGCCGGAGCCACCACTCAAACCTGGTTCAATCTCATTGAAGCAAAGTTGCAATTGGATTTGGCTATACGCAATGTGCAAACTCAGGAACGGGCCTTGCGCTTGACCAAA
The DNA here is from genome assembly GCA_021647375.1 of Robiginitomaculum sp. Classification (GTDB taxonomy): domain Bacteria; phylum Pseudomonadota; class Alphaproteobacteria; order Caulobacterales; family Maricaulaceae; genus Robiginitomaculum_A. The sequence goes on from JAKIUV010000094.1 coordinate 1,529, forward strand.
CGCCGGTTTGACGGCGGTGTGTCCGGCTCTAGTGATTACCGTTTGGCGCGCTCTGCTCTGGCCAATGCCCAGGCAACCTTGGCATTTCGCAAGCAAAACAAATTGGCGATTTCGCGCCAATTAGAAACCCTGCTCAGGCGTTACCCCGAGGCCGAACTGCAAGCCAGTGCCGACTTGCCAATGCTACCCCCTTTACTTGGCGCAGGCTCGCCCAATGAAATTTTTCTGAGACGCCCTGATTTGCTCGCAGCAGAACGGCGTATGCAGGCGCAAGGCCTGCGGGTTGATATTGCCAAGAAGAACTTGTTGCCGCGTTTGACCTTAAGCGGTGGATCATCGCTGAGCGGCGGTTCCCTAACCCGGCTGTTCTCGCTTGAGAGTTTAATATCCTCGATCAGTGGCGGCTTGAGCGCACCGATATTTCAAGGCGGCGCCTTGCGCGCAGAAGTCGCCCGCAATGATGCGGTGCTCGTCCAATTGGCGGAAAGCTATGCCGATACGGCGCTCACCGCTTACCGCGAAGTTGAAAATGCGCTCGACGCCGAAGAGCACTTACAAGAACGCGAACGGGCTTTACAAGTTTCCCTAGAAGAAGCTCGCAAAGCCGAAGAGCGGTTGGAACAACGCTTCTCCGAGGGTCTGGCCAGTATATTGCAATTACTGGATTCCCAATCACGGCGCATCAACACCGAAGGGCAGTATATTTCAGCCCGCAAGGAGCGTTTAGCCAATAGGGTTAGGCTACATTTAGCACTTGGCGGCGGCGTATACGGGGCTGAGCAGGCGAGAGAGAAATTGCCAAAACCGGCACTAAAAATGCCGACGCTAGCAAGTTTAAAATAAACCCGCTAGGCTTGCCAAATAGGTTATAGGTAGACTTGCCGAATCAGGGGCGCTCGCGCTAGTTTAAGCGCATTATTGCCGCAATAGCGGCCAAAATCATTCGGGTGCCTTCTTTATAGGGGCCAAATAAAAGGACGTTATAATGGGTAGCGAAACTATTGGTGTAGACGAACGACAATATGGCGGCGGGCAATATAAAGACCCTAGTCGGCGAAAAATGGCCATTGTTCTCAGTATTGTGGTTCCCATTTTAATCCTCGTTTTGTTTGTTTTCATGGGCAATGTGCTGAAAGCCGCCAGTAAACAACCGGAAGTCAAGAAACGCGCGCGCCCGGTCTTGGCCGTGATGGCGACCACGGCTGTTTCCGATACTGTTCAGCTCAAAGTCAATGTGCAAGGCCAAAGCCGTCCGCGCATCGAGATAGACCTCGTGCCGGAAGTGGCTGGTAAAATCGTCTCGGTTTCCCCTAAATTTATTTCGGGCGGCATCTTCAAAAAAGGTGATGTTCTCTACCGCATCGACCCTTCCGATTACAATGTCGCCGTCGTGCGCGCCCAATCAACCGTCGCGCGCGCACAGCAGATTTTAATGCGCGAAGAAAGCGAAGGTGCTATCGCCAAGCTTGACTGGGATGATTTGGGCAATGGCAAACAGGCTACCGACCTGACATTACGCAAACCGCAATTGTTAGAAGCGCAGGCGGGTTTGCAATCAGCAGAAGCCGATTTGGAGAACGCACAAATACGCTTGCGGCGCACCGCTGTCACCGCACCATTTAATGGCCAGGTGCGCGAAAAATTTGCCGATATTGGCCAATATGTAAATCCGGGGGCAAGGCTCGGGCGGATATTCTCCACAGATATTGCCGAAGTAAGATTAGCCCTCAGCGATGCCGATATTGCCCGCATCAATCTACCTTTGGCATTTATAGCCAAAAACCGCGCCAGTGCGCCTGATGTAAAATTATCGGCTACCATAGGCGGGCAATTGCGCCAGTGGGACGGCAAGATCATGCGTACCGATGCGGCTTATGATCCGCAAACCCGCTCTATGTTCGCGATTGCCGAAGTGGTGGATCCTTACGGGAAAGGCGCGGCGGACGGCACGTTCCCGCTGGCACCCGGCCTGTTTGTTGACGCTTCTATTGCCGGAAAAACCATCGAGAACGTCATCATCATCCCGCGCGATGCCCTGCGTCCGGAAGATAAAGTCTATACGGTCAATGAAGAAGGAATCGCCAAAAGCCACGATGTCATTGTTGTCGACACCAATCCCGAGCGCGCCGTGCTTTTGAGCGGTTTGGAGCCAGGCGAACTGGTCATCGTGTCGCCACTAGAAAAGTCGCAAATCAATTTGACCTTCCGTGTACTCGACAGCAAAGACCCGACAATAATTTTAATCGACCCCAAAACGGACGAAGAAGACGAAGCAGACGATAAAGATGAGGATATTGTAGCGGCGGCTAAAAAGAAATTAGCAGAGAGCAAGAAAAACCATGCCAAAGCCCAAAAAGAATATGCCATGGCCAAGAAGAAAGCCGCTCAAGATAAAAAGAACGAGAAAAACAGAAAGAAGAACAAGAAAGACGACACCGGCAAAAAAACTGCCGACAATAAAGGTGAGCAACCCCAAAATAAAAACCAAGAAAAAAACATGGGAGCTGACTGATGCGCGGATTGATTGCATGGTGGGCCAAGAACCCAGTTGCCGCCAATCTACTTATGTTGGCGATTATTTTTGTCGGGCTATTTGGTTTTTTTAATTTAGAGCGAGAAATATTTCCCGGGATTAAAGTCAACGAAATTCAGGTTCAATCGACATGGCAAGGCGCCTCTCCCCGCGATATGCAAGAGCAAATTATCACCCGTATCGAAGAAGCTGTCTACGACCTTGACGGTATTGATAATATTCAGGCCATTGCCTTTGAAGGCGGCGGACGCGTTACGATCAAGACCAAAGTCAATGCAGATTTTGATCGATTGCTCGACGAGATTAAAACCCGCGTAGACGGCATTATCAATCTGCCCCCCGATGCGTTCAGGCCGACGGTCAGACGCACTCCGGTCGAAATAGATTATATGTATATGGCCTTGCACGGCGATATGAACAGGCTCGATTTACAATTAATCGCAGATGATGTTCGTAGAGAAATGGCCGAACTGTTCGGCGGAGAACTCACCCAGGACATCACGCGCCTTGACCGCGAAATTACTATTGAAATTTCCGAAGATAAGCTCCGCCAATTTGGCCTGACTTTTCAACAAGTTGCCACAGCGATTTCTGGTGCGTCGGTAAATTTATCTGCAGGCGAAGTCCGCACCAGTGCAGGCAGGTTACAACTTCGCACCCGCGCGCTGGCGGACAGTGCGCCGGAGTTTGAAAAAATTATCATTAGACAATCTGCCGATGGTGGCCGGGTCATGTTGAAAGACATCGCTACTGTTCTGGACGGTTTTCAAGACATCGACTTTACCGCAGATTTTAAGGGTCAGGAAGCTGTGTTTTTCCGTGTTATTTCGCCTGACAAGCCCGATGTATCCAAAACTGGAAAAGCGTTTCGCAAATATATCAAAGAGAAAAACGAAACACTTCCGCCTGAGCTAACCCTTTCTATGTGGGGCGATTTCTCGGTTGGCTTCGACAGCCGCATGTCGCTCATCGGATCCAATGCACTCATGGGCATGATTTTAGTGTTGTTAATATTGACTATATTCTTGCGCCCCGCAGTCGCCATTTGGGTGACGGTCGGTATCACTGTCTCGTTCCTCGGTGCATTTGCTATCGCGCCATTTATAGGCATATCGCTTAACATGATTTCCACATTTGCGTTCTTACTGGTGATCGGGATTGTGGTCGACGATGCCATTGTGGTGGGGGAAAGTGTGCATTTTCATGTGGAACACGGGATCAGTGGCACGCGTGGCAGTATCGCAGGGGCAAATATGGTCTCCAAGCCTGTAATCTTCGCGGTAATCACGACTATTATGGTGTTTCTGCCCTGGATGTTCTTATCTGGCTCGACGTCCGACTTCACCTCGCAGATTTCTTTAGTGGTAATGGCAGCACTTGTCTTCTCGCTTATTGAGGCCTTCTTTATATTACCCTCCCACCTTAGACATTTAAAACCATTGCCGCCGCGTAGTGAGATGGGGCCGTTCGCACGCTTCCAAACTATGATGGCAGATAGCTTAGTAAATTTTGCCCGTCGATTTTTTCGCCCTTTCATCGCTGCTGTTATAAAATTTCGCTACGCGACTTTGGCCATTTTTTTCGGGCTGTTTTATCTATCTATAAGCGCTATTCAAGCCAACTTAGCCAAAGTAGAGATGTTCCCCGATTTCGGCGGGGATATGTTAATGGCACAAATAACTTTCCCGGAGGGTACATCATTTGATCGCCTCACTCAGGTGCAAAAGCAGCTAGAAGACGCCGTTGTTACTTTAAACAAAAATGTCGAAAAAGATTTCGGTGTGGAATATGATCTTATCCCTGCACCCGGCAGTTTTGCCAATGGGCGCAACATCCAATCATTCCTGGGGCTAGCCCCAGCCGAGCAGCGCGGTGAAATTTCCTCTACCGACATTGCCGAGAAGTTGGAAGAGTATCTTGGCCCTGTGCCCGATGCTTTTAGGATCACCATTAGCGCCACAGGTGGACGCGGCGGCGGCGGCCAATCCGTAAGCTATGCCATTGCCTCTGATAATGAAGCCGATTTATCCCGGGCTATGAAAGAGTTCAAAGCCCACCTCAGCACTTACGGCAATGTCTCTCGCACATGGGATAGCCTGGAAAGTTCATCACAAGAAATGCAGTTCAGCCTTAAGCCGGGCGCGGAGAGTCTCGGTATTACTTTGGCATCACTTACCCGTCAGGTGCGCGAAGCCTTTTTCGGGCGTGAAGTCCAACGCCTGCCTAGAAATGGTGATGATGTCCGCGTAGTCTTGCGCTACCCAAAAGCCGCGAGAGATTCCATAGATTCGTTACAGCAATTACGCATTCGTACAGCCAGTGGCACCGAAGTACCTCTCTATTCCGTCGCCGATATTACATTCGCGCCCGGTATTAGCCGAATAAACCGCCGTGACCGCAAACAGGTGATTTCAGTGGGCGCAGTTATTCGCGGCGGGCCGCAAGCCAAGCAGGTTGTCCAAAAAGATATTACCGATGTTTTCTTGCCGAAATGGGAATTGTCCAATCCAAATGCTGAACGGTTATTGGTCGGGGCAGATGATGAACAATCCACTCTACTTTCAGAGCTTAGACGCTCCGGCATATTTATTCTATTTGCTATGTATTTTCTACTCGCGGTCGGGTTTAGATCCTATAGCCAACCCCTGCTCATCCTTATCGCCATTCCGTTCGCCTTTGTCGGCATGGTCTTTGGCGCTATTGTGACCGGGACGCCCCTCGGTATAATGTCGGGCTTTGGCTTCTTCGCTGCTGCCGGGGTGGCGGTGAACGACAATCTGGTCTTGCTCGATTATGTTAACCGCCTCACTGCCAAAGGCGTCGGGGCTTACCAAGCTATGATCGATGCTTGCGTGGCCCGGTTCCGGCCAATTCTGTTAACCTCGGTCACCACATTTGTTGGCGTCATGCCGATGTTCGCCGAAAACTCAGCCCAAGCAGAGTTTCTCAAGCCTATGGTGGTGGCGCTGGCATTTGGCGTATTGTTTGACTTTTTTCTAACCCTGATATTGGTACCTGCCATGTACGGTATCGGTATCGACATCAAACGATTAGCTAAAAGAATTTGGACAGGCGAACGGCAACCGCCGCTCGGTTCCAGTTATGACCCGGAAATGGCTGTCGCCTTGGAAGGCCACGAAATTGACGGCCTTATGGATGATAAGTTCACAGACGCCGCGCCCGAGTCTAAACTAGGGCCTGCTCCGGCGCAGTAATTTACAAGAAAACTTCAATTTAAAAACCAGGAGAAAACTATGCCCCTCAATAAACTTATCGTCCCGAGCCTATTAGCGCTCGGCCTAGCCGCCGGCCTCAGTGCATGTGGCCAAAAAACCAGTGCCCCAACCGAAACGAGCCGGGTGCAAAGCCCTGTGCTGGGTACATTTGGTGTCGCGCTTGAGAACATGGACAAAACGGTAAAGCCCGGCGATAATTTCTTTTATTATGTCAACGGTACATGGCTCAACAACACCGAAATTCCGGCGGATAAATCCAATTATGGGTCGTTCACAATGTTGCACGATCAATCGGTAAAAGATGTGCAGGCTATCATTCAAGATATGGCAAAAGCCAAATCCGCCAAGGGCAGTAATGAGCAAAAAATCGGCGACCTTTATGCCGCCTTTATGGATACAGATAAAATCGAAGCCCTAGGTATTACCCCTATCGCTGCTGACCTTGCTGCCATTAAAGCGCTGAAAGATCACAAAGCGGTTGCCGCCATGATGGGCGATCCGTCTATGGGCGTAAAATCGCCAATTGGCGGCTGGGTTGATGTGGATGTCAAAGACACCAGCAACTATATTTTTTATATGACCCAATCCGGCCTTGGCATGTCCAACCGAGGTTATTACCTGGACGCGGATGAAAAATCCATTGGCCTGCGCGCCGATTATGTAAAGTTTATGGCGGCCATGCTCAGCGCCGCTGGCGAAGATGAAGCGGCCACACGCGCGAGCGCAGTCATGGCCTTTGAAACCAAAATGGCCGCCTCCCACTGGAAGCCGGAAAAGCGCCGCGAGCGCGACCTGACCTATAACAAGATGACCATGGCGGAACTCATTGCTTATGCGCCCGGATTTGACTGGCAAGGCATGGCTGACAATGCCGGCATTGGTGCGCAAAAATCATTTGTGGTGCGCGAAACCGATGCCGTGCAAGGTCTCGCAAAAACTTTTGCCGAAACACCAATGGACGTTCTCAAAGACTATATGACCATTCATTATATTAGCAGTAAATCGGCATATTTGCCCAAGGCTATTGATGACGCCAAATTTGCCTTTTACGGCAAAGCCCTGCGCGGTACGGAAGAGCAGCGCCCGCGTTGGAAACGCGGTGTTGGCCAAGTTAGCAATACTTTGGGCGAGGCTGTCGGCGAAGTCTATGTAGGCCGCCATTTCAAGCCCGAAGCCAAGGCGCAAATGGACGATCTTGTCGAGAACTTACGCGCTACCTTTAAAGACGGTATTGACGGGCTTGAGTGGATGAGCCCAGAGACCAAAATTGAAGCCCAAGACAAACTTAGAAAGTTTTATCCCAAAATTGGCTACCCGAAAACATGGACGGATTATTCCGCGCTTCAAGTTGACCGTAACGACCTCATCGGCACCATAAAATCTGCCAATGCTTGGGCGTGGAACGACATGGTCTCCGATCTTGGCGGCCCGATTGACCGCGAAGAATGGGGCATGACGCCGCAAACTGTGAATGCTTATTACCGCCCGTCCTTGAACGAGATTGTGTTTCCGGCGGCTATTTTGCAGGCTCCGTTCTTTGACCCGGCTGCCGACCCTGCGGTTAATTACGGCGGCATTGGCGCGGTGATTGGCCACGAAATGGGGCACGGTTTTGATGACCAAGGTGCCAAATCCGACGGCGACGGCAAGCAGCGCAATTGGTGGAGCGAAGCTGACCAAGCCGCGTTCAAAGCCAAGTCCGAAGCCCTCATCGCCCAATATGACCAATTTGAGCCACTGCCCGGCGCCCACATTAACGGCCAATTATCCTTGGGCGAAAACATTGGCGATTTGACCGGTATCACTATGGCCTATGCCGCCTACCAAAAATCACTGGGCGGCAAACCCGCCCCGGTGATCGACGGCTATACAGGCGACCAACGCTTCTTCTTGGCTTACGGTCAAATTTGGCAACGCAAGTTTCGCGAAGAAGCCATGCGTACCCAGCTTAAAAACGGCCCCCACAGCCCCGGCGAATACCGCGCCAACGGCATAGTCCGCAATTTTGACCAATGGTATGTTGCTTTCGACGTACAGCCGGGCGATAAACTATATCTAGCACCAGAAGACCGTGTCAAAATTTGGTAGCTAGAAACGCCAATATATCTATGACCCTTCCACATTTGTGGGAGGTTTTTTTATATCTGCCAGATTTTGATATATTATATCATTGCTAAAGCCTATTGATGCACCTATATTTATCCTATGATGCAAATTCGGACATTGTGGCAGACGCTAGCAATCCTAAGCTTTACGCTGTTTTTTTTGTTGGTACGCATTGGCGCGGCTGAACATTCCGCACAGTTTGGCTCCGGGCCTCATCACCATGACGGTAAAATATGTGCAGTGTCT
>JAKIUV010000095.1 GCA_021647375.1 Robiginitomaculum sp.
TTTAAAGACATATTCCAAGAAATTTACGACAAGGAATTTGCCGAACAATTTGCAGAGTTCGGCGGGGAATACCAACACCGCTTGATCGACGATATGGTGGCCTGCGCCATGAAATGGAACGGCGGCTATATCTGGGCTTGTAAAAATTATGACGGCGATGTGCAATCAGATACCGTCGCCCAAGGTTTCGGTTCCCTCGGCCTGATGACCAGCTTCTTAATGACCCCGGACGGCAAGACTATGGAGTCTGAGGCTGCCCACGGCACCGTCACCCGCCATTACCGTAACCACCAAAACGGCCAGTCAACCTCGACTAACTCAACTGCGTCCATTTTTGCATGGACACGCGGCCTTGCTCACCGTGGCAAGCTCGACGACAACCAAGCCCTAATAGATTTCGCCGAAGGCCTGGAGCGCACCACAATCGCCACGGTAGAAGGCGGCCAAATGACCAAAGATTTGGCACTACTGGTCGGCGACAAACAAGGCTGGCTATCAACTATGGGCTATCTGGAAGCCATCGCAGAAAACTTTGAACGGGCTATGGCATAGCTCCTAAACTTCACAATCTCCGCCTCAATCAGGTGACGCTCGGCGCGCCTGATATGGCGGCGTCTGTGGTGTTTTACCAAAGCCTCGGACTAAGCCTCATCGTTGATAGCGCACCTCGTTATGTACGGTTTGAGTTCCCCGATACGGGCGTCGGCGAACCCGCTACTTTATCTTTGCATGAGGTCGCGCGTAACTTGCAGCCATCTACAGATTGGCCGTTGATTTATTTCGAAGTCGAAAATGTTGACGCCTACATCAAGGACAAAAAACTTACGCCTATTGCCGCGCCAAAAACCCAATCCTATCTCTGGCGCGAAGCCGACATTCTTGACCCGGCAAGCAATAAAATCCGCCTGTACCAAGCTGGCGAAAACAGGCGCTACCCGCCGTGGCGGATAGACTAGCCTCGCCCTTCAATTGGTCTATGTACCCACGCCACCAAAACAAAGCTAATCAGCATCAATAAGAACCATGCCCCGAGCTTGGCGGGAGAGACCATATGCCATATTTCTCTTTGCCCCGGATAGGCCCAGGCCTTGGTAAAGGTACCGATATTTTCTGCAAACCAAATGAACAAAGCGACCAAAAACAGGCCTATTAACAAGGGCATAGGGCGGTGTTCTTCATCTGCTTTAAAATGCACCACACACGGCACATAGAGAACAAATGCAAAGGCAAATAACGCATTTCTAAAATCCCATATATAATGGTGCGAGAAGAAATTCACATAAACCAGAACCGCTAACAAAGCCTGCCATTTCATCGCTGGGAAGTGCGTAAACTTGAAATCAAAAATCCGCCAAACCCGCGCAATATAACTGCCGACACATGCATACATAAACCCGGAGAATAACGGCACATCACCGATTTTAAGCAATCCGGGTTCGGGGTAAACCCAAGACCCGGCTTGAGTTTTAAACACCTCCATCACCGTACCGACAATATGAAACACCAAAATAATTCGCGCCTCTTCCAATGTCTCTAGGCGCGTTACCAATAGCGTGATCTGGATAAATACTGCCATGACAGTGATAAAATCATAGCGCGTCAAAGCGGCGTCCGCAGGATAAAAGAGGAAAGTCCCAATCAACAAAGCCAACATCATCCCACCAAACAAACACGCCCAAGCCTGCTTGATACCAAAGCTGATAAATTCGAATATGAGCTGGCTAACCCGCCCCCGCACAAACCTGTTGTGCAATGCCGTCCTACATCTATGTAAATATTGTCTTGGTTGCCATAAAGTCATAGGTGAAGTGATATGGCTTAAAACGGTCACAAAATGGCTATTTAATGATTATTTTGTGTTATTCATCCGTGCTCCACACCGCCAGTTCATTGCCGCTGGGGTCAGAGAAGTGGAAACGGTGACCGCCGGGGAACGCGAATATGGCTATAGTGATTTTACCGCCTGCGGTTTCGACGGATGCCTGTGCGGCAACTAAATCGTCACTGTGCAATATAACCAAAGCGCCGTTCTTGCCCGGCTTACGGTCAGAGTCCGCGTCCAGGCCGCCGTCAATACCAGCACCTTGAAACGAAGCATAGGTCGGCCCGTAATCAATATATGTCCAACCAAAGGCCGCCGAATAAAACGCCTTACTCGCCGCCAAATCAGTGATCGGCAGTTCAATATAATTGATTTTTGTAGTGTTGGTCATAGCTGTGTCTCCAATATTGGCGATAAAAGTGTAGGGTGGATTAGCGGTAGCGTAATCCACCATTGATGGCGTACTGAAGGTAGATTATGCCAAGAGGCTAATCCACCCTACACGATAGTAGCACATCTATTGCCAAACCATGTCAGTAGACTAACCTAGATCCGCCTTAATCGCAGACTTTATTGCCGCCAACGCATCATCTGCACCGTCCACATTAGAGCCGCCCGCTTGTGCCATGTCAGGGCGACCGCCGCCGCGACCACCGACTTTTTCTGCACCGAGATTAACCAGAGTTGCCGCGTTATAATCGCCTGTCAGGTCGGATGTAACACCCACGGCCACGGCGACTTTGCCGCCGTCGACGGCGACAAATGCTACTATGCCGGAGCCTAGTTTTTGCTTTTGCTCTTCGATCATATTGCGCAGGTCTTTGCCGCTGACACCCTCTAGGACACTGCCGATGAATTTTACGGTGCCAATTTCTTCGACACTCGCCGCGCCGCCGCTCCCAGAACCAGAAAGCGCGAGTTTCTTTTTAAGCTCAGAGACTTGCTTTTCTAGCGCGCGCTTTTCTTTGGACAGAGCCGTAATACGAGCGGGCATATCTTTGATTTTGCTTTTCAACACATCTGCGGCCTGTTTGGCATAGCCAGCCTGTTCCTCTAGGTATAGCCGCGCCGCTTCACCGCTCACGGCTTCGATACGGCGAATGCCCGCAGCAACCGCGCCCTCGGAGGTGATTTTGAACAAGCCAATATCGCCAGTCCGCGCCACATGTGTGCCGCCGCAAAGTTCGACCGAATAGGGATGGACTTCACCGTCCGGCACATTTCCCAGCGAGAACACCCGCACTTCGTCGCCGTATTTTTCGCCGAACAGCGCCATAGCCCCCGCTTCGATAGCGGTGTCTGGTGCCATTAATTTGGTGCTGGCCTCAGAGTTCTCTAAAACCACGGCATTAACTTGGGTTTCAATGGCCGCGAGTTCGTCCGGCGTAACGCCCTTGCCGTGAGAAAAATCGAACCGGATACGCTCGCCGTCAACCATCTGACCTTTTTGGGTGACATGGGTGCCCAGCACACGCCGCAGAGCTTCGTGTAAAAGATGGGTCGCCGAGTGGTTGGCCATAGTGGTACGGCGATTGTCGGGGGCCACGTTGAGGTTAAGTTTGTCGTCTATTTTGATAGAGCCGTTCATCACCCTAGCGAAATGCACATGCATATCTCCGGCCCGTTTTAGGACATCTTGGATTGTGACCGCTAGGGTTTTACCGACATTCGCCCAGCCTTTATCACCCGCTTGCCCGCCGCTTTCTGCGTAGAACGGAGTAGCTTTGGTGATGAATTGGATGTTGTCGCCTTCGCTAGCTTCGTTCACAATTTTGCCGTCTTTGATGATCGCTAGTATCTCGCTTTCGCTATTGAGACTATCATATCCGGTAAATTCTGTCGCGCCGAACTTTTCGCGCAGTTCCAGCCAGACGGCATCACTACCCGCATCGCCGGAGCCGCTCCAATGGGCGCGGGCGGTTTCTTTTTGCACTTGCATGGCTTTATCATAGCCCTCCACATCCACCTCAATTCCCTTTGAGCGCAGAGCGTCTTGGGTGAGGTCGAGGGGGAAGCCATATGTGTCATAGAGCTTGAACGCTACATCGCCCGGCAATGTGTCGCCCTTGCCGAGTTTAGCTGTTGCACTATCCAGAAGTGCCGTGCCGCGCCCGAGGGTTTTGCGGAAGCGTTCTTCTTCTTCTAGCATAGTGGTTTCTATGTTTTCTTGGGCGCGTTTTAGCTCCCCGAAAGCATCTCCCATTTCGTCCACTAATGTGGGAACAAGTCTGTGCATGAGCGGGTCTTTGGCACCTAAAATATGAGCGTGGCGCATAGCGCGGCGCATGATACGGCGTAGCACATAACCACGGCCTTCCCGCGACGGGCTAACCCCGTCGGCGATTAGGAACGACGCCGAACGCAAATGATCAGCAATCACTCGGTGGGAGAACATAGCCTCACCCTGCGCCTTAACTTTGGTCGCCTCCACACTGGCAGCGATAAGGTTTTGGAACAGGTCAATATCATAATTGTCGTGCTTGCCCTGCAAAATCGCAGCAATTCGCTCCAGCCCCATGCCCGTATCAATGGAGGGCTTGGGGAGGTCTACCTTTTTGCCGTCCGCAAATTTTTCGTATTGCATGAAAACCAAATTCCAAATCTCGATAAACCTATCGCCGTCCTCGTCTGGACTTCCCGGAGGCCCGCCGGGGATGTTATCGCCGTGGTCATAGAATATTTCAGAACACGGCCCGCACGGCCCCGTATCGCCCATGGCCCAAAAATTATCGGATGTGGGGATTGAGATAATCCGGCTATCACTAACCCCCGCGACCTTTTTCCAGATGGCGCGGGCTTCTTCGTCGGTATGATAGACGGTTATTAGCAATTTATCTTTGGACAGTCCGAAATCTTTGGTCAGCAAATTCCACGCGAACTCAATAGCATCGTCTTTGAAATAATCACCAAAGGAAAAGTTCCCGAGCATCTCGAAAAATGTGTGGTGGCGCGCCGTATAGCCGACATTGTCGAGGTCATTATGTTTGCCGCCAGCCCGCACACATTTTTGCGACGTAACGGCGCGGCTATAGGGCGGCGTTTCCGCGCCAGTAAAATAGTTTTTAAACTGCACCATGCCTGCATTGACGAACAACAGTGTCGGGTCATTGTCCGGCACTAACGGCGAAGACTTTTGGACGGAATGGTCTGCATCCTCAAAGAAGCTGAGGAACTGGGAACGGATGTCACGTAAGGCTGTCATATAACTCTCAAAATTATTAAGTCCCACCTATAGAAAAGGCGCTTAGCAGTGCCAAGCGCCTATTTCGTTTTTGTGTGATTTAATTTGACGCCTACTAAGCCTCTAACTCCAGCTCACCATCCCCATCTTTGTCCTTTGGCATAAGCAAATCATCTTCAATCAGGCCAGCATTGGTTCTGATAGTAGTTTCAATATGCTCGGCTATATCCGGGTTTTCCAACAGGAATTTGCGCGCATTTTCCCGGCCTTGGCCAATCCGTTCATCGCCGTAGGAATACCACGAACCAGATTTCTCCACCACATCGGCGGTGACACCCAAATCGACCAATTCGCCCATTTTGGAAATACCTTCACCGTACATAATGTCAAATTCAACTTGGCGGAAGGGCGGTGCGACTTTGTTCTTGACGACCTTCACCCGTGTCTGATTACCAATCACCTCGTCGCGGTATTTAATGGCACCGATACGGCGAATATCCAAGCGAACAGACGCGTAAAATTTCAGGGCATTACCGCCCGTTGTTACTTCGGGCGAGCCGTACATGACCCCAATTTTGTGGCGGATTTGATTGATGAAAATAACCATACAACCAGACTTGGAAATAGACCCGGTGAGTTTGCGCAAAGCTTGGCTCATGAGGCGGGCTTGCAGACCCGGCAGGCTGTCCCCCATATCACCCTCAAGCTCGGCGCGGGGTGTCAAAGCCGCAACAGAATCGATAACCAAAATACCAATCGCCCCGGAGCGTACCAAGGTATCGGTAATTTCAAGCGCTTGCTCACCCGTATCTGGCTGGGAGATGAGAAGCTCGTTAACATCAACCCCAAGCTTGGCTGCATATATAGGATCGAGTGCATGTTCCGCGTCAACAAATGCCGCAATATGCCCGGCCTTTTGCGCCTCTGCGATAACATGCAAGGCTAGCGTCGTCTTACCGGAGCTTTCCGGCCCGTAAACTTCAACAACACGTCCCATGGGCAGGCCGCCTATGCCGAGGGCAATATCCAGACCAATTGAACCGGTGGAAACAGCTTCCACATCCATGCTCTGCTTTTGGCCCAATTTCATCACTGAGCCTTTGCCGTGGGCGCGGTCAATTTGGCTGAGGGCGGCTTCGAGTGCTGCTGCTTTTTTGCTATCGGGTGCTTTCCCGACGACGGTGAGTTCTGGTCTTTTCTTGGCCATGTCTGGCTCCTTTAATATAACAACCGGAGCCCCTCGGTCATTTCAAAAAAACTAGGCTTTAAATCGGACTGCCTGAACCCTATGTGCTACATTTGTTCTCATTTGTCCAGCAAAAAGAACAAGGAAAGAACATTGTAATGTTCATTTGAATACAGTATAGCGTATTTTTCTCCAATTTGAGCCTTGTTTACTAGGAAATTCAAGTATTTTGATTTTTCCGATAATTTCCGAAAAAAATCAGGGAATCACTTAACAAATAAACGAAAATAGCAATAACCCCGTTCATGTTTTCAGCCGATAAACACCATAAATGACGATCGACTAAGCCCCGATTCGTTCAGTGGATTTACCTTCTGAGTAATATGTTCAATTCTATTATGTGAACGCATAATATGGATAAAAAGCAGATACGGTTTACCCGGCAATATTGCCCTTAGTCCCGCTCACCAGTTTGTATTATGGCGACGGCGCGCACGATGTCGGCGTTTATCGGGCTATAGAATAGTAAAGTTTATTTTTATTCCCTAAATTTACCTTATTCCTCAAGTTTCTTGAGAATATATATGGCGTCTTCATCACCTTGAGCCGCTGCTTTTTTGAACCAGGCAATAGCTTGAGGTTCTGATTCGACAACGCCTCTACCATAATAGTATGCGACGCCAAGACTGTATTGGGCAGATATATTCCCTTGATCAGCGGCTTTTTGGTGCCAGTAAACCGCTTGTGAAGCGGATTTTTCTACTCCAATGCCATCTCTATAGTAAACACCTGTATGATACTGGGCGCTAATATTGCCGCGTTCAGCAGCTTTTTGGAACCAGTAAAATGATTGTGTATCAGATTTTTCTACTCCATCTCCTTCTCTATACATGATTGCCACATTCAGCATGGCTTCATCCACACCGCGTTTAGCCACTATTGTATAAAGCCTGAGTGCCTCAGCACTATTTCCTGCTTTATACTCGGCCACGGCCTGATAAAAAATATCTGCGTCGGATTTTCGTGCTGGTGGTCTATCATAAGTTTTCGCCAATCGTTGGTTCTCAATGTTCCGCAAATAGTTTATAGCAACATCGTCTCCATTAGCCGCCGCTTTTCTGTACCACCGCAAGGCTTCTTGTTCTGATTTCTCAACGCCATACCCATTTGAATAGGCTGTTCCCATATTAAAAATGGCAGGGTTATAATTTTGGTTAGCCGATTTTTGGTACCAAATTGTAGATTGTTCGTATGATTGTTCTACACCTCTACCCCATTCATAGGCATTGCCAACGCTGTATTGTGCTTTGACATGACCTTGGGCGGCGGCTTTTAAGAACCAATTAAAAGCCTTGCTTTCAGAGGCTGTGATACCCTTTCCGGCTGAATAATTCAGTCCCGTCTCATATTGCCCGCGATCAAATCCTAACTCTGCAGATTTTTTATACCACTTAAAGGCTTCCTGGTCAGATTGTCCGACACCAAACCCATTCTGATATAAAATGCCTAAATTGTAAATTGATTTTGGATTGCTATCCGCAGCGCTTATGCGCCAAAGCCGTAAAGCCTCAGAATAGTTTTCGTTTTGATAAGCCTGAAGGCCGTCTTCATGTGTGCCCGCGAAAGCAGAAAGGGGCGCGAAAAAACACGCGGCTATGAGGGCTGTTGTCGTGAATGTTTTGTGCAGTACAGTCATGGTTGCTTCTTTTGCTGGATGAATTTCAGGGTCTTGGCCGCATTTATTAAGGGCAGTGACGCTGAGGGGTTGGCCGCAACAAGCATACTTATTGTCAGTATTTTTTTACGCAAGTTCATATTCGCCCCATAATAATCCCCCGAGAAATAACATGATTATTCCATAGAGCAATGGCTTTTTGCATGTATAACGGATACCATAAGTGGGGTAAAAGCCTGCACTTAGTGGCAATCACCATTTGCACTCTTTGCAGCTCGCGCGTAAACAGCCCTCATGATTGATGGGCTTTACAATACGGATGTGTTACTGTTGGCGGCGAAAATTTCTCGTGTGGGCAGCCTTGATTCGCCGCAGGGCAGTGCGCGCAAAGTTTCTAAACTTTGCGGGTCTTGGGTTGAGGTGGATATATGTAAGGGTGATGAGATTGTGACCGATTTTGCTATACGCTTGCAGGCTTGCGCATTGGGGCAGGCGTCAGCGGCCATATTGGCAGAGGCCGTTATCGGCGCAAGCACCACTGAATTGCAAGACGCGCGGGACGGTTTGCGCGCCATGCTAAAACAAGGCGCAGATGCCCCAGAAGGGCGCTTTGCCAAGCTATGTCTCCTCGCAGATGTCGCCAATTACCCGGCGCGTCATACATCGACTATGTTGGCATTTGATGCGGTACTGGCAGCGGTGGCCGGCGCGGCAACTTGAATACGATTTATCAGGGAGCGCTCTAGCGCATACCAAATTTAATCACCAATTCTGTTGAAAATTTGATGATATGAATCAAAGGTTGGGTAAGTTTGTTGCTCGTATCGAGACGGCTTGTAGCATACGCAAGATGCTCTTTTTCATCAGCGTAAATTTCTAACACGCAGGCATATGCTTGCGTGTCATTGGTTTTTAAAAATGCCAATTGTTCCTCTAGGTGTGAAAGGACAACGCTTTCTACGGCATAGGTGGTTGCATGAATTGCAGATGTACCAATCATACCTGTGATTAATCCCAACAAAGTGCCACCAATTCCTCCGAAATGATAACTCACACATTTACGAATATCATTTGACGAAAGGTATTCTTTGAAAATCTGGCGGTGGGTTTCTTCGTGGTGAATAAAATGTTCAATTTCCGGAATTAAGCGAGGCGCTCTTAATTTAGCGACCCACCTTTGGGCGCGGTAAATATGTACGGCACCGTTTTCGCCTACATGGTCCACCTTGATCATTTTCTCTGATATTGTTTGCGCGCGTTGGGTCATGCCATACCCTTAGAGGGTTATTTTGGATTTGTATAAACTTTTTATAGATATACTCGGAATCCTGAATAACCCAGTTTTTGCTTGCTCTTTTATTAAAAGTTGATTCTAAGGCTTTTTATGCATGGGTTTTTTAAATTATCTTCTGAACAACGGCGTGAACTTACAGCCATTTTGC
>JAKIUV010000096.1 GCA_021647375.1 Robiginitomaculum sp.
TTTACTCATTCTTCGTTCCTGTAAACACTCCGCCCAGCCCATGAAAAACTCCCAAAAGAAGAAATCCATAAACCGGACAAATGAAGTGCTACATAAAACGGACAATTAGAGTGCTAGCTACACATTAGCAGTGAAGCCTTGATATGAAACCTGCATTCTTGTAATATACCCGTATATTTGGGGGGATTTATGCGTTGTTTAATGGTTTTTTTGGCTGGTTTATTTGCACTCACACCGCAATCCGCATTTGCCAGATGTATTTCTGGTAATTGTGATAATGGGTATGGGACTTATTTTTATAAGAGCGGTAATAAATATATCGGCAGTTATAAGCGTGGATTGATGAGCGGGCGCGGCACATTTATTTGGGCCAATGGTAATAAATATGAAGGCCAGTGGGCGCGTGATTACGCCAATGGTCAAGGCACATATACCTATGCCAATGGTGACCGCTATGTAGGCCAGTGGGAAAACGATGTTAAAAGCGGCCAAGGCACAATGTATTGGGCGGACGGCTCGAAATATGTCGGTGAATGGGTCTATGATAAAAAAGAAGGTCAAGGCACCAATACCTATGCGTCGGGCGATGTTTATATTGGCCAGTGGCGCAACGATTACAAGCACGGCAAAGGCCTTTATATTTGGAATAATGGCCGCAGGCTGGAAGGTGAATGGATTGACGGTAATGAGGTCTATATAGAGCCGAATTAGTTTGGTACACTATCCTTAACCCAATATTTCTTGAGCTAAAGACTGTTTAGCTCTACATTTCCCTAATTAAGGGGGAAATATGACGTTTTCACGTAGCACATTCATTTGGCTTGGGCCAATATTGGCGATCTTGTTTACGCTCGGCTTGCGGCAGGTTGGGTTGGAAGACAAGCCGGCCATTGCGGCCGGGATAACTTTGCTGACTGTTATCTGGTGGGTGAGCGAAGCTATTCCTATTGCAGCGGCGTCTTTGGTACCGTTCGCGCTCCTGCCCGTGTTCGGAATAGTTGACCATAAGGGGGTAGCCAGCGCGCTGGGCAGTCATGTTATTTTGCTGCTCATGGGGGCATTTATGTTAGCCAAGGCTTTGGAGAAAAGCGGCGCGCACGAGCGGCTGGCGGTTTATATGATAAATTTGGTCGGCGTATCGAGCGGGCGGCGTTTGGTTTTCGGCTTTATGCTGGCGGCAGGGTTTTTATCCATGTGGATTTCCAATACGGCCACGACACTGATTATACTGCCCATCGCACTGGCGATTTTGGCGGGTATAGATAATCCGAAATTGCGCATAGCGCTGATTTTAGGCATTGCCTATGCATCTAGCGTTGGCGGTATCGGCACACCCATCGGCACCCCGCCCAATGTGATTTTCATGGGCGTGTACGAAGAGCTGACCGGCAAAGAGTTTAGCTTCGTGCAATGGATGCGTATTGGGGTTCCGGTGGTGTTGGTGTCCTTGCCGATTATGGCTTTGTGGTTAACGCGAAATGTGAAATTGGAAGCCGATATAGAGTTACCGAAATGCGGGCCGTGGCGCACCGAAGAGCGCCGCACTTTATTGGTGTTCGGTCTCACGGCACTGGCCTGGATAACCCGCAAAGACCCGTTCGGCGGCTGGAGCGGCGCGCTGGATATGCCGCTGGTTGGCGATAGCACGATTGCGCTATTTGCCGTCGTGGTGATGTTCCTTATTCCGAACGGTAAACAAGGCCGTTTGCTCGATTGGGAAACCGCGCGCAGTATTCCGTGGGGTTTGCTCTTGTTGTTTGCAGGCGGCATTGCCATGGCCAAGGGTTTCACCGCCTCCGGCCTAAGCGCCATGCTCGGCGATTGGCTGTCATCCTTGGCACATTTGCCGCTTATCCTGATGATACTCACCATCTGTCTGGTCGTCACCTATCTCACAGAAATCACCAGCAACACCGCCACCGCAACCCTGCTCATGCCCATACTTGCGGCGGCGGGCATCGCCACAGGCATAGACCCAACCCTGCTCATGATCCCCGCAACAATGGCCGCGTCCTGCGCCTTCATGCTCCCCGTAGCCACCGCACCAAATGCCATAGCTTACGGCCTGGGGGATATAAAAATAAGCGATATGGTGAAAGAAGGCGCGGTGCTCAGTTTCGGTATATCGGTGGTGATAGGTTTGATTTGTTATGGGTTGTTGGTTTAGGGTGGGGTATTATGAGTCAGTGGAACCTAATATATCATTCTAAATTAACAAGAAGCCCACTCTCATATTGGGTTCATATTCCGTTAGACGCCTCAAAAAACATCTATTGTGCAGAATTAGATTGGATGGACTTTAAGCCACCTTTTCTGAGGCGAATTCCTGTAAAAGGTTATCCATATCTAATAATAAGAGTCACAGGGTTTAACATTGAATTTGCTTCCCTTGTGGAGGTTCAGCATTGCCTTGATATTTTAAGTCAAAAAAACATGCCAACGACAATGGCGTTGTCGAAAAAACGAGCTACAGGAGTTGGCCCCAATGGGCATTGGTTAAGTCGATGGCCTGCAAATTTAAAGTCTTGGTCAAAACGGCAGAAAATTGTTGCGGCTTTGGAGCGAACAAAAACGGAAATGATGAAAAAGGGAATTGAGTTTTAGGGTTTAGTATACCAACAAATCCCATCCCCTCACCGCGCTGTCGCGCACCTCTCCCTGTGGGAGAGGTTAAGTTTGCCGCGATAGCACGGAACTTTTCGGTAATCGCAAATAGTTGAGAGGACGTCTCCTCTCCTTTGGGGAGAGGAACAAGGTGAGGGGCTTCAATGTTAGAGGTTTAACCCAAAACCCGCCCAACCGCCTTATCCCAACCCGCAAGCAAATCCTTGCGTTCTGCGTCCGCCATATCCGGCGTAAACTGCTTATCCGTTTTGCTCTCGAATTTTCGTACATCGCCGTAGAGGCCGCATTGATGTCCGGCGAGTAACGCTGCGCCGAGGGCGGTGGTTTCCATATTGGCGGGGCGGTTGACGGGGATGTCTAGAATGTCGGCGAGGAATTGCATGGTCCAATTGTTGGCGGCCATGCCGCCGTCGACCTTTAAGCTGTTGGGGATAGCCCCATCGGCGGCCATTGCGGCGAGGAGGTCGTGGGTTTGGTAACAGACGCTTTCCAGCGCGGCGCGGACGAAGTCTTTGGGGCCGGTGTCGCGGGTAATACCGAATATGCCGCCTCTGGCATTCGGGTCCCAATGGGGGGCGCCGAGGCCTGTGAAAGCAGGGACGAGATAGACGCCGTTATTGCTACTCATGTCCCGTACCATAGCTTCGGTGTCGGACGCGGATTTTATCAACCCCATTTCGTCGCGCAACCATTGCACTGCCGCGCCTGCGACAAATATCGACCCCTCTAGGGCGTAATGAGAGACACCGTCCAAACGGTAAGCCACCGTGGTCAGCAGGCGGTTGGTTGAGGTAATTTTATCAGTGCCTGTGTTCAGCAGCACGAAACAACCCGTGCCATAAGTAGATTTAATATCGCCAACCGCAAAACAGCCTTGGCCAATGGCGGCGGCTTGTTGGTCGCCTGCTACGCCGGTGATTGGGATTTCCGCGCCAAGCACCTCTTTGCTGGTCACACCAAAATCAGCGGCGCAGTCCAGAACTTCGGGCAATAAGGCACGGGGCACATTAAACAAAGAAAGCAGTGCGTCATCCCAAGCGCCGGTCTCTATATTATATAGAGATGTGCGGCTGGCATTGGTCGCATCGGTGACGTGCGCCGCACCACCCGTGAGCCGCCAAATCAAAAATGTATCAATCGTACCAAAGGCCAGTTCGCCGTTTTCCGCCCGCGCCCGTGCGCCCTTAATATTATCCAATATCCAGGCAATTTTTGCGCCTGAAAAATACGGATCGAGCAGTAGCCCGGTTTTCTCGCTCACCACGCTTTCATGACCCGCGTCCTTAAGCTTGGCACACATATCCGCCGTGCGCCGGTCCTGCCAGACAATAGCATTATAAATCGGTTTGCCCGTCGACCGTTCCCAAACCACACAGGTTTCGCGTTGGTTGGTGATGCCAATGGCGGCAATGTCCGGCGTGTGGGCTAAACATTTCTGCACACACTCCAGAACACCCGACCATATTTCCTCTGGGTCATGTTCAACCCAGCCATCATTGGGGTAATATTGAGTAAAGGGTTTTTGTACACTAAACACGGGCACCGCATCACTGTCATAAACAATAGCCCGGCTAGACGTGGTGCCTTGGTCAATAGCGAGGATGTGGGTCATGAAATGTCCTTTTTGTAGACATATACACAAATGGCAAACAATGTGATATAAAAATTCGACGGGCTTTAGATGTCGCCGCGTTTAACAAGGAATGTAAAGAGGGTTTATGGCGAAATTAAGCAAATGGCTGGGCGCGAGCATTATAACATGCTTGTTTCTTATTGGTTGCGGTGGTGGTGGTTCTATAACTCCGCCTCCACCTCCGACACCTCCTCCCCCGCCGCCCGTAACTGATATTTGGAAAGATGTAAAAGCGGCCATTGACGCATCCAGTGTTGCCGATATTCGCTTAATGGTCGGGGACGGCGGCGGCGTAGTGTTTTCCTATGAAAAAGGCTCTTTTCCAGCTGAGAGCCAATATTTTCTGGCCTCGTCCTCAAAATTATTAAGCGGCGCAACCATTTTCCGTTTGGTGGAAAATGGGACATTGTCACTGGATAGCCGCGCCGCTGACATCATACCGTGGTGGACAAGCGATAGCACAGATGCGCGCAGCCAAGTTACGCTGGAACATTTATTGTCATTTACCTCCGGGTTTAATGATGCGCCGATCAGTACCAGCTGCATAACGGACGCTACGACCAGCATGGGCGCGTGTGCCCAAGAATTTTATAATGCCGGCATTGGCACTGTGCCGGGGGACGCTTATTATTACGGCCCGGCTCATTTGCAAATCGCCGGGCATATGGCGGAACTTGCAACGGGCATGTCGTATGCAGAGATTTTCCAGGCCGAAATCGTTGATGTGTTAGGGTTAAGCAATAATACGGTTTTTGCATTCCCAAGCACCACGAATCCGCGCGCATCGGGCGGCGCCCAATCAACGCCTGAAGACTATGCCAAGTTTTTGCGTGCCTTGCTGGCGGCAGAGATTGTTACGGATATAAACACATTCACCCAAGACCGCACCGGAAATGTGGTGTTTGGGTTTCGTCCGGGAGCTGCCGGAGCTACGAGCCGCGATTGGCATTACGGCCTTGGGTTTTGGCGGCAATGCGACATTCCCAACTGGAACAATACGTGCGATGATAATATTGTAATATCCAGCGGCGGTGCTTTTGGCTGGCGTCCCTGGATTGATTTCAACAATAATTATTTTGGGCAAATCGCTATGGAGGTTACGTCTGGCACCCACGGTGCTGCAGCCCTGCAACGTCAGCTTCAGCCTTTGATCGTAACAGCCCTTGCCAATAGATAGGGACAGGCTTTAATGTTGGCGGATGGAAAATAAAACATTTGATCTTCTCATTATTGGTGGTGGTATTAACGGGGCGGGCATCGCGCGGGACGCGGCGGGGCGCGGGCTGTCCGTGACCCTTGTGGAGAAAAACGATCTGGCCAGCGGTACGTCGTCTAAATCTTCCAAACTCATTCACGGTGGGTTGCGCTATTTGGAGTACGGAGAGTTTCGTTTGGTGCGCGAAGCATTGCGGGAACGCGAAACTCTGATGCGGATTGCCCCGCACTTGGTGTCGCCTCTGCGTATTGTTCTACCCCACCATAAGGGCTTAAGGCCAAAGTGGATGCTGCGGCTTGGCCTTTTCATGTATGATCATATTGGCGGTGGGCGGACATTGCCCGGCACGTCCGTAGCCAATTTGCGGACGGGTGCGGGCAAAGATGTGCTCAAGCCTGAATTTGAGAGCGGGTTTGTATTTTCAGATTGTCGGGTTGATGATGCCAGACTGGTTGTGGCTAATGCGCTGGGGGCACAAGCGCACGGCGCGGAAATTTTGGTGCGCAGTAAATGCGTAGGCTTAAGCCACAAAGATAATATCTGGCACGCCACCATTAGCGAACATCCGGGCGGGGCGGAGCGGATTATCAAAGCAAAATGTATCGTCAACGCCTCCGGCATTCGGGTGGACGAGATGGTGGAAATAGCACTCGGCGAGGAACACCCGGATCATCTACGTCTGGTCAAAGGGTCGCATATCATCACCAAGCGGCTCTATCCGGGACGGCAACTCTATATGTTTCAAAACCCGGATAAGCGAATTATTTTCGCGATTCCCTATGAACAAGATTACACCCTTATCGGCACTACGGACGCGCCCTACGAATTGAGCGATGGACCTATAGAAATATCGCAAGAGGAAACTGATTATCTCTTACATGCGGCTAATCAGTATTTTGCCAAGGAAATCACAAAGAAAGACATCGTCTGGAGCTATGCTGGGGTTCGGCCTCTCTATGATAATAACAAAGGCAATGCCTCCGCTGTTACCCGTGATTATGTGTTCGATGTCAAAGACGACACCACCCCGCCAATACTTTCAATATTCGGCGGCAAGATAACCACCTACCGCGAACTGGCTGAACATGCCTTGCGCAAGCTGGGGAAATATTTTCCAGACATGCAAGAAGATTGGACGGGGGAAGAGGCTTTGCCGGGCGGGGCGCTCGGCACAGACTTTGAGAGTTTCGTCAAAGCTCAAGTGGAGAAATATCCATTCTTATCCGCGCCGCACCTCCTGCGCCTTTGTCGATCCTACGGTGCTAACATAGACACTCTGTTGGTTGGTGCAAAAACTACCGCCGATATGGGGCAAGATTTCGGCGGCACCTTAACAGAGCGTGAAGCCAAATACTTGGTCAAACACGAATGGGCGAAAACTGCCCAGGATATATTGTGGCGCCGTACAAAATGCGGCCTGCATATGAGTGAAGCCGAGCGAAGTGCGTTTGCGGATTGGTTTTAAATAGTTCTTGTTTTGTTCTAATAGTGTGTTATACACTCCATACGGGAGTGAATTATGGGTGCTAGAATTTCTACTGTTGCATTTGTCGGAGCCGAGGCACGGTTGGTGGATGTGCAGGTGCAGGTCGCGCCGGGGCGGCAGGCTTTTAATATTGTAGGTTTGGCAGACAAGGCTGTGGCTGAAAGTAAAGAGCGGGTCATTGCTGCCTTCGCTGCCATGGGCCTGAAACTGCCTCATAAACGTATTGTCATAAATCTTGCGCCCGCAGATATGCCCAAAGCGGGCGCACATTATGATTTGCCGATTATGCTTGGTTTGATGGCATTGGCGGGGGCGGTGCCGGAAGACGCCATTGCGGGATATGCGGCCATCGGTGAATTGTCGCTGGATGGCACCATTACCGGAGTGCCGGGGGCTTTGCCTGCGGCCATGTGCGCCAACGAGCATGATCTCGGTTTAATATGCCCGGAAGAGAACGGCCCTGAAGCGGCTTGGGCCGGAGACTTGCCAATACTGGCACCGAAAAACCTTATCCAATTGCTCAACGACTTTAAAGGCACACAAGTATTGACGCGGCCAGAACCGGGGGAGCTGCTGGAAGTCAAAAGCGGTCTTGATATGCGTGATGTGCGCGGGCAGGAAACCGTTAAGCGAGCTTTGGAAGTGGCTGCAGCTGGCGGCCATAATATGTTGATGGTTGGGCCGCCGGGGTCTGGTAAGTCCATGTTGGCGGCGCGGATGGCGGGGATATTGCCGCCCTTGACCGCGCGGGAACTCCTCGATGTCTCAATGATCCATTCCGTTGCCGGATTGCTCGATCGGGGTCAATTATCTCGTGCAAGACCATTTCGTTCGCCGCATCATTCGGCGTCTATGGCGGCAATGGTCGGCGGCGGTGTCAAGTTCAGAAGACATGCAAAATTATGCATAGCCAAACAGAATTGTTTATCTTATCTTTCAGGAGACACATAAAATAACTAAAAATTGAAAAGACGAACAGAATAAGTAATTATCTGTTTCGGTATTAATTATGTCTATTACTTCACCAGATACATTTTTAGAGTTTGATTATTTACCTAAAGATGGCCGCAAGTCTATTTTATATGAGCATGGCGGTTTTCGAATATCTCCAGCATCCGCAAGGCGTATTGAAATATTATCGCATTTTTTTATTATTCCTGGTCATGATCCTAGGTTTAAGCATACTCTGCGCCCTGAGGCTTTTAAACGTTGGGTGCCAGTGACAGATCTAAGATTTTTTGGAGTTGGCAGCAAATATTTGAATGGTCGACAAATTAGTAAGAAACACTTTTGTAATATTCTAAAAGTGCCAAGTATTAAAACTGTAAGTACGCACTCATTAAAAATTGATGGCCCTGATTTAAAAATTTTAACAACAGATACTCTTGAAAAAAAAGGTATTATAAGAGACAACGGCGGAAGCGCATTTATAAGAGCTTTTTCAAATACGCGTGAAATGTATATATCACCTGTAGAATGCGTACGTTTCTTCTTTGCATCGTTCAGCCGCCTAGCGGTTCAAATGCTCTCTACTTGGGATATTGAGACAGCACAAAGTGAACTGTTTGACCAAAGCATGACAGGGTTTATTGATGAAGAAACATTTCAAATAGCGCCAAATCCAACTATTTCGGATGCAGCTACATCGTTGCAGTTGGCGCTTATATTAACAAGCCCTGATCTGAGGGATATATGGGAAAGTTTTATAAATACACTAAATAGATTGAGACTCACTCCAGATCAGTTAACACCAGAAATTACATTCCCTGAGAATTCAAAGTTTTTAGATTTGTCTTATATTCCAGCACGCTGTCATGTGGGGGATGAAGAGCCAAGAATAGTTTATAGAGTAAGACAAATCTTCAATGATAGGCGGGATATTCCTTTTAAAAACCTAATTGTAGTAAATCCTCATTTTGACTTTAGCCCTTTGTCCCAAGAGCAGGATACATTTGGAACGCAAGAGTGTGATATAAAGCGGTTGATAAAGGTAAATATTAGAAACACTGGAAGTAATAGCACTAAAAACCCTATAATTTTTAACGGCCTGCCAGGGTTAGTCGATGCTTTTCCAAAGTTAGCTGATATTAAAGTTCGGATTGAGAAGAAAAAGAAGTTTTATACTCCCAGAAACAAATTTGTTTCCTCAGGAAAACATGTCGATATACGAGATGTAAGTTCGGCAGACCCTGATGCTACTAATATTGTTCAGAATATGATAGTGTTTAAAATTCTGTGTCATTCCAGTAGATTTGCACCAAGGGCAGGCTTTGCTCTAAAAAATAGGAATGACTATTATGACCAAATTACCACACAAGCCCATGGGCTTCGATTTTGATGAA
>JAKIUV010000097.1 GCA_021647375.1 Robiginitomaculum sp.
AAAATAGTCAATGTTGAGCGGTTTTTATACGGACGGTCTCGGCCTGATCCAGAGCCGGAACAAAACCGCGCCGCCCACCTCAAGCTTTGGGGTGTGGATATTCAAGATAAGAATATAAGCAGAATGCTGCGTAGCAATCGCGCCATAAAACCCATCTGTTTCACCCCTGATGAATTGGCACACGAGGCGGTGGGCGCGATGCAAGACGCAGAAAAACCACCTGCGAAAGCATCTAAAAAATTGGGCACAACAATGATATATCCGCCGCCCGAAAACGGGTGTGAAAAGGCGGAAAATTTTGATGACATTTTCATTCGGGAACCTCCGTAAACATCACCCAAAACAAACAACACTTTCGGTGGCTCGTCGCAAAATTTCGAGCCGGGCAACGTCACCTGCTGCTGTCAAGGAGCCTTATTATCCCCCCGAAAGCCTTTGGCGACCAAATACATTTCCGGGCTACCGTCTCTGGAGGCTTTTGGCTTGGCATGGCGTACCGTATCGAATTTCTCGTTGAGCATGTTGAGCAGGTTTAGCTCTGCCCCGCCTTGGAATACCTTGGAGATAAATGCACCGCCGGGTTTTAGGACTTGCACGGCGAAATCGGCTGCGGCCTCTACCAAGGCTACCGTGCGTAAATGGTCAGTTTGGCGATGACCTGTCGTGTTGGCCGCGAGGTCGGACATGACCAAATCGGGGTGCATCATACCGTGGTCACCTGCGAGCATTTTCATCAATACGTTCGGCGCGTTTTCGTCCATGAAGTCCATCTCGATAATCTCTGCACCCGGGAATGATTCTACCGGCAGGATGTCAATACCGATAAGTCGCGACGGTTTTGCCTTAAGCGCGATCTGCGTCCAACTGCCGGGCGCAGCGCCCAAATCGACAATAACAGCGCCCTTTTTAAGCAAGCCAAATTTCTCGTCCAACTCTATCAATTTAAAGGCGGCACGGCTCCGATAGCCAAGCGCCCTCGCCTTCTTGACATAAGGATCGTTAAGTTGGCGGCGCAACCACAGCGTTGATGATATTTTGCGACCGCGCGCGGTTTTCACCCGCTCGTCCATCATCCGCATATCAGCTTCACCAGCTTGTTTCTCTGGTTTTTTCCAGGTTCGTGCCGGCTGCTTGGACACACCGCCGCTCATTTTTTGCCCTGCAAAATCACGTTTTTTTTGTCCGGTTTTTTTAGGTGGTTTATTTTTGGGCATCACTTTTACCTTTATGTGGGTTTTGCCTTATATTTTGGGCTTTCCCATTTGGACTAATCTGCGTTTTGTTCATCAGGCCCATCAACATACCCTCGCGCAAACCACGGTCTGCGACACGGATTTTCTGAGAGGGCCAGAGTTCGGATACCACATCAAGAATGGCACATCCCGCAACTATCATAGTTGCCCGGTCATCACCGATACACGGTACTTGCTGCCGCTGGGCATAGGGCATGGCCGCTAGGTCACGGGCGGTCTCGATTATCGCCGGGCCATCAACCCAAATTCCGTCAATTTTATCGCGCTGGTAAAAAGGTAAACCCATCAGCACACTGGTCAGGCTGGTCACGGTTCCCGATGTGCCGACCATATGACCATTGCCGTCTTTGAAAGTATTGGTGAATTGCTTATCGCGGTTTTGCTTCTTAATCTCCGCCAACACATGCGCTTTCATAGCGGCGTACCACCCTGCCCTATCCTTATGATCTTCGGGGTAAATCTCACTAAGATTAACCACACCAATCGGCAAAGATACCCAGGCAGAAATCGGTGGTCTGTGTAAACGGGTCGGTGCTGTATCCGAGCGCATTTTGCGAACATCAACCCATGAAAGCTCGGTAGAGCCGCCGCCTATGTCGATGACCAAAGCTATGTCTTTGCTCATATCAATTATGTTGAGAACCCCCATAACCGAAAGGCGGGCCTCGACCCGAGGCGAAATAGTTTCAAAGCTTAGCCCGGTTTCTTGCTTGACCCGCGCCAAAAATTCTTCGCCGTTATCCGCCGCCCGACAGGCTTGTGTGGCGATACAGCGCCAACGGGAAACGGATCTCCGTTTCATTTTCTCGGCGCAAATTGCAATAGCATCAATCGCCATATCCATACTGTCGTCGGATAATTTCCCCGTGCTGGCCATGCCTGCACCGAGGCGCACAACTTTGGAAAAGCTGTCAACAACTTTGAAACCGTCCGGCATGGAACGAGCGACCAGCAAACGACAATTATTGGTGCCGAGATCTATTGCGCCATAATATTGTGGTTTGCGCCTCCGCTTACGGCGCGAGCGTTTAGCTTGCACCCTATCAGGGCGCTTCTTATCGCGACTCTGGCTCACCGACGGCGTGCTTGGCACGTCGTTTGGTCCCGTAGAGCCGGACTCTAATTCTTCCGGCATAACTCACTTCAACTTTCTGGCTGGTCGCAAATACTGCGCTCGCATCGCCTATTCCCCTACAGGTTAGACACACATGGCTAAAAAATGAAGCTTTATTTTAGGTTTATTTACGCTGCCTAGATTTACTGTGCGGCATATCCCGTCAAAGCGGGGCGGATTTTCTCAACATCCATACCAGCATTGGTCGCGGCATCAATTACGGCGTCAACGCCCATTTCCTTGACATTGGCAAAACACCAAAGAATAGTCGAGCGCATTCCGCTAGCACAATGGGCTAATATCGGCCCCTCGGCTTTTGAGAAAACTTCGGCCATTGCTGCGATAAGTTCCGGCGTAATTTGTCCTGGT
Source organism: Robiginitomaculum sp. (assembly GCA_021647375.1). Lineage (GTDB taxonomy): Bacteria > Pseudomonadota > Alphaproteobacteria > Caulobacterales > Maricaulaceae > Robiginitomaculum_A. The sequence goes on from JAKIUV010000097.1 coordinate 2,737, forward strand.
TGCATGGGCAAATGCACATATTCAAGACCAGCTTCGCGGGCCAATTTCTCAATGTCCCCTGCAAATGGCTGGCCAGGTTTTTCCATATCCGGGCGATTGTTGATGATGGTTGTAAAACCTTGTTCTTTAATGAAATCAAGCTGTTCCGGGAATATCTGCATACAAACGGATATGTTATCAGAGAGTTTGTTGATTTGTGTCATAGCTTTGGCTCCACCTATATATTAGTTACCGCTAATATATAGGGAGTATTTCTGAATTGCCAAGCAGATTTTGTGCTTGCAGAAGCTTCGGTTACCAGCCAAGCGCCTTAGCGCCCCAAAATGTCAGTCCCGCCGCTAGATAAGCCAGTCCAAACAAATAACCAAACATAATCAACGGCCATTTCCAACTATTGGTTTCCTTGCGGGTTATGGCAAGGGTAGACAAGCATTGCGGCGCAAATATAAACCAAGCCAGGAATGCCAGCCCCATTGGCAAGGTCCAATCCATTGCAATCGCAGACTGGATAGCTGATGCGTTTTCGCCAGCGCTTTCTATACCGTAGGTAATCTCTAATGACGACACCGCGATTTCTCGTGCGGCCATGGCCGGAATAAGCGCAATTATCATTTCCAGATTAAATCCAATCGGTGCGAATATTGGCTCCAGCACACGACCAATCATCCCGGCGAAACTATTGCGGATCACACCGTCATTATTGGGATAGGTTGAAAGGAACCAGATGATAATCGACGCTGGCAGGATGATCCGCCCTGCCCGCTTAATGAAGATCATTGCCCGTTGCCAAAGCCCTAATAGATAGCCTTTCAGAGACGGTATTTTATAGCTGGGCATTTCGAGGAGCAAGGTCGGCTTACCGCCCTTTAGCAGTGTTTTCTTGAGAACAAATGCCGCCAAAAATGCAAATATAACCCCGATAATAACCAGGCCAAACATAGTCAGTCCCTGCACATTAAATATGCCGAGTTTCGCGCTCGGGATGAAGGCACCAACAAGCAAGAAATATACGGGCCAACGAGCCGAACAGGTCATTAAAGGCGCGATCATTATTGTGGTCAATCTATCGCGTTCATTCTCGATAGATCGCGCCGCCATAATGCCGGGAATGGCGCAAGCAAAGCTGGACAATAACGGAATAAAGGCACGGCCATTTAGCCCAACCTTTGCCATCAAGCTGTCTATTAAGAACGCAGCCCTTGTCATATAGCCCGAACTTTCCAGCGCCAAAATAAACATAAATAAAATAATGATTTGCGGCAGAAACACAATAACTGCGCCAACGCCGTCTATGACACCACTAACCAGCAAAGACTTGAACCAACCATCTGCAAGGAATGAACCAACAAGCGTCCCTACACTACTGGTCAAACCCTCCAGCAAACTAATGAACGGTGCTGACCACGCATAAACGGCTTGGAACATTACAAACATAATCAGTAATAAAAGAATTGGCCCAAAAACTGGGTGTAAAACCACATTATCTATTTTGGTCGTAATACTTTGAGCCTTGGGAGACGTCACATAAGCGCGGGTTATGACGCGAGCCTTGCGTTGTAGATCTTTTAAACTGTCACCGTCAGATTTGGGAGTACTGGCATTGCCCGCTATAATCTCTTGCCCCCAATCCTCCAGCTTATCGACCAGAGCCTGACGTCCGGCAGTGCGTACAGCCACGCTGGTAATTACCGGCACCCCGATTTCTTGCTCCAGTTTGTGCAGATCAATATCCACACCATCGCGCGCAGCCATATCCATCATATTGAGGACAACAATCATCGGCAGTCCGTAATTTTTGGCTTGTAAAACATTATGCAAATGAGTGCGGATTTGCGCCGCGTCCATGACCACGATCAAAGCCTCTGGCGCCCGTTCACCCTCAAGCCGCCCGTGGATTGCATCAAGCGTTACCCGCTCATCTGCACTATGGCCGCAGTCACCGTAGATACCAGGCAAGTCCATGAGCCGAATGTTTTGTCCGGACTTGGTTTCGAAATTCCCCACGGCGTATTCAACGGTCACACCTGGATAATTAGCTATTTTCGCCCGCCCGCCCGTAAGCGCATTAAATAAAGATGATTTACCACAATTGGGCGCGCCCAAAAGAGCGATAGTGATCGGGGGTTTATGCTCTATCTCACAGCTTGTCATTTGCTAGTCGACCCACACGCCCCGCAGCACGGCTTCTCGGCACTTGTTGGTAAGCCGTGAATATCGCAAACCTCTAAGTTTGTGCTACCTGTTTCAACCCCAACATCACGATGTAAATCTGCCGGGATTACCCTTATCATTTTGGCCTCATTGGGACGCATGGCAATTGCTGTTCCATGTAATTTAACATTCAGGGGTGATCGCCCAAATAATCCAACATGTAATATCTCTACAAGATCCCCCTCTGCAAAGCCGATCTCCCGCAAACGTATCTGCTCATGTTCGGATGCAGAACCAAATCCGCAAATACGGGCTGGTCTGTGTTTGTCGAGATTAAAAAGTGTTGTCTCTATGTGATTTGTCTCTGTCATTCACGCTGTATATGCGAACTATTCGCAATTGCAAACAAGTATTTCGGGATAAAATGTCGCACTACAAATTATTATTTAAAAAAAATGAAAAGAAGCGCCCACAACTACATTTTCGCATAGACACGCGAAATAACGTCCCTTATAAACCCGCTTCGTTGGGTCGTTGATTTTCGACAAATCCGATACAAAGCAAAAGCAAGGCCGCATAGCTCAGTTGGTAGAGCAACGGATTGAAAATCCGTGTGTCCCTGGTTCAAATCCAGGTGCGGCCACCACTTTTCCTCAATTAAATCAAGTATTTAAGCCCTAAGTGGAGAATGCTCTTGTACATCATTCGGATGAATTCTTGCAAAACCACATGAAAAGTCACAAAAAACCGTCACTAATTGCTAACAATCAGTGACGATCTAACGGGTAAGCTATACGGGGGGCATCACGTATGATTAATTCTTCACTACAGCCTAGCTTTTGCAGGCGATCTTTCTTAAAGAAAAGTATGAAAAAATCTTATCCGCGTTATTTTCTCGCCCTATTTGTTTTGTTTACGCTTATTTTGGCGGGGCTTTCGTCTTTAACGCATGGCCCCAAGCCTAGAAGTGCAGATATTCCGCTCGATCAATTTTCAAGTGAGCGGGCATTTGTGCATTTGGCGGATTTGATAGGTGACGACCGCCCCCATGCTAGCGCCTCTGTTAAGAATAAAGAGAATTTGGACATTATAGTCAGTAAATTCAAAGCATTAGGCTTTGTACCGGAAGTGCAAAAAACACTTTCTTGCACATTACATTATCCGGGATGCACACAAGTTCAGAATTTTATTGCCGTACTCGAAGGGTCCGGCTCCGGGGGTGCTATTATGTTAACCACACATTATGACAGTGTCCCAGCTGGCCCTGGTGCAGGTGATGCAGGGGCTGGTGTTGTCGCTCTAATTGAAATTGCGCGGATACTCAAAGCCGAATCGGCAGCAGAAAATGATGTGATATTTCTCATAACCGACGGCGAGGAAGGCGGACTGCGCGGCGCACAGGCCTTTGCCAGTGAACATCCTCTCATGAAAAACGTGAAATTGATGATCAATCTGGAATCGCGCGGCGCGTCCGGCCCCAGTGCAATGTTCGAGACAAGCGACGGCAACCGCACTTTGATTAAACACTATGCTAAAGCTACCAAACGACCTGCGGCCAATTCCCTATCATTTGAAATCTATAAACGCCTGCCCAATGATACGGATTATTCTATATATAAGCCCATGGGTGTAGCGGGTTTGAATTATGCTTTTACAGGGGATGTGGCTTTATATCATTCGGCCCGTGACGACCTTGAACATTTAGACCAAGCCAGTTTGCAACATCACGGGGATAATGCGCTGGGTGCAGTACGAGCGTTTCGGGATATAGATTTAAACACACTCCACAGCGACGCCAATGCTACCTATTTTGATGTATTTGGGCGGTTTTTACTCAATTGGTCGTCTGGTTTGAATATTCCTTTGGCATTATTGGCTATATTGGTTTTAGCCTTTGCCACATTCAAGGCGCGCCTAACATGGCGTGCAAGCATAACTTCAACTGGCTTAGCGCTAGGCGTGATATTACTAACGCCAGCACTCGGCTGGTTATTATCTTTCCCGCTTGGGCGTTGGCCGCAATTATTCTATCTTGACCACCCCTATCCGTGGTTTGGCCGCTTGGCATTATTGTTCGCCGCCGGCCTCGCCTCTTGGGCTGTGGTCAAATTTTTTGGGCGGCACAAAGCAATCAGCTACAATGCTCTCATCAGTATAGTTGGTATTCTTTTTGCCATTCTAGCTTTGGCAGTCGCTATAATCATGCCGGGAGCATCTTATATATTTCTTGTACCTGCTTTGGCTATGACCATTGGCGTCATAGTGGATATATCACGCAAACATGAGCGCTATATATGGGCAGCGCATCTGGGGCTTTTAGTGGCTTGTTATATGGCATTTTATCATTTCATCGCGATCGAAGTTATCCTCCATTATAAGCTGTCTCACTTCAGGGTATTACCACTTATCCTTATGGGATTGGCTTTGCTACCGATATTATATCGCGCCCACGTAAATGCACGGCAAACTTATAAATTTCTTGGTGCAGGTTTGATAAGTGTTGTAACAGCTACAGCTATTATCAGCATTTTCCTACCCGGATTTAACGAAACCCATCCGCGCGGGCAAAACCTTGTTTACATCCAAAACAATGAAAATGGCAGCGCACAATGGGTTTCCGAAACCGCTGGCGGGCAAGACCTTGAATTCCTCAAAGCGACCGGGTTTGAGAACGCGGTGAAAATCAAACCGTTTTATAAACTAACGGGCGGCCATAGTGTTAGCAAGCCGACCAACAGTCTGAACATACCCGCTGCCGAGTATGAAGTGCTATCGAACAAAATCGATTCAGACGGGTTACGTAATGTAGTTTTAGAAGTTATCTCCAGCAATCAAGGTTATGAACTCACCCTTGCCTTCTTGGAAAATAGTGTACCTGACACGATTACGGTGAACGGAAGATTGGCGGCTGATTACCGCAACAAACCCTATTGGCGCCCCTTTAATCTACGCGGGCCGGGCGCAACAGTTTACAAGATAGAGCTAACCGGCCCCGCCGAAACGTTTAAAGAAATGGCGATAGCTGACACATTCAGTCTAACCCATGCCCAGCTTCAAGGCATGGCAGAACTTAGACCTAATGATAGCGACCAATTACACGGCGGTGACCGGGCGCATATTGTCACACAGATTGATTTTCAATGAAAATCCACTCGCATTCTTCTGACAATCGGTTATAACGAGCCAAATTCAATTAGGAGAGCATTTCATGCGTAAATTATCTAAACTGACCCTAACCACTGCTATCGCCGCCGTTCTGGCACTTGGCGTCACTGCTTGCGGCGAGAAAACCCCCAAACAAACGGAAAGCCAAATGCTGATACAAGAAGTCGTAACCGGAAATGTACTCTTAGACGAGTGGACTGGCCCATACGGCGGTGTGCCACCTTGGGATAAGGCTGATGTCAGCACGATGAGCGCATCCTTAAACACTGCCTTTGATATGGCGCGAGCCGAAATCACCAAGATTGCCGGTAACAAAGTCAAACCGAATTTTGACAACACGATTGTTGCTATGGAAAAATCCGGTGCAGCGCTTAGCCGTGTCGCCACAGTGTTTTTTGTCCATGCCAGCAATCTTAACAAAGGCGAAATCCCAAACATTCTCAAAGAAATGTCGCCGAAATTCTCCGAGCTTAACGACGAGATCAACCAGAACCCTACCCTATTTGCTCGCGTTGAATTTGTCTATGATAACATGGATAATTTGAACACTGAGCAAAAACGCTTGGTCGATAATTATTATCAAGGCTTTGTCCGCCAAGGCGCGACCTTGAACGACGAAGACAAAGCTACAATGAGTAAGATTAATTCGCGTCTAGCCACACTAACCAACCAATTTGGCCAAAACGTGTTGCACGACGAGGAAGGCTATGTGACCTTTATTGAAGACGAAGCCGGGTTGGCAGGGTTGCCAGATTGGCTCAAAACTTCCATGGCCTCCGCCGCAAAAAACAACGACAAAGAAGGCCAGAACTTGGGAAAATGGGCGATTACCAATACCCGCTCCTCAATGGATCCATTCCTGACTTATTCCGACAACCGTGCCATGCGCGAAAAGGTCTGGAACACTTATTATAACCGTGGTGACAACGGTGATGAGTGGGATAATAACGCAATCATCACTGAAATCCTGCAACTTCGCGACCAGCGCGCAAAATTGCTTGGCTTCAAAACCCATGCCCACTGGAAGCTAGAGAACCAGATGGCGCGCACACCTGAAAATGCCATTGCATTGATGGAGAAAGTTTGGCCACACGCCATAGGTCGTGCCAAAGAAGAAGTCGCCGAAATGCAAGCTATTGCCGACGCGGAAGGCGTATTTATCAAATTCGCGCCGTGGGATTACCGCTATTATGCGGAAAAAGTCCGCACGGCAAAATATGACCTCGACCTCAAAGAGGTGAAGCC
>JAKIUV010000006.1 GCA_021647375.1 Robiginitomaculum sp.
TTCTGGAGATCAAAAATTGCGGTTATTTTCATATCTCGGGCAGAGTTTTGTTGTTTAGCTTCTTTTTGATAGAGGGTATAAATTTTTGATTTGGACAAGTTGGTTCGAAAAAATGCCGTATCCATGGCCAGCAACCTCAAAACCTTTAGTCGCTCGGCATCCGGTAACGTATCCAATTTTAAATCTTCTAATGATATGGAGGCTTTAAGTATTAAATTTTGTTGCTCAATTTTTTGAGCAATGCGCAAGGCTTTCTCAGTTGTTTCAGGGGGAACCAATGAAGTTGATTGTGCAAAAGCCGACGAAAAACAGGCGAATATGCTCATCAGTAGCACGAATAACGTGACACAGTATTTTAAATAAGCTCTATATATATACGGTGACCTATGCACAATTCCCTCGATTTTTGCCATTTGAGCATAAAACCGTTAGGATTTCCCTACTTTTTCAGGGAATCTAAAGCATTAAAAATCGTTTATACAAGAACATTATGAAAGCAAACATTTAGGCTTCAGGCAAAACAAAACCCGTTACAAAGCATAACGGGTCACCCACTCCAGCCAGTAATTTTATTATAACTACAAATTGATAACAATCGGGATGCCGCCTGTTACGATTTCTACTTCTTGGTTGGTAAGTTCACGCATAATGAAGTCCCCATCTAGTTGTTTATAGTTGCCCGCTTACCTACCCTCAATGGTAAATAAGTGGTTACTAGAAGTAGTTAATATTTTATTTCTGTATGAATATCAAGGACTTAACGCAACTTTTTTCAATTTTCATGGATCATGTGAATTCTTAGCAAAAACTAGGCGGGTTTTACTGTAAAAACCGTGTCTGCACGGTTAATTAGCTGTTGCCTGTGGGCAATAATAATGCGGGTTATGTCCATATTTGCAAGCACTTCGGCAATTTTTGCTTCAGTTTTAGCATCTATATTGGCTGTTCCTTCGTCCAAAAATAGAATGCTTGGGTCATGATATAGGGCACGTGCGAGCAGCACTCGTTGTTTTTGCCCGCCGGAAAGCACACTGCCCATGTCCCCGACCATAGAGAGATAGTGCATGGGAATAGCAGCAATCTCGTCGTGTATTTGCGCAGCCATTGCGGCGCGGTAGACCTTTTGCATGTCGATCTGCGGATCGAAGAAGCTGATATTATCGGCGATGGTCCCTGACAACAATTGGTCGTCTTGCATAACCACACCGATTTGCGCCCGCCATGCCGCCATGCCAATATCGGACAGCGCCCTTCCGTCCACTTCTATAACGCCTGCGTTCGGCGTATAAAGCCCCAGTAAAAGCTTCATCAAGGTTGTTTTACCGCCGCCGCTCACCCCTGTGATGGTCATCATCTTGCCCGCCGGAATTTCAAGGCTGAAATCCTTGAACACATATGGGTCATTGTCGGAATAGCGAAAGCTGACATTTTTAACCGAGATAGCGCCGCTCTCTAGTTTTACTCTTGGGCTGGCGGTTTCGATGTTTTCGGTTTTTGTGTAGACAATATCTGCCAGACGGTCGAGATGCAGAGATAAAAGCGATACCTTGATGCCCTCGCTCAGCAGCTTTTTGATGCTTTCTGTAAAGTGCTGTTGATAGCCCAAAAACGCAAACAACATGCCGATGCTAAAGACATCCGCATCACCAATGATCAGCTTTGCGCCTAGATAAACCGTTATGACAATTTGTCCGCCCATCAGCAGGGTTTCGAAAAACTTTTGCAAGACAAGCCATTTTCCGTGGGCGGTGTTTGCGTTGATAGTGTCTGCGAACAGGTTGCGCCACGCGGCTTCGCGGGCGGCTTCCCGGCCAAACAATTTAACCGTGGTGGCGGCGCGAATACTCTCGATGACATGTGTGTTTTCGATGGCCTTGGTGATGATGGCCTCTTCTTCTGTGCGGCGTAGGCTCGGATAAATCAGCAGGGTAGCCAACACAAATAATGCGGTTAATACCAGCACAGCCCAGGCCAGGAGCGGAGCATAGATAAACATAATCACCAAAGTAAACACGGCCATTAACCCGTCGAGAACAATAGCAACAACGCTTTCGGTCAGGGCTTCTTGTATGGGGCGCGCTGAACCAATGCGCGATATTATATCGCCCACATGGCGCTTTTCAAACCAGCTTGTGGGCAGGCGGATGAGGTGGCGAAATATATTGCCGACCATTTGAAAACTAATCTGGTTGCCGTAAACCAATATTGCCCAACCGCGCACGGCTTCGGACAGGGCGCGGATAGCAACCAAGCCGCCGAACCCGAGTAGGAGGGCAAATAACAAGTTCGTATCTTTCGGCCCCACGGCTCGGTCAACAACCAATTGTAAGTAAAAAGGAGCCGCCAGTGCCACCATTTGTAAAATCACTGACAGGGTTAAAGTTTGCAAAACCGCCCGCTTCATGCCGACCAAGCGGCTCCAGAGGTCACGCAAACGTGGGCGCAGGCGGTTTTGTAATATGTTGAAATCTGCGGCTGGTGTTAGCTCCAATACCACTCCGGAGAAATGATCCGACACTTTCTCCAATGCCATAACCCGCAGGCCTCGCCCCGGATCAATAAAATGCACTTTGCCGTTTGCCACTTTTTTCAGGACAACGAAATGATTGAGATCCCAATGAAGGATGGCGGGCGTTTGCACTTTCTCCAACTGATCAAGCTCGACCCGGAGGGGGCGCGACGAGAGATGTAGCGTCGCCGCCGTCGCCATCACTTGTTTTAGATTGGCACCTTTTAGGGAGACGCTCGCCGTTTTACGTAAAGCATTTAAATCAATATCATGACCGTGATAACGGGCGATCATCACTAGGCAAGCAATGCCGCATTCGGTCGCCTCGGTCTGCAAGACGACGGGAAGTTTTTTGCGAGAAAATATACTCATCCGCTGCGCCCTAAAACCCAGCGCCAGATAGCCGTGTTTTCGCCTTCAATCTGCACCGTTCCCAAGGCCCCGAATGTTACGACACCCAATATAATCATCATCAACAACCCAGTGATCAGCCATGTGCTGAGAGGAGCGGCTAAAACCACATCACCAAATAAAGCGCGGGTGCGGTGGCGGACGGCCTCTTCGCGAAACAGCGGTGTTTGCGGCTCGTTTTTGTCTTTTGAACTATCATTTGTTTTCGGTGCATCGGTCATGTTTTAGCTCTGGCGTATCCGCTTAACCAAATCGTCAAACTGCTCCATTGTTTTGTATTTAATGGTCAGTGATCCGCCTGGGTTTTTGTGATTAATACGGACATCCATGCCGATATGTTGGGATAATTTGCGCTCTATAAAATGTATATTAGCGTCGGGGGCATCGCCAGTTTTTCCGGTAGACTTCTCTGCTTTGGCCGCGTCTTTGCTCCATTTTTCTGCCGCCCGTACCGACAGACCGCCCGCGACAATGGCCTCGGCCAAAGCTGCGGGGTCGGGCGCAGACAAAATAGCGCGGGCGTGGCCTGCGGTGATTTTCCCGTCTTCAAGATATTCTTGAGCCAAAGGCGGCAGATTTAACAGGCGCAAACAATTGGCGATGTGGGAGCGGCTTTTGCCCGTAGCCTTGGCGATTTCAATCTGCTTACGGCCAAATTGGTCGATGAGCGCCTGATAGGCTTCGGCTTCTTCTATGGGGTTGAGGTCGGTTCGTTGCACATTTTCTATGACGCCGATTTCCAAAACCTCGCGGTCGGATAAATCCCTAATCAGCGCAGGCATGGCTTCCAGCCCGGCGGCTTGTGCCGCATGCCAGCGCCGTTCGCCCGCCACGATTTGGTAGCGGTTGTCAATGCGCTTGCCCTTTATGCCGTAGCTGGAGGGCAGGGGCCGCACCAATATTGGCTGCAGAACACCTTTTTGCAGTATAGAATTGGTTAGCTCGACCAGTTTGACCTTGTCGAAAAACCGACGCGGCTGGGACGGGTTGCGCTCTAATTTGTCAATGGGAACTTCGTGGACACCGCGCTTGACCAATGCCCGTGCTATGGGGATTGTATCTTGATTGCCGTGAATAGGCGGGTGGCCTTTGTCGGCGTTGGGGTTGTCGGGCGTAGCGCGTTTTGACTCCCGTTTTAGCGTTGGCTTTTCGGAGGTTTTCTTTACGGATTTTTTGGCTGGTTTTTCCGCAGAGCTTTCAGGAATGGCAATATCTGCCATCAGCGCCGATAGGCCGCGCCCTAATTTTGATGCTGGTTTCTTACTCATGATGACTTCCTTTTGTTCTTGCCGTGTCGTTTCAATAGCTCTGCGCCCAATTCCATATAGGCCAGCGCCCCCTTGCAGGCCGGGTCATATTCGGTCACAGGCTTGCCAAAGCTAGGCGCTTCGGCGATGCGGACATTGCGCGGGATTATAGTGTTCAGAACCGCGCGGCCCAAATGCTTGCGCACATCCGCCGCCACGTTTTCAGACAGACGGTTGCGTTTGTCATACATGGTCAGCATCACCCCGTCGATGACCAGATCCGGATTGACCGAGGCTTTCGCGACCTCGATGGTTTTCAGAAGTTGCGACAAGCCCTCCAGCGCATAAAACTCGCACTGCAAAGGCACCAGTACAGAACGCGCCGCCGACAAAGCATTAACCGTCAACAGCCCCAGCGCAGGCGGGCAATCTATCAACACATAATCCGGCGGACTTTCAAGCGTGCCGAGATAATCCGAAAGCGCAGATTTCAAGCGCGTCGTCCGCCCGGCCTCATTTCCAATCGCCAGCTCCGCGCCGCTCATATCCATATCAGACGGCACCAAAACCAGGCCGGGCACATCGGTATCCACAACTGTCCCAGCCAAAGCCGCCCCGTCAACGATAACGTCATAAAGCGTAACATCCGTCGCCCCACGTGTGCGCGCCAAACCAGTGGTGGCATTGCCTTGCGGGTCAAGGTCAATGAGCAACACCGTCTGCCCCAATTTAGCCAAGGCGGCGGCAAGGTTAATAGACGTAGTGGTCTTCCCCACCCCGCCTTTCTGGTTTACGATTGCAATAGTTCTGGTCATAATTTGTACTCTAGTTCAATTTTCAAAAGCATGGATAAGTTTCTCCACTTTCTCCTTCCCCCATTTATGGGGGAAGTGCCGAAGCGAAGCGTAGGCGATGGGGGCGCGCACATCTTGTGCGCTTTGAACTCGCGTAACAATCTATACCATCGTTGAGACGCAAGAGCGTCTGCCCCCATCCCCCCTCTGAAGAACGAGGGGTACTTCCCCCAGCGCCCTCTTGGAAGTCCCTTTGGGGAAAAACGGAGGAAGGAGAAGAAGGAGAAAATTGTCGCACCCCCTCCATCATTTCTCTTCTCTTAATTCCGTCACCATCTTTATAAACACTTCGCGCTTAGCAGGCCAAAGTTCTGCATTTCCTCGTTCCAATCTGTTGACTTCATTGTCGACCGTGCGCTTAGACCCCTTAAAGCCAAGCGCCTGCGCAAATTCATACCGCGACATCCCCAGCTTCCCCCGTGTGCGTTTAATCATATTAGGTGTAATGTGAATTTCGGTCATGTGTTGGCCTCTATCAATTTGATTTCTTGTGGGGTTAAATCAAACAATTCATAGACCAGCGCGTTGATTTTGGCTTCACCTGCCGCGATTTCGCCCGTTAATTGGGTGATTTTTGCCCGTTCAACACCGAGCCAGTCTTCCCAATCCGAGCGCTCATGCAGAGGAATATCGGTTTTATACAAGCGCTTGATTTCTTTGCGAAAGGCGGCGAAGTCGACAAAGCCGTGCCAGTTTTTCAACTTGTTTGACAGCTTGGCGGCCTGCCCATCAGGGCATAAATCCGGGATACGTTGGCGCACAGATTGTTGTATTTTATAGCGCTGCTCGGCGGCGCTTTGGCAGGCTTGGGCGAGTACGGCAATAGCTTCTTTTTGTTCATTTGTGGCGTCTGGGATAGGTAATTGCACTACATTTTGTGTTGTAGCCTCGTAATAACCACCGCGCATCATTGTGGTAATGCGGGAAAAAACAAACCAGAGAGAACTGCTATTAAGTAAAGCAAGCTCAAACCATCCTGTGTTTGGAAAAATATAGCATTTGTTATTTGTGAAATAATTTTTCTCATCAAAACTATACAAGGGTTTGTTTTGAAAATGCCCGTAAACAATCTTCGGCGCTTCAAACTTATCGTAATAATCACAAGCGCGGAGTTCCCACCAATAATCGCCCTTGTCCGTGCGCTTGCGGCAGACGGCGGCATAGGGGTAGAGATGCTCGCTGAGGGCGGGGAAATCACGGCTTAAATTTTGCCATGCTTCCAATTCGCTCAGCACGCCGTATTTTGTCTGTGTCCAACCCTTGGGGAAAAATATCAGAAACTGGTCTTGGGGTTCGGCGCGCCATTTTTTAAGATCCCTGCCCACAAGCCACGGCTTGAGCCGCTCCATACTACGGGCGTCTTGTTTAACCAATTGGTCGCGGGTTTTCTTGTCGATGACAAAGGCTTCATTGCGTCCTGTTTTAATACCGTAAAGCGGCGAACCGTAAACCTGTTTCAAGGTCTGGCGGTCTTTGGTCAATTTAATCCGTAATTTGGTCAAGGCCGGATCTTCGAATTTCCATGCGGCGGGCGACAAATCGTGCTGGTCAAATTTTTGCGCGTTTTTGTCAAAGCTGGCCGCGAAATTATCTTCGGGTAAATCGTCAATCGTCCAAAACAGCGTATTCATACCCTTAGCGGGCTTGCCCTTTTTCACCCCCATCACCGCCGGATAGGTGGTGACGCCTTCAAACACTTGAATATCGCCAAAATCCACCATGGTTTCAATCAGGCCGTTTTCCAAAATATAGCTGCGTAAAGGTGCGCCGGAACTGGTTTTGAAAAACGTGCTGGAACAAATATAGCCGAGCCGCCCGCCGTCTTTGAGCAATCTCAAACCGCGCTCGAAAAAATAGACGAATAAATCTGCGACGCCGTGATAAACTTCAAACCGTTTTTTCAGGGCAGGCTTTAAGTCTTTAAACCGTTCTTGGCGCACATAGGGCGGGTTGCCGAGGACAATATCAAATTTACCTTGTGAGACATCTTTAAAAGCCATCAACCAATCAAAATCATGTTTGTGATAGGCCATGTTGGAGGTGCCGATTAAACTATCTCCGACCTTGATATTATCATCCAGACTATCCAATACCTTGCCGCGCTTGGCGGTTTTTAACCACAAGGATAATTTCGTTATTTCGACGCTTTCCTCATTCACATCAACCCCGTACAGGTTTTTGGTCAGGACTTCACGGTCGGCATCGAACATGTCCAAGCGTTTTGTTGGGTCTAGCTCGGCAATTTTATTATTGACCCGGTTATATTCGGCCCTCAAGAAGTCAAAGGCCGTGACCAAAAACACGCCCGAACCACAGGCGGGATCAACGATTTTCAATTTAGAAATTTGCGCTCTATAGTCTCGCCAAGCCTCAATTTCCTTGGGGTTTTTACCGCCTTTCCAGTCTATATTTTTGTAATCCTCAACACCGCCCTTTTTAGCATATTTCGCCACAGACATAGAAAACAATTCCGCCAGCCGTTTACCGATGGTTTGTTCGACTATAAATTCGGCAATATAGTCCGGCGTATAAATAACGCCTTCGCGTTTGCGCCGGCCTTTGACGCTGGTGGTTTTTTTGGCTTCGGCTTCAAATTCACCCTCGCCCATTTGTTGAAGTTCTTCAATATCGGTGATGGATTGTTCAAATATCCGCCCCAGAACCGTAACCCTTACATCGGATGCAAAATCATATTCGCCTAAATCTTTGAAGCCCTCCATGACGCGGTCGCCAAGGTTTAGTTTTTCAATGGCTTCGTCGTATTGGAACAAACCGCCATTATAGCGCGGGATATTCATGGGCGCATAACCCTTGTCTATATGGGCAAATAAGGCGCGAAAGCGCTGCCATACCGGAACCGGGTCGCCGTAATCATTTTTAAATTCATAAGCTTTTTTCAGGGTTTCTTCTGGCAATAATCCGGTGTCTTCGGCAAAGGCGATAAACAGGATTCTGTCCAAAATTGTCTGGGCATAACTAATGGAATCCCGCCCATTTATATGGGGGTGATTTCTGCGAATTTCTCCGATGAGCGACAGGCGCAGCGCTTTATAATCAGAATATAATTCTTCGGAAATATCCTTGTCTGCATCTCGGGATTTGTTGAGCAGTATTTTACTTGCCCCCCCGAGCAAATTATCTGCGCTCAGGATTCGGATGAATTTCGCGTACTCATATGGGTCGGTCAGGTTTTTTAGTTGCCAGCTTTCATATTCGCCTGCGCCGCGACCATAAGCATAAAGTCGCAGTTCGGTCATATTACAAACCATGACCCATTGCGTCCCCTCATTTGCTACGGCATATTGCCAAGCTTGTTGTACGGGTGATATATTACGCCCTGACATAATCGCGTCTAAGTCTTTGGTTTTTGCGCCTTTCAGTTCAAACGGAACGGCAACATTTTGTGTGCCGGATTTATCAAATTCGCCGAGCGCCAAATCGACCCGACCTGAACCGCACTGCACTTTTGGTTGATTGTTCCAAGTGTCATCTGCGCCTCTTCCAGAATAGCCAAGTACTGTCATCATTATGTTTTTGTTGAAGTCAGCTTCAATCTGGTCTTCGGATATTTCTTTTATGCGGTGGCTGGTAATGTCATGCGACCACGCTTCAAGTACGGCACGATGTTCAGGCGGCAATGGCGGCGGGTTCTCCCCAATGGTTTTTTGCAAAAACCGTGTGTTAAATAACGCCATTATTTCCCCCTTTTCCGCAAGCTATACACAAACTAGAACAAATGTGAACTTTTTTGTATTTAGGGTATGGACTCTGTGTATAAAGTGAGTCAGCATTTGAGGCGACATTTGGAAATACGAATCGCCAAGGTTGCACCCTTGACGATTCTAGCATTTTCCAAATCTGCATCAACCCAGAGGTAGGCGCAGAAAAGAGATATGGTAATTTCTTTGAACCACTCATAGGTTCAGTTGTCAAGCCTACCTCATTTTTATAAAGGTAAATGATATGGCTTATTACTGCGTTAACAAAAACGCGCAACCCACTGGCGAACACGAAGTTCATAAAGAAGGTTGCACCTACTATCCGGCACCGCAAAACCGCAAAGACCTTGGCTGGCATAACGATTGCCATTCGGCGGTTCGCGAAGCTCGGAACCATTACACCAATGTTGACGGGTGTTATTGGTGTAGTCGACCCTGCCATACAAGGTAG
The DNA here is from genome assembly GCA_021647375.1 of Robiginitomaculum sp. GTDB lineage: Bacteria > Pseudomonadota > Alphaproteobacteria > Caulobacterales > Maricaulaceae > Robiginitomaculum_A. Next base: position 9,192 of record JAKIUV010000006.1, read on the forward strand.
ACTTACTCCCCCCCCATTGTTTTCGTGAGAAACACCCATGCGGTTCTCCGCTGCGGTACTTCCTCCATGGGTGTGGGAAGAAAAGTACGACCATTTCTTCCCCCATTTTTCATGGGGGAAGTACCCCGTAGGGGGGATGGGGGCGCACCCCAAGGGTACTTCCAAGAGGGCGCAGGCTTTTGCCCGCCTTAGCGCTTTCGATTTTATGCTTACATTCAGAAGCGCACAAAATGTGCGCGCCCCCATCGCCTGCGCTACGCTGCGGCACTTCCCCCACATGTGGGGGAAGAAAGAATCCGGTTTTTTCTTATGCATTTCAGACCCCATACGCCACGGTTTTTGCTGGTGCGTAGACTCACCCCTCGCGCTCTCCTCAGCATAAATATTCTGCCTAACCCCGCTTTTTTTGTAACGATATATCATTGGCCATTTTCCCGCACTGTTAGATTGGTGATGGTTAGGATTTTGGCGTTATCTGCTGTTTGGCTATTGGTTGTTGTTAGGGTGAAGTCGTATGTGTTTTGGGCGGCGGTAAGCTCGTCTTGCCAGTGGGCGCCTTTGGGGAACAGGGCTGTAGTCTGCGCACCCCAAAACGGCAGGCTGTATCCCAATAGCTTGGGCAGGGGGGCGAAAGCGCGGGCTGTGATGATGTCATAGGGCGCGGGCGGCAGGTTTTCGACCCGCTCTTGTACGGCAGTGGCGGGCAGAGCCAATTCGCGGATGACTGTGCGCAGGAAATTACATTTTTTGCCATTGGATTCGACCAGCATTATGTTTGCACCTGGCACCGCCTTAAGCCCTATGGCCATAGCTAGACCAGGGAAGCCTGCACCTGCGCCCATGTCGATTATGGTTTTTGTATGCGCGGGCAACAGTCCGACCACCTGCCAGCAATCTAGGGCATGACGCAACCAAAAATCGTGTAACGTCGCAGGTGCCACCAAATTTATCTTTTTATTCCAACGGCTTAGCAGGTCATACCATATTTGGTAGCTGTCTAATGTTTCACGTGAAACATTGGTTTGGTGCTGGAATTGTTCGGCGTTCATCTAGGCGCTCCGTTTATAGCGCTCACGGCAGTTGAGCTGCGCTCAACGCCATTTTTGTTTCTTGGGCGGGCGCGCGCCATGGGGCGCGACGGCCACTTGGCCTTGCCTCGCTTTGCTCGGTTTTCTGGATAGCCTAACATCTAGGCGCTCCGCTTTAGATAGGCTAGGACAGCCGACAAAGCGCCGGGGGTGACGCCTTCCATGCGGGCGGCCTGGCCGATTGTTGCCGGGCGGGTTGCCATAAGCTTTTCGCGCACTTCGTTAGAAATGCCGCCAATGGCTCTATAGTCCAGATGCTCTGGCAGGCGCAGGCCTTCGTCGCGTTTGAACGCCGCAATGTCTTTGGCTTGGCGCTCTATATAGCCGGCATAGAGGGCGTCGGCCTCTAGGGCGGTGCGGATGCTTTCGGGCATGTCGGCCAGTTCCGGCCACACCGGGAGCAAGCTCTCTATGGTGGTTTTCGGATAGGCCAGCAAGTCGGTGAGCGTGCGGCGGACACCGTCTTCATTGACCTTGATGCCGAGCGCCTTCAACTCGCTAGGGGTTTTGGACAGTGTATTAGCCAGCTTGCGGGCGTCTGATAATGCCTGCATTTTTGCTGCAAAAGCTTGGCTGCGGGCAGGGCTGATAATCCCCAGATCCTGCGCCAACGGGGTCAGGCGTTGGTCGGCATTATCGGCGCGTAGGGACAGGCGGTATTCGGCGCGGCTGGTGAACATGCGGTAAGGCTCGCTCACGCCTTTGGTGATCAGATCGTCAATCATCACACCCATATAGGCTTGGGAGCGGTCGAGAATGAACGGGTCTTTTTCTTGTGCCGCAAGCGCTGCATTTAGCCCGGCCATCAGACCTTGCGCCGCCGCTTCTTCATAGCCCGTCGTGCCGTTAATCTGTCCGGCCAGATATAGGCCGGGAATGCGGCGGGTTTCTAGCGTTGCCCTGAGTTCGCGCGGGTCTACATAATCATATTCAATGGCATAGCCATAGCGCTGTACTTCCACATTCTCCAGGCCTTTAATGGTCTTGAGGAAGGCCAACTGCACGTCTTCGGGTAGGGAGGTGGAAATACCATTGGGGTAAATCACCGCCCCGTCCGGCGTACCGGGCAAGCCCTCAGGCTCCAGGAATATCTGGTGCTTGTCCCGGTCCGCGAAGCGGTTGATTTTATCTTCGATAGACGGGCAATAGCGCGGCCCGCGCCCGGATATATGTCCGGCATTGATAGCGGATTTCTCCAGATTATCTGCGATAATTGCGTGGGTTTTTGCATTGGTGAAAGTAATACCGCAGGCGATTTGTGGCACTTCAATACGCTCGCTCATGAAGGAAAACGGCACCGGATTTGTGTCTGCGGGCTGCATATCCAATATGTCCCAATTCACACTGTCAAACCGAATGCGGGCAGGGGTTCCGGTTTTCAGCCGCCCCATTTTAAGGCCGCTTTTATACAGGCGGTCGGACAATCCGACCGCCGGAGCTTCCACCCCGTCCCGTCCTTGCCGCCCGGCTGGAACCCGCTTGTCGCCAATGTGGATTACACCTTTCAGGAATGTCCCTGTAGTCAAAACGACACGCGGCGCAAACCATTCGCAGCCATCTTCGCCGACCACACCCGTAAGCTTGCCGCCCTCGACTATCAAATCTCGTACTGCCGCAGCTTCAATTGTCAGCTTGTCCCGTGAAAGCAAGGCTTTTTGCATGGCTTTTTTATATAGGCTCCGATCAGACTGGGTACGCGGCCCGCGCACCGCCGGACCTTTGGAGCGGTTGAGCAAGCGAAACTGTATGCCCGACGCATCGGCCACCAAAGCCATTTCCCCACCCAGCGCATCAATTTCGCGCACCAAATGCCCCTTACCCAGCCCGCCAATGGCCGGATTGCAGGACATCTCCCCGATAGTATCCAACCTATGGGTCAACAATAAAGCCTGCGCACCAGCCCGCGCCGCAGCGCTAGCCGCTTCGCATCCGGCATGGCCGCCGCCGATGATGATTACATCATATATGTTGTTTGCTTTGGGCACTTAAGTAAATCCTCTGGTTTGGGCTTTCCTATCGCCAATCTTGGGAAATGTCATGAGTTTTATGCGGTATTCGAAATGTTTCACGTGAAACATTTTTCGGGTCTGGCTATTTTCCAATGCAAAACTGGGAAAAAACCCTGTCCAGCACAGCTTCAATATCCGCTTCGCCCGCCAATTCTTTAATGGCGTGCAAAGCCGCGCGCAAATCTGCCCCGGCCAGCTCCGGCGCTATGGCTAGGTTTTCAGACGCGCTTTCTATGGCGACCAGCGCCTTGCGGACGCACTCAACATGACGGACACGGGTCAATCCGGCTTGCTCTGTCTGGGCAAAGCGGGAAATAATTTCACGCTCAAGCGCCGTCTCCAATTCAGCAAAGCCGGATCCGGTTTCCGCACTGACCAAAAATGTTTCACGTGAAACATTTTGATCGGGTGCTGTGCCAATGTCCGCCTTATTATAAAGAACTAAATCACCCACAGTTAAAGCGCCCAGTACTTCATTGTTATTGCTGGTTAAATCTATGACACCAAGGCGAATGTCCGCATCCCGCGCCCGTAATTTGGCGCGCCGAACGCCTTCTGCTTCCACCAAATCATCGGTTTCGCGCAATCCCGCCGTGTCCGAAAAGCGCACAGGCAAGCCGGCAATGTGCATATATATTTCGACAATATCGCGGGTGGTGCCCGCTTGCGCTGAAACAATCGCCGCATCTCTGCGGGCTAAGCGGTTGAGAATACTGGACTTTCCGGCATTGGGCGCACCGATAATGGCGATGTCCAGGCCGGAGCGCACTTTCTCGCCCCGATGGGAATCCAATAATGCGGATTTTAGTTTTGCGGCAAGTTTAATCAAACCGGATGATGCCCGGTGTGCCAATGCGTCCGGCACATCGCCCTCGTCCGGGAAATCTATTTCACCCTCCACCATGGCCAGCGCATCGAGGATAAGCGTGCGCCAGTCTTCATAGACTTTCCGCAAGCCGCCGCCCATTTGTCTGAGCGCCTGTCGTCTTTGTCCTTCCGTTTCCGCATCAATCAGATCCGCCAAGCCCTCGGCTTCAGTCAGATCGAGCCTATCGTTTTCAAATGCCCGGCGGGTAAACTCCCCCGGTGCGGCCTGCCTCAGGCCGAGATCATAAAGCGCCTGGCTCACGGCTTCTATAACCGCGACACTGCCGTGGGTGTGTAATTCGGCCATGTCCTCTCCGGTAAAACTACCCGGCCCCGGAAACCAAAGCACCAAAGCTTCGTCCAATTTATCGCCGTTTTGGTCTTTTAAAACGCGCAGGCGTGCCGTGCGCGGCGCAGGTAAGGAACGCCCGCTCAATGCGCACAGAACCGCTGCGGCTTCAGGGCCGCTTACCCGTATGACAGCCACCCCGGCACGCCCGGCAGATGTGGCCAGGGCAAATATTGTGGGAATTGTATCCTGTGCATTCTGCATTTGTTTTTCACTTTCATAGTCGACCATATGCCGTATAAGCTAATGTTTTATAGGGAGCCAGCAAATATAATATAGCGGCTCCATACATCGAAATGATATTATTGGAGAGTTTTTGTTGACCTGTATTTTTAGAACCTATGGTTATAATATAACGCTTATCAGCATTTTATTGGCTTCAGCCACGGCTCTGTCGTCGTGCCAAAGGGACTATACCCCTGCCAATCAAGCTAAGGGCGACGAGAGAGGCCGTAACATTACGTCATTTGACGCTAATTTTGCGCCACTTCCATCAGTTCTTGACCTTTTTGCTTGTAAACCCGCCGACTTGGCATTCGTTGCAGCGCACCGGGGAACTCATGAAGGCTCAAAATTTCCCGAAAACACACTTGAAAGCTTGCAAGCCCTACACGCCAAAGGCATCCCGTTCGCCGAAATTGATGTAGCGCGATTACGGGACGGCACACAGTTTTTGTTTCACGACGGCACTTGGGAGCGTGGGTCGACCGGGAAAGGTCCAATCGCCGTTACGAGCTGGAATGCGTCCCAACTGTTATTATTAAAAGATACCAATGGCGACCTAACCAGTTTTCGCCCAAGCGCCTTTGCCGATGTACTGGCCTGGTCAAAAGATAAAATGTATCTGGAGATTGATTTTAAGTCTTCCGTTGACGAAGCTAAAGTAATCGACAGCATCCGTGCCGCCGAAATGTTGGATCAGGTGATTTTAATCTCCTACACCACAGAACAAGCCGTGCGCCTGCATAGATTAGCCCCGGACGCCGCTCTATCGGTCGGCATTTTCAAACCCGCCGACATTAAAACCCTGGAAGCTCTCGGCATCCCGACAAATATTATGACCGCATGGACGGGCAGGGGGCCATTGACCGAGGAGCTAGCAGGCGCTTTGCGCAAACGAAATATCCCGATCCTGGCCGGATCATTTTTCGACTTAGACGACAAACTACAAGCCTCCGACGATTTCTCTGCCTACACAAAATACGCAAAACTCCCAGACCTAGTCGTAAGCGACTACGCCTTCGACACCCAACCAGTGCTTGAAATAACAGGGAGAGATTTGCGAGAGATGCAGAAGTGCTTGGCGGAGCGGTCGGGGAAATAGTTTTGTGTGACATATGTCACATCTTGTATATGTGTGATTTGGTTAAAACACACCCCCCAAGCTCTACTGAAAACAACAAACTCTTTATACAATACATTTAATATAAATATAGACTTATAGTCTATTTAATGATTATTATTGGTTATGACAAATTTGACGAACCAATATGGTGGCATTTGTAAACTTATAGGGCTGCTCTTCCCTGGCCAAATGGAGGTCGTGTTGCACGACCTGGAAACCGGGTGCATTGTTGCACTTGAAGGCGCATTTTCTAACCGCGTGCTTGGAGATACGTCTTTGGTTGATTTCAAGGCTTTGAAGGAAAGAAATGATGGAGACGTCATAGGGCCTTATGCCCAAGAGAATTGGGACGGGGAAATGCTGCGCTCACTAAGTGCAGTCTTGTATGATGATCGTGCAAAACCTATCGGGCTGCTTTGTGTAAATACAAAAACGGTGGCCTTATCAGCAGCCGCTGGTTTACTGGCCTCGCTGACGCAAATAAACACGGCGGACAAACCAAAATCTTTGTTTAATCAAGACTGGAGACAGGCGATTAACACTACGGTTTCAAAGACACTCGCAAAGCGCGGCGTAGTGTTAGTTGCGGCGAAGCGAAGTGATAAAGTAGCGATATTAAACGCGCTAGAAACCAACAATATTTTCGATATTCGCGGCTCCCATCAATATGTCATAAAATTACTCGGCGTATCTCGCGCAAATTTTTATAAACTCCTCAAAACGGTTCGCGGGGAACCACAAACCAACTTGAAAAACAAACAGTAGATATTATGCGTGATTTTGAACTTGAAACATATTTCTCCAAATGGGAATTTAAGGCGAAATATCATATGACAGCTTCGGATGTGCAAAGCATGACTGTAGGCGAGCTGATGAAACTAGCCGGGGCGCCGCCAGGCAGTCTGGACGATCTTTGGCTGGGCTATACCGAAACATGGGGGGCACCTGATCTTCGTGTCGCAATAGCCCAAACCTATGACACTATGAAGCCGGAAAACATCTTGTGTTTTGCGGGCGCAGAAGAGGGTGTTTACGCCGCCATGCGGGTTTTTCTGGGCAAAGACGATCATGCGATTGTCATTGTGCCAAATTATCAGGCGGCGGAAACATTGCCGCTCAATATATGTGCCGTCACGGGCGTAGCGCTTGACCCGGGCAATAATTGGCGGCTTGATATAGACGACATACGCCGCGCCGTTCGGCCTAACACCAAGCTCGTTTCCATATGCTTTCCTAATAATCCGACGGGGGCGATACTCCCCGCAAAAGACTATGCCGAGTTAATTGAGCTATGCCGTAAACACGGGATATATTTATTTAGCGACGAAGTTTACCGCCTACTGGAGCAGGACGAGAATAAGCGTATTGATCAGGCGGCGGACGTTTACGAAAAGGGTATATCCCTTAATGTCATGTCCAAAGCTTATGGATTGCCGGGGCTACGCATTGGCTGGATTGCAGCGCAAGATAAGGCGGTTTTGCAAAAACTTGAGCGCTACAAACATTACCTCTCTATTTGTAATTCCGCGCCAAGTGAACGCTTGGCTGTCATGGCATTAGGCGCACGGGGTAAAATCATCGCGCGAAACCGTGCCTTTCTAAAAACTAATATAGAGAAACTTGACGACTTCTTTGCGGACTACCCACAGCTATTTAAATGGGTGCGCCCGGACGGCGGCTGTATAGCTTTCCCGCAATATGTCGGTAGGGGCGGCGTAGAGGCGTTTTGCAAGTCGCTTATTGAAGACGCTGGCGTTCTTGTCCTGCCTGCTTCCATATATAAATCAGAACTTATGGAAGCACCAACGGATAGATTCCGGATAGGGTTTGGACGCTCCAATATTGATGACGGACTGACGGCATTTCGGGAATTCTTGGACAAAAACGATAACGTATTTACGCCCTAATGCGGATTATAACTCTGAGTGAAATTCGTTCAATTATTGACGAAAAAAGTATTATACAGGCTGTGCGCACAAGTCTCGTAGATCATTATAAAGGCGTCATAAAATCACCCGACCCACTACAAATGACGTTTGGACAAGACCAAAATAAGCTCAGCGGCGATTGTCACGTTAAATCCGCATATTCGCTCCTGCACCCATATTTTTGCATTAAAGTTGCCACAGGATTTTACAAAAATTCAGAGAGAGGTTTGCCCGTTAACAACGGCTTACTCATGCTATTTTGCGCGCAAACGGGCGAGCCTGTCGTCATGTTTCGAGACCAGGGATATCTAACATCCATACGCACAGCGGCTGCGGGCGCACTTGCGGCAGGGTTAGCGGCAGGTCATGGCTCCAAGCGTTTGGGAATTGTCGGCACAGGTCATCAAGCAGAACTGCAAGCGCGCTGGATAAACGCATATATGGATATCGAACATATACAGTTTTTGGGCGCTCAGAGGAAAAATGCCTACACCTGATCAAACGGCTTGGTGATGTCAATATACCGATCAGTATTGCACCGTCAGCAAGCCAACTTTGCGCCCTGTCCGATATCATCGTGACAACAACGCCCTCCACCTCGCCGATTATAAAATCTGCCGATATCAAGCCTGGCCACCACATTGTCGCCATTGGCGCAGATAGCCTGGGGAAGATAGAGCTGGAACCTGATATTTTAGCCCGTGCCGATTTTATCTCTACAGACGACCACGACCAATGTCTTAAGCACGGAGAATTTGGCCACGCCGTTCGCGCCGGTGTTATCGTACACAACAAAGATATAGCTTTTGGGCAAATACTAAACACGAAACCATCACCCATAGTTCTCAACACCAAAATAATTTCCGTAGTCGACCTAACAGGAATAGGCGCCCAAGACCTCGCGGTCAGCATGATGGTTTACGACCGACTGAAGTGATAAGTTAAAGCGCTCGGTTTCCTGCCTACCCTAAATCTTACTCATTTTCAGCCAGGCGTCCCTATCCGTCAGCGTGTCCCAATAGTCTTCAATCCGATCGGTAATTTGGGCATGGGCTTTGGCCAAGCGGACGAGGAGTAGGCAATAGCCGACTGAAATATCTGCGGCAGAGAAGCCTGATTTTAGGATATAATCATGATCACCCAGTTGCGTTTCCAACATGGAAAGGACTTTGGCTAGTTCAACTTCGGCCCACGCTTCAACATCTTTACTACGCCTGTCCACGGGAAAGAAATGCCGTTGATACATCAGGGTCGCAACAATCGGAGCCAAGGTGCTTTCGCCGTAGTGCAGCCATTGCAAATAAGGGCCGTACTCGGGATCATCCAACGCCGGGCGTAATTTACCAGGCGCATATTTATCCATGATATACTGCATGATGGCGACGCTCTCGAACATCACCATATCTCCATCTTTTATGGCTGGAATTTTGTTAAGCGGGTGGATTTTGGTATATTCCGCACCACCAAATTTACCGGGGATATATTCAAGGCTGTCGACTTTATAGTCGAGGCCAAGCTCTTCCAGCAACCACAAAACTCGCATTGAGCGCGAGCGCGGAAGGTGATAAACAGTAATCGGATTGGTCATATTGGCTTTCCCATATTTTTTATAGGGTTTACCCCATGTCAATTACGATAACAACCACCCCCGCGATTTATTAGCGCTTTGCGGGTTGTATTGATAATATTAAAAAATATAATTCCGGTTCGTGTCAGCGGCTATTATATGACGATAGCGTCGTATTGAGGTTAATACAGCCCACCCAAAAGGCCTTCTAGTTCGTCTAGTTCTTCGTCTGATAGCAATGTACTGCACGTAAATGCCGAGGCGGGGAGGGGGCCGTCTACTTCCAGGACGCGGCCAAAAAACTCGCGGGCCATATGGGCGAGGGTTGTCGTTTTTGATATACGCGCAGATACACTGGCAGGTTTAGATGTGGTTGAGACGGAGACAAAACCCTTGTCGGTCATGCGTTCTATGGTTTTTCGGGTTGAGGAGAACGACCAGTTAAGCTCAGGTGCGCAAATATCGTGCAGACTGCGCACAGGCATAGCGCCCCGCGCCCAAAGGGCTTTGAGTAAAACAAGTTCCGGCGGATTGGGTGTAATTTTCATAACCACATTGTGTGACGGCTGTCACACGGAGTCAAGAGAAAAATTATACCGTGAACATTAGCCCATCAAACCACGGCCCATAATGCCGCCAAGTCCGAGTAAGGCAAACAGGCTGATGCCGAAAAACACGGAGCGCATGAGCTTGATGTTAAACCAATAGCACAGCATATAGGCGGCACGGGCAGCAATATACACCCACGCCAAACGGCCAAGCCAGAGGGGGTCGGCGGCAGATAGAATGCCGACCAGTGCGAAAATGATGAAAACGGCGACACTTTCATTCATATTGGCCAATGACCTGCTTGCTCTGAACAGGAAGTTTTCATGGTTAGGCTCTACGGGTGTCCCCGGTATGTGCTTTGCCTTAATGGCCGCCGCATCAGCCACGAGCAGTTGAAGTAGCATAAGAGCGCCAGCTGCCGCCATGGCTACACCCGTCAAATGATAGGCTGCGATCTGTTCCATTACATATCCCCTTTATTTTGTTTCTTCGATTTACGTTCGATCAAAACCTCGTTGAACTCCCCGCCGAGAATGACTAGTGCCGCAGAAATATAGACGAACAACAGCGCTATGACAACACTACCCAAGCCCGCATACATAATCTGGGCGCGGGAAAACTCTGCCGTATATTGGGCATATAATTTTGCCGCCAATAGCCACAAAACCATGGTCGCCAATATGCCGGGCAGGACTTGTCTGAACTGTAGCCGTTTGCGCGGCAAGAATAAATGCCCGAAACTGAGCGCCAAAAACATGACGCCCAAGCCAATAGGTATGCGCAGCAAATGAAACCAGCCGGAAAGATTGTCTAAAAATTCGGCGCGGGATGCTGCAGCATCCCACCAGAGCGGCGCAAAGACTATCAACACCGCCAAGACCAATAATACGCCCGCCCCGCCGATAACAAAGGCAAGGTTCTGCAAAAACCGCATCCACCACGGCCTGCGCATCTCAGCGCCCAGACCATAAGCCCGATTAAATCCGACTCGCAAGCTCTCGACCCCGCCTGTGGCAATATAAAGTGTAAAGGCGATGGATAGTGTCAGCACGCGCTTGTTGGACACGGTGAGGATAGAATGGATATCATCGGACACGGGCTCGACGATTTCAGCGGGTGCGACAGATAGTAGATAATCAATCACCGTGCGCGCCAAAGGTTCATTGCCTAAAAACCCGGCCAGCGCCGTCAAGAAGATTAAAAACGGAAAAAAAGCTAGGAGTGACGAAAATGCGATATTGCCAGAAAGCGCAAAGCCGTCGTCGGCAACAAAGCGGCGGTGGACATCACGCAGAAACAAAAACGGGTTTTTAACCAGAAGCTCAAATATATCTATTTTTGCATCCGTCATTTAAGCTAGGTGATATTCTGGCTGATGACCAATGACAGCACCATCATGGTGGCGGCGCTAATGAGAATGCCTGCGAACACTGCGCCCATCCAGTCGAATCCGGCTATGCGCCACGCCAAGCGCACATCAATCGCCAGAGTGCAAATGTACAAAGTCAGCGCAACAACATAGGCCGGGAAAAACGGCAACATCCCCAGCAAGTACAAGCCAAGGGAGGCGGCAATCAATGCATAGGCAAACAAAAACGTCCAATTACGCACAATGACCCACGGGCGAAACCTATCCATTTTATCAAATAACATACACAGCACATAAGCGATGAGCGGAAATGTTAATGCGATTAAACCCAGGGTAATCACGATAGGGCCGTAAGGCATAGACGCTGTATTGTCGTTATATTTAACGGCGGCTCTGGCCGCTATCAGTCCCAACGGGATATAGGCGGCCACGGCAATAAATGAGCGGGGCAAACCACGCGGGGACAAATCGAAACCATCCTCCCACGGTTTTCCGTTTAAGGCATTTACCACGCCATTAAATATACGAACCAAACTCATGCCGCAAAGTAGCGCACTAAAAACGCTTTGTAAATTTGCTTCAGGCTTTTTATATCGGCAATTTTTGCGTGTTCATTCACCTGATGGATTGTCTTGCCAATCAGGCCAAATTCGACCACAGGCGCATAATGGGTAATGAAGCGCGCGTCCGACGTGCCGCCGCTGGTGGATAGTTCTGGCTTGCGCCCGGTAATGTCTTCTACGGCGAGTGCTAGTTTTTCGCTTAGAGCACACGGCTTGGTCAAGAACGGATGGCCGGGGACGGAAAGCTCGGCCTCGATACGGCCATCAAACCCTCGACCTGCGATTTCGATTTCGGTGTTTATCCAGTCTAACAAATCGTCGCCTGTATGCTCGGTGTTAAAACGAATATTGAACTTGGCGCGCGCCGCACCTGCGATAATATTGTGGGCAGGATTGTCCACATCAATCGACGTAATTTCTAGATTGGACGGCTGGAAATTCTTATTCCCGTCGTCCAGCTTCTTGGACGACAGCGCCGTTAGCAATTTTAGCAAAGTCGGCACAGGATTTCCCGCCAAGTCGGGGTAAGCCACATGACCTTGGGTGCCAATGACGGTTAAAACCCCGTTCAGAGAGCCGCGCCGCCCGATTTTAATCATCTCGCCCAGCCTGTTCGGATTGGTCGGCTCCCCCACCAAACAATGGTCAATAATTTCGCCTGCCGCGCTAATGGCTTCCAAAACCTTCCTGGTGCCGTTAACCGCAGGCCCCTCTTCGTCCCCCGTAATCAGAAAACTGATAGAGCCGCTAAACGCACTGCCGTCCGCTAAAAACTCTGACACCGATGCTACAAAAGCCGCAATCCCGCCTTTCATGTCCGCCGCTCCGCGCCCCCATAATTTGCCGTCTTCTATCACGCCGCCAAAAGGGTCTTGTCGCCAAGCCCCCACATCACCAATAGGCACCACATCCACATGCCCCGCATAACACATATTCGGCGCACCCGTACCCAGCCGCGCATAGAGGTTATCAACTTTTTCTGCCCCTTGACCAAATGGATAGCGTGTACAGCGAAACCCCATACCCTCAAGCACATCCTGCAAAACCCCAAGCGCCCCCGCATCGGCAGGGGTAATGGATTGGCACCGGATAAGTTCTCGCGCCAAATCTATGGGGTCAATATTATACATTTACCGACCTCACCAGATAATTGACGCTGGTGTCGTTTGTGATTTTCCAGCTTCCGGCGAGCGGGTTATATGTCATGCCCAGTGGCTCATCCGGGTCAAGCCCCGCATCTTTGAGCATGCGCACCATCTCGACCGGTGTGATGAATTTTGCGTATTGGTGGGTGCCTTTGGGAAGCCAGTTCATGATATACTCTGCGCCCAGTATGGTGAGGGTGAAAGCTTTGGCGGTGCGGTTTATGGTCGAACAAAATGTGATGCCGCCGGGACGCAGCATTTGTGCGCAATGTTTGATGAATGTGGCCGGGTCGGTGACATGCTCCAGCACTTCCATATTAAGAACCACATCATAGGGTTTTTCGCCGCTGTCGATGAGGTCTTCGATTGTTGTATAGCGGTAATCTATATCAAGACCGGATTTTTCCGCGTGGATCATGGCGGTTTTAATGTTTTTCTCTAGCGCATCGACGCCTGAGACATCTGCGCCGAGCCGCGCCATAGGTTCGCATAACAGACCGCCGCCGCATCCAACGTCCAATATACGTAAGCCTTTGAGCGGCACTTCGCTTTCCGGATCCCGTAAAAAATGCGCACATATTTCGTCTTTGATAAACCGCACCCGGCACCCATTCATAATATGAAGCGGTTTGAACTTGCCGTTCGGGTTCCACCAATCCTCTGCCATCTTGGCGAAATGTGCCATTTCGGACGCATCAACGCTGGTGCTTGTTTTATGGGTAGCGTTTTTGTGAACAGTGGAAGTCATATTGGTCTTTCAAATCTTGAAAAACCCTTATAGACAATGGGGCAGATAAACAAAGAGGATTTATGGCACGTATAGTCATGAAATTTGGCGGCACATCCGTGGCGGATCTAGACAGGATCCGCCATGTGTCTGCGCTTGTGGCGGCAGAGCACGCTAAGGGGAATGAAGTGGCCGTGGTGGTGTCGGCTATGTCAGGGGAAACCAACAGGCTGGTTGGCTATGTGGATGCCTTAGCGGCAGATACGAATTTAGGCGGGGATATAGACGATGAATATGATGCTATTGTCGCCTCCGGCGAACAGGTAACCAGTGGGCTTTTGTCTATTGCGCTCAGACGGCGCGGGGTAAAGGCGCGGTCATGGCAGGGCTGGCAGATACCACTGCAAACCGACGGCGCCCATGCGTCCGCCCGCATCAAAGGCATAGAAACCCTAGCCTTTAACCAATCCCTCAAAGACGGTGTTGTTGGTGTGGTGGCGGGCTTTCAGGGCATTAGTCCCCAGGGGCGTGTTTCGACTTTGGGACGCGGCGGATCGGACACGTCGGCAGTGGCTTTGGCGGTAGCACTGGGGGCGGATAGGTGTGATATTTATACGGATGTGGACGGGGTCTATACCACGGATCCCCGCATAGTGCCCGAGGCCAGACGGCTAGGGCGGATTGCCTTTGAGGAAATGTTGGAACTGGCCTCCCAAGGTGCAAAGGTTTTGCAAACCCGCTCGGTCGAGCTGGCCATGAATAATAATTTACCCATTAGGGTTTTAACCAGTTTTGCACAAGACGGCGAACCCAATCCGGGCACGCTCGTTTGTGCAGAGGAGGAAACTATGGAAGAACGTGTTGTAAGCGGTGTCGCATATTCACGCGACGAAGCACAAATATCTTTATTGCGGCTTGATGATGAGCCGGGCGTTGTCGCCCGGGTGTGCGGGGTTATGGCCGAAGCCAATATCAGCGTTGATATGATTGTCCAAGGCACATCCCGGCGCGAAGACAGCGCCAATTTGGTGTTCACGATTGGGCGGCGGGATTTGGATAAAACATTGGCAACATTAGAGACCAACAAGAAAAAAATCGGCTTTGATGGTTTGTTGTATAATGACAAGGTGAGCAAAGTATCCGTCATAGGGATTGGTATGCGCTCCCACGCTGGGGTGGCGCACACAATGTTTTCAGCACTGGCGGAGAAAAATATAAATATCGAAGTTATCGCCACGTCCGAGATCAAAATCAGTGTGTTGATAGATTCGGATATGACAGAGCTTGCCGTGCGTGCCTTACACAGTGCGTTTGAATTGGGAGTGTCTTGATTAAGATTCCTGGCCCCATAAGCATTAAGTCCGATCCGGGCATTATATTGCTGAAGCGCATTCGTGCCTTAATGGCATCAGAAGCCGGGGTACAAACGCGACTGGATAAATTTGTCAAAATTATCGCCGCCTCCATGAAGGTCAATGTGGCGTCAATTTATTTACGTTCTGGCGACGACCTGGAATTATGCGCCACCAAGGGCTTGAAGCAAAGCGCCGTCCACGCCACGCGATTGAACTTAAATGAAGGCCTGGTCGGCAGTGTTGCCAGACGGGCGAAATTGCTAAACTTGGCCGAGGCTTCCGAGCATCCGGATTTTGTGTTCAAAGAAGAAACAGGCGAACAGAGGTTTCATTCGTTTTTAGGGGTTCCTTTATTACGCGGCGGGCGCAATCTTGGCGTCCTTGTGGTGCAAGGCAAACGGGCGCGGGTTTATAGCGAGGCCGAAGTAGAGCATTTGTTAACCGCTGCGACTTTGCTGGCGGAAATTGCGGTCGAAGACGAACGCGCTGGCGGTGCAGAGGCTAGGCTTAAGGGCATACGCCTCACGCCTACAGGTACCGAAACTATAGTCGGCCAAGCATATGCAGCTGGCCTTGCCCAAGGTCGCGCCGTTTTACATTTACCACCCGTGGCCGCCCGGAAAAAGTTGTCGACCAACACCGCCGAAGAACAGGCTAGGTTGTCCAAAGCCATACGCAAAATGCGCCGCTCTGTTGACGCTATGGTAGACGGAGAAATGGGCGGCGAAACGAGCGGTCAAAGGGGAGAAATGAGCGCGGCCTCCCAAGAGATATTCGAAAGCTACCGCATGTTCGCCTATGACAGGCAATGGCTGAACCGTCTCCACGAAGCCGTCCACAGCGGCCTAACCGCTGAAGCCGCCGTAGAACGTGTGCGCAATGAACACCGCGCCCGCATGCTGAAAGCACGTGACCCGTATTTACGCGCCCGGCTGCACGATCTCGAAGACCTGGCTAACCGTATGTTGCGCTCTTTGGGCGGGGAAAACCTAGAGCCAGGCCAAAGACAATTGCCAGACAATGCGGTGATATTTGCCCGTAATCTTGGCCCGGCTGAAATACTGGATTATGATCGGGGCAAGCTTAAGGGCATAGTGCTTGAAGAGGGTTCAAGCACCGCTCACGCCACCATCATATGCCGCACATTGGGTATCCCGTTAGTGGGCATGGCCGAGCGGGTTCTGGACAGGGTTGAGGCCGACGACGAAGTCCTGGTTGACGGCGAAATAGGCGAGGTCGCTATTCGGCCAACCAGAGAGAACATTAACGAATTTATGGTGCGGGTCGGTATCCGCGCCCAGCTCAATCTGGCATTCGAAAAGCAGCGCCATTTAAGAGCCGTCACCAAAGACGGCAAGCCCGTCTCGCTTTTGCTCAATGCCGGGCTATTGGTTGATTTGCCGGGACTGGACGCGGCTGGTGCAGACGGTATCGGCCTGTTCCGCACAGAGTTCCAATTCATGGTTTCCCAGCGTATGCCGCGCCTTGATGAACAAATTGATTTGTATAAACGCGCTTTGGCCGCAGCCAAAACAGGGGGGGGCGACCGCCCGGTGACCTTTCGCACATTGGATTTGGGGGGGGATAAAATCTTGCCCTACGGCGATCCCGTACCAGAAGAAAACCCGGCCATTGGCTGGCGCGCCATTCGTATCGGCTTGGCACGCCCGGGTATGTTGCGCTATCAATTGCGCGCCTTGATAC
Organism: Robiginitomaculum sp.; assembly: GCA_021647375.1. Taxonomy (GTDB): domain Bacteria; phylum Pseudomonadota; class Alphaproteobacteria; order Caulobacterales; family Maricaulaceae; genus Robiginitomaculum_A. The sequence goes on from JAKIUV010000006.1 coordinate 25,757, forward strand.
AAGCAGGCGCAGGCCAGCATTTGCGTATTATGTTTCCCATGGTGGCCGTTGTTTCCGAATTTCAGACGGCGCGGGCATTACTGGATAAAGAGCTAACCCGGCACAAAAAACTGGGCGGCACACCGCCGGACAAGCTGGAGGTCGGCGTCATGCTCGAAACCCCGGCCCTAGCTTGGCAGATAGACGCTATTTGCAAATACGCAGATTTCGTCTCGGTCGGCGCTAACGATTTGATGCAGTTCTTCTTCGCCGCCGACCGCGATAACCCGCGCGTCGCCAATCTTTATGACGGCCTACACCCCGCCGCCCTGTCCCTGCTCTCCCATATCGCGGACAGGTGCAAAGCCAATAAAACCGAGGTCACAGTCTGTGGCGAACTAGCCGGAAAACCCCTAGAAGCCATATGCCTTACAGCACTAGGCTTCCAAAACCTCTCCATGCCAGTAACAGGCATAGGCCCAGTAAAAAGCGCGATATTGGCGTTAGATGCGGGGAAGTTGGCCGCCGTATTAAAGCCAAAAATAACCGCCGCCTCAGATGCAGATAGCCTGCGCCAAGTCGTCAGGGCTTTTTGCGAGGAGGAGGGGGTTCCGGTTTAGGGGAGTAAGTTGTATTTTGTTTTTTACGCTCAAAAAAAGGGTGTGAGTTTGTGTTCGTCTTGATTGGCAGTCGCACTATAAAGGCGCAAGAGCGCCGCCCCCATCCCCCCTGCGGGGCACTCATTCGCGCCACGGGACATTTGCCCCGCTCTGGCTCAAACCCATGGAGGGGGAAGAAAGAAGAGGCTAAACCCGTCATTTGCTGTCACCTAGAATTTCCGAGCACAGCGAGGCAAGGCCAAGTGGCCGTCGCGCACTTTTGCGTGCGCCCGCGTAGCGTTCGCGCCGCAGGCGCGTTAGCGTGAGCGCCATAAATGGGGGAAGAAATTACATTAAAACGGCAGTTTCATGCCTTCCGGTAGCTGCATATCGCCCATGGCGTCTTGCATGGTCTGGGCTTGTTTTTGGTCTATTTTTATTTTGGCGTCGTGATAGGCGGCTATGATTAGGTCTTCCAGGATTTCGGCTTCGTCTGCGACGATCATGGACTTGTCTATGTTGATGGATTGCATATGGCCTTCACCGGACAATGTGATGCGCACCATGCCGCCGCCGCTGATGCCTTCGGCGCGCAAATCGGCGACTTTGCCTTTGGCGATTTCCATTTTCTCTTGCATTTCTTTTGCCTGTTTCATCAGGCCCATTATATCTTTCATGGTGTTTCCTCTGGTTTAGCGAAATCTGCTGCTATGACATTAGATATGGCGGCGCGGGCGCGAAATTCAATCTCTACGCCGGGAAATAATGCACGGGCGGCCTTGGCGAGCGGGTGGTTTTCTTCCGCGTCTTTCTGGGCGGCTTGGGCGGCGCGGCGGCGCTCCAACAGGCTTGGCTCGCCTTGGGTTTTAGTATCGACCTCTATATGCCAAGGTCGCGCGGTGGCATCGGTGACCCAAGCGCGTAATTGATACTCTAGGTCTTTTGGAAAGTTCGGCGCAAAGGAAAACACAAATGTGCCCGGCTCGAACCTTATGGGGCGGATAAACTTTTCAATATCGTAGCGCAAACCTGTTTTATTTTTTGGGACACCCGCCACTAAATCTTCAAACCTATTAAACTCAAGTTTTGATGCCAGGCTTTGGGCGGCTTGCGGCGCAGATTTGGTTTCCAATTGCGGGGCAGTATTGCCGTGAGCCGTGGGCGCGGCACTTGATATTTCTGTGCCTGAAATTTCCGCACTTGAACCACCTGAGCTTGGCACATTGCCAGCAGATGCTTTTGGAGGCGTTTTTACATCCTTAAGCCCCGCCAATAATTGTGCCGCCAATTCTGGCGGCGGTAAATCTCCGGCCACGGCGAGACGCAAGAGCGCCATTTCGGCGGCAGCGAGCGGGTCGGGCGCGGTGCGCACATCCCCGTGAGCGGCCAGCAACATTTGCCAGGCTCGCGTAATTTGCCCCATGGTCAAGCCGCCCGCAAGATCGTGCAGACGTGTGACCTGATCCGGTGCCATATCAAATTCTGCCTCCGCGCCCAGCGCCTTGGCGCGGGAGACTTCGTGGCAAATATCCAGAAGATCCCGAACAATGACCGCCGGATCTGCGCCGTCCGTATATTGCGAACGCACTTCGGTCAGCGCCCCCTTGGCATCACCGTTCACGGCAGATGCGAATAACCCCAACACCCGTGTCCGGTCTGCCAGGCCGAGCATGATACGAATGTCTTCGGCGCTCACTTCTTTGTCGCCCTCGGCTTGGACAATGGCTTGGTCCAGTAAGGAAAGCCCGTCGCGCACTGACCCTTCCGCAGCGCGGGCGATAAGCATCAAGCCGTCCTCGGCGATATTGGCTTTTTCCTGGGCGCAGATATTGGCCAAATGTTTGCACAGCTCGTCCGCTTCCACACGGCGCAAATCAAACCGTTGGCAACGGGATAAAACCGTGATCGGGATTTTGCGGATTTCCGTTGTGGCAAAAATAAATTTCGCGTGGGCAGGCGGTTCTTCCAGCGTTTTCAAAAGCGCATTAAACGCTTGCTGGGACAGCATATGCACTTCGTCGATAATATAGACTTTGTAACGCGCCTCTACGGGGCCGTAGCGCACACTGTCCAATATTTCACGAATATCTCCAACACCCGTGCGCGACGCCGCATCCATTTCCATCACGTCCAAATGGGACGAACGGTTAATGGCATCACAGTGAACACCCGGTGGCTCTAATTGAACGCTCGGCCCGTTGTGATCATCGCTCTCATAATTGAGCGCCCGCGCCAAGAGCCGCGCCGTTGTCGTCTTGCCAATACCGCGTACCCCGGTCAACATAAAGGCATGGGCAACCCGCCCGGTCTTAAACGCATTGGTCAAAGTCTTAACCAAAGGCTCTTGCCCGATCATGTCTTCAAAATTCATGGGCCGATATTTCCGCGCCAGAACCTGATAATTCTTAGATGTGATTTTTGTGGTCATGGGCATGTCTTAGCCTGCGTAGAGAGACGTTACAAGGAGATTGCGGTTTACCCCATGAGATCCCGCCCTGCGGCGGGATGATGGTTTTTTATTATTTATTTAGGATCGTACCGAGCAAAGCGAGGCAAGGGCGACCGCCCGTCGGCGCCCATGCGCCGCGCCCGCGCAGGCTCGCGCTCTTGCGCGTCGCCGTGAGCGATATAAAAGTTGGAAGGCTGAACAATGACCCGAACAAAACTCGTTACGGCTGCTTCGTTCCCGACCTGACCGGGTTGGCGAGACGTCCGTCCAAAGCCAACCTTCCGAGGGCTATATGGCGGCACACACATAAAATATCAAGAGAGAAAACGAAAAACCCCCCGCTGTCACCGAGGATTTAATGTAAGTATAGCTAAGTCATTAAAGCCCTAGAACTTGCGAACATAGGAAACCCCGAACGCGTCGAGACTGCCGCCGTCACCATCATAACTTGTGTATTCAGCGCGTATGCCGTTATTGTCATCAAGCATATACTCAATGCCGCCGCCAAATGCGATCCCGTCAGCATGGTCAATAGCATTGAAGTTTCCAGCCTTTGCTTCAACTTCTGAATAGTGGTAACCTACACGGCCAAAAATGTTAAAGTTTTCACCTAGGGGTACACGGCCTACACCAAATGCGCCCACAGAGAAATTTACACCCGTTTTGACATCCACACCTAAAAGGGTATCGGATTTATCGGCAATGCCCAAACCTGCTTCGGCTTCAACGCCGAAATTTTCTGCGAAATTATATCCGCCGCGACCAAATAAAACAAATCCACCCTCGTCAACATAAGCGCCGCCAAGGTTGATATAAGTGCCTTCGCCTGCAAATGCTGGTGTTGCAGTAAAGCAGAGTGCTGCAGTTGAAAGTATAAGTAATTTTTTCATGATATTATCCTTACATAGATTAAGTTCATAGCCCACCACATGATAGGTACCTTCTAAGGCTAACAGTAGTTATGAACTTTGCTATTTAAATCACCCGTTTGCTTACAGGTTTTGATGCGATTTTCGCCGCTTGTGGAAAAATCGCAACAACAACCTCGGCTTTTTCCTTGTAATGGCTCTAGTCACTGCCTATTTGGGTTTTTGAAGTCACCGCAAAAGGACAATTATGACCTCTAAACCCTCCATAGCCTTTACGGGCGCTCCGCTCGACTTGGCTGAAAACCGGCGCTCTGGCCAAGATTTATCAGGCTTCTTAAAGGCGGAAAAAGCCCGCGCGCTCGTCATGTATCACGGACGATTTCTTGTGAAAAACGGTGACCTTGTACGGGTGCATCCGTCGCAAATAAAGGGCACGCATCTCTACGACCCTGGTCCGTTATTTTTGGGGCTTGACGGTGAGATTCCGATATTTGCTTTTTCCTTTGCCAAAGAAAACGAGGCGGCTGGCCTGGTCAAAGGCGCTGCGCTGGATCATCTCCGCAACTTGTCTTTCCTTATGGACGGTCGGCAATTGTCGCTTGCCGGGCGAGCAAAATCATTGTTTGACTGGCACCGCTCCCACAGGTTTTGCTCGAATTGCGGTGCCGAGTCTAAACCGCAAGCGGGCGGCGTTATCCGCCAATGTTCCACTTGCGAAACCGACCATTTTCCGCGCGTTAATCCGGTGGTTATCATGCTGGTCTTGGACGGGGATAAGTGCTTGCTCGGGCGCGGCCCTGATTGGCCAGAGGCCGCATATTCGGCGCTGGCGGGTTTTGTCTCTCCGGGCGAAAGCTTGTCCGAAGCCTGTATTCGCGAGATTAAGGAAGAGGTGGGTATTGACGTGGAGAACCCGCAATACAAATTTTCCCAGCCTTGGCCTTATCCGGGGCAACTAATGATGGGTATGTTCTGCACGGCTAAAAACACAAAAATTACCCTAGACACCAAAGAACTCGCAGACGCAAAATGGTTCACCAAAGACGAAGTCAGAAGCGTTTTCGAAGGCACAAACGCCCAAAAAGGCACACCCTTTATCAATCCACCAGACTTCACAATCGCCCATCATCTGATTAAGGCTTGGCTGGCAGATTAACCTTATATAGCGCTCACGCTAACGCGCGCAAATATGCGCGACGGCCACTTGGCCTTGCCTCGCTGCGCTCGGAAGTTCTGGCAGACTACAAATTGGGGGTTTGACCTCTTCTTTCTTCCCCCATTTATGGGGGAAGTACCCCGCAGGGGGATGGGGGGACACACTATAGTCTTGCGTCATACGCGCGTTGCTCCCCCCGTCGAGCGCTAAGAGGCGCCCACTTCCCCCGCTTGCGGGGGAAGAAAAATTCAGGATTCTGACGCACCAACCACAGAGACACCCCGCCGCCCGAGGCGCGCTTTCATCCTGATGAATTAAGCCCCGAAGCTGCCACGGGCAGACCAGACGAAACTGTGCCAGACAAAACCCTGGCCGCACCACCAAAAAAGCTGGCCGCGACCAAAACGGCTAAGCCGGAACCGCCGCCAAAAACGGAGGTGGCCGAAAAACAAAAAAATCCAGACCCCACAAAAGCCAAACCACCCTAAACATCTCCCCAAGAACTTTCATCCAAGGGACTCGCCAAAACAAACCCGCGCTCCTCAAAGCCTACACCCCTGCCCGAAACGCGAAATCGGTAAATTGGGAGAGGAAACCAGCCCGTTTAAAAATAAAATGCTGTAAAATAATTCAATGCCGTTCCGCCGGGTTTTGTCCCGCTTAGTCTTCCAATATTGCCGGCCAATTTGCGTTGCCTTTGGCGATAAAACCGTCTATGTCTTTGAGCCATCTATCTTTAATTTTTTTATTGAAATTCAGGTACAGCACACCGTCCTTTATGGTCCAGTGTTTTGGCTTCCCTTTGGCCAGCTTGTTCTTGGCCACCGCCCATGCGCAATACCCGCCATAGGCGGGCGCGTATTTTTCTGGATTTGCAATGAATGCATCTAGATTATCCTGCGAGGCAAATAGCCAATTGGCACCATGCCATGCGGCGGCCAGTTTGGGCTTGCCTTCTATGGGATTGCCTTGATGAAAGCTAACCACATCATAGCCGCCGACCGCCAAATTATTGCGCCAGCTTGTATATATTTCGTCTGATTTGGCGTGCGCCGTTTGGGGCAGTCCTATTGTACCAAGACACACTATAAATGCTGTAAAAAATAATTTAATTAAGTTGGTCATATTTCGCGCGAACTATCAGCTATATAAGTGCCGAGCATATACACATAATCGGTGAAGAACTGCAATTCCTCCAAAGCATGTATCATGCCGGGGTCGTCCGGGTGAGCTTCTACGTCGGCGTAGAACTGGGTCGCCGTGAACGAACCTTCCAGCATATAGCTTTCCAGCTTGGTCATGTTGATGCCGTTAGTGGCGAACCCGCCCATGGCCTTATACAGGGCAGCCGGGATATTGCGCACTTTGAACACAAAGCTGGTCACGACTTTGTCCCCATTCCTTGGCGGGATTTGCGCTGATTTCGACAGGGTTAAAAACCGGGTCGTATTGTGGGGCGCGTCTTCGATATTGGCGTCCAATATATCCAGCCCGTAAATTTTGGCTGCGAGGCTAGACGCAATGGCCGCAATCGTGGTATCGCCACTGCCCGCCACGCGCTTGGCCGCCCCCGCCGTATCCAGATCGCCCCTGGCCATAATACCCCAATCTTTCAGTCGGTGGCGCACTTGTGATAAAGCCATGGGGTGTGAGTAGGCGGTTTTTATTTGTGCGCGTTTTACGCCCGGAAGTGCCAGCAAATTGTGATGCACGGGCAGATAATGTTCGGCGGTAATGTGAAGGCCGCCCTCGGGCAAGAGATGATAAATATCCGATACCCGTCCGGCCAAAGAGTTCTCCACGGGTATCATGGCCATGTCAGCATGGCCACCGCGCACCAATTCAAACGCATGGGCAAAACTGCGGCACGACACGGCTTCCATGTCCGGGTAATAAGTCGAGCAGGCAAGATGGGAATAGGCACCCTCTTCCCCTTGATAAACTATGATTTTTCTCATGTGGTTTTTCCTAATATTATGTCCCGCGCCCGCTGTAAATCTTCGGGTGTATCAACCCCGTGGGGTTCACTGTCTATAAGGGCTGCGTCAATCCGCATACCAGATTCCAAGGCGCGGAGCTGTTCCAGTTTTTCCCGCCGCTCAAGTGGTGAGGGCGGCAAGGCGCAAAACCTGTCCAGCGCCGCGCGGCGATAAGCATAAATTCCCACATGGTGCCAAATTGCGCCCGCGCCAGATGGTGCGGCGGCGCGGGTGAAATACAGGGCCCGCCCCCGACTATCGGTTTCCATACTTAGCACTGCCTTGACCACATTCGGATCGGCAATTTCGCGGGGGTCTTTGGTGGCAACGACCAGGGTTGAAATATCGCACTCTGGCACATCCATCAAAACATCCACCGCCGCACTTATGGCCAATGGGTTAAGTGTCGGGAGGTCGCCCTGGACATTGACAACGCAATTATACTTTTTCTCAGGGTCAACAATATCTGCCGCCGCGCGAACTCTATCTGTGCCGGACGGCAAATTCGGATCGGTCATAACCGCCTGACCGCCGCTCGCCCGGATGGCATCCAATATCTCGGTTTCGGCGCAGGCTACCACCACAGGCCCGACATTCGCTGCCAATGCCCTTTGCAAGACGTGTACAATCATTGGCACCCCGCCAATATCCGCCAGCGGTTTGCCGGGTAGGCGCTGGGACGCCATACGAGCCGGAATCACCACGAGGGGCGTTAATTTATGGCTTTGTTTCTTGCTCATAGCCCCATTTAGCCAGTTTGACCAGCACAGGGCAAGAATATAACACGGCTTGGGGCATAAAAACATTTGCAATATTCTGGATAAATTATAATACAGGGTCAGATTTACTGACACATTAAGGAGTGCTTCATGAGCGGTTTGTTTGTTAATAAGGTATTGGGAGCGCTTTTGGCGTCTGGCCTCGGATTTATAATGATCAACAAATTTTCAAATGTTGTCATGAAGCCGGATGTGCCAAAACCGGAAAAATTCGCCTATAGCCTTGCTGTGGAAGCCCCGACCCAAAAGGCTGAGCTTGTTCCCGTGGCTTTCCCAAGCCCCACATGGCTGGGCGCACGTGATGCGGAAAAGGGCGCAAAAGTCTTCAAGAAATGTAAGTCCTGCCATACTATTGATGCAGGCGGCAAAGATGGAACCGGTCCACACCTTTGGAATATTCTTGGACGCCCTATAGGTGGTGTTGCTGGATTTAGTTATTCCGACGGTATGACAACCAAAGGCGGCGTTTGGGGATATGAGGAAATGGACGAATTTTTGAAGAAGCCCAAGACCTATATTCCTAAAACCAAAATGTCTTTTAACGGTCTGAAAAAAGAAACCGACCGGGCGGCATTGATCGAGTTTTTACGGTTGGCTGCTGATGCGCCCATGGCGCAATTGGTTGCTATGGCTGAAAAACCAGCAACCAATCAAGACGCTAGTTTAGGTGCCGAAAATGATGAAGTTGAGAAAATGGCCGGTGATGTGGTTGAGGAAATTGCCGAAGACATTGTCGAGAAAGCCCCGACTAAATCAGGTCACTAATTTTCTACAATCTTTTTATAGAGGTGATTGCGCCCGCAGTTTTTTCTATGCGCGCTATTGCTTGTCCCAACGGCTCGCTAACCACAAGCATGTGATGAGCATTGGCGTGTAGCAAAGTTTGCGCGTCCCGCATAATGCCGACATGGCCTTTCCAGAAAACCAGATCGCCGCGTTTTAAATTTGTGCCTTTATCTATCCCTGTACCGATTGTCGCTTCTTGCATATCGGCATCGCGCATAGCTTCTTGCCCCACGGCGCGCAGAGATGTTTGCACAAGACCGGAACAATCTACCCCGTCCGGGCTAATCCCGCCCCACACATAGGGCAGGCCGCGATGTAGCTCTGCAATAGAGGCGAAATCGCCCTTGGTATCAGTGATGGTGTCTGCAATAGCGTCGATGTGATTGACGTGGATATATCCCATATCGGGAATACGCACATAATCACCGTCTTGGCCTTGGTTGGTGACTTTGGCGTTGAGCGGCAATGTGGTGCGGATTGCGGTTTTTAAATCTGGCTTGATAAATACGGGCGCCCGGATAACGCTGATGCGGTGGGTAGGTTCCGTCACGCCCCGCGCCAAAGCCATATTAGGAACATAGCCAACATATCCTTTTCCGTCCGCCTGCACTTCTTGCCCCCAGGCCCAGCCATTGTGGATGTCGTATATATCAAATTCCGCGCCCAGTAAAAGCTGCGTATCCATCATGCTGGCACTGGCGGGGGCTTTGTGTAGGGGGATGACAGGCATCATCACTTGGTGTCGGATAGCATCGCCGTAATTTTTAGCTTCCACCACGCCCTTTAAATGGCTTGCGGCCAAGTCTGGCTTGTAAGGCGTTATGCGGGGATCCGGTGTGCTCATTATGCGACCTTTGTAGTGCCGGGTTTAGGCGTCTTCAAGTTTTGCGTTTCAAAGCGAATGCGTTCAGCAAAGTCCGAGAGAAAACGCGAACCTTGCGGGGTACGCCTCACCAAAACCGAACGCTTGTCCGCAGGGTCAGGGCCTCTATCAACAAACCCGTACCGTCCCAGTGTATCAAGGGCGCGGGTGACGGGAGAAATCGTAATATCTAAACGCCCGGCCAAAGACCGCACAGTATGCGGCCCCGCTTCCAGATAAACGGTGGTCAAAATAGCCATTTGCCGCGCACTTAAATCCGGCCCCGCCGCCTGCACAGAGCCAAGATTAACCCGGTGCCAAAGCTGCAATGCTTCTGCGCGGTTGAAAATGTCGTAGTGTCGACGCAAGCAAATCTCCAAATACAAAACTGATTCGTTTAAGGACTCGCACAACTGGGATTCGCAGGTCAAGGGTTAGGCAGAAATTACTCTGTATTCATTTAAGCGCCATCAACCGTTTCAACACATGTTCAGGTAATGTGCGCTGAGCATTTTTGAGAGAATCTCGTAAATTATCAACCTTTGTGGTCGTTGTCACGGCTAAATCAATATCTGGATTGGTTAGAACAAAACCCAAAGCCAAAGCGGATTTACTCCAACCCGGTTCCGCAAGATATTCTGATATGGACCGAACATGTTTTATCTGCGCGCGGTTTTTAAGCAAGGCTCTAGCGATATACCAAATTCTAGCCCGCGAATTGGGCAGAAAAAATTTCTTTTGGTAAAGCCCCTGCATGAGCGGAGCAATAGCAATGACCGCCTTGCCGTTTTCTTTTGCCTTGGCGAATATCGGCGCATGTTCTTGGTGAATTATGTTGTAACGCCCCATCAGCACATCGATAAAATCAAGGCTGGCTGCTTGTTCAAGCCCTTTCCCCTCCCCGCAAATTCCAGCATGGCGGATTTTTCCCTGTGCTTTTAAATCTGTTAAAATAGGTTCACAATCTGCCATTTCTCTCTTGTTTGGCCCGTGGAGATACAGCAAATCCAGCCGCTCTCGACCCAGTCGCTTCAGGCTCGCGTCCACATCCGCCGTGATAGCAGCTCTTGAGAAATCTTTCCGCGCGCGGCCATTAGTGCCAAAAGATGTGCCTGTCTTCGTGCTGATAAAAACGGCATCATCATGCGGGTTTTTTAGTGCGCGCCCCAAACGTCTTTCCGCTTCTCCGTAAAATCCCGCCGTATCAAAATGAGCTATGCCGCCGTCCAGAGCCGCATGTATAATGTTTCTGGTCTGGTCTTCGCTGAACCATGCTTTTCCCAATACACCAGAACAGCCAAAGCCTAAGCGAACCTCTTTATTTTTTAGAACGGGTACCATTTTAAAATTCCGTCAGTGCGGGATAAATCACAATATCCCCGGCAGGTTCAGCTCGTGTTCTTTGGCACATTTTTTGGCAATTTCGTAGCCTGCGTCGGCGTGACGCATTACGCCTGTTGCCGGGTCGTTCCACAGGACACGCTCTAGCTTGCGGGCGGCCATGTCGGTGCCGTCGGCGCAGATGACAATGCCGCTATGTTGGGAGAAGCCCATGCCTACACCGCCGCCGTGGTGGAGACTTACCCATGTAGCCCCGCCCGCCGTGTTGAGCATGGCGTTCAGCAGCGGCCAATCAGAGACTGCGTCCGCGCCGTCTTTCATCGCTTCGGTTTCGCGGTTGGGGGACGCGACCGATCCGCTATCCAGATGATCACGGCCAATGACCACGGGTGCGGACAGCTCGCCCGTGCGCACCATTTCGTTAAAGGCGAGACCGAGCTTGTGCCGTTCACCCAGACCAACCCAGCATATGCGGGCGGGCAAGCCTTGGAATTGAATACGGTCGCGGGCCATGTCGAGCCAATTATGCAAGTGCGGATTATCCGGGATAAGCTCTTTAACCTTGGCATCCGTCTTGTAAATGTCTTCGGGGTCACCGGACAAAGCCACCCAGCGAAACGGACCGATGCCCTTGCAAAATAACGGGCGAATATAAGCAGGGACAAAGCCTGGAAAATCAAAGGCATTTTCGAGGCCTTCATCATAAGCCACTTGGCGGATATTATTACCGTAATCAAAGGTCGGAATACCCGCCTTTTCAAAGTCGAGCATAGCTTGGACATGAATTTTCATACTGGCACAGGCGGCCTTCTCGACGGCTTTTTTATCCGTCTCGCGTTTGTCGAGCCATTCCGCCATGCTCCAGCCCTGGGGCAGATAACCGTTGACCGGGTCATGAGCGGCGGTTTGGTCTGTCACCATATCAGGACGACATAATCCTTTTTGGCAACGCCTATAGATTTCAGGAAAAATATCGGCGGCATTCCCGAGCAAGCCAACCGATAGAGCTTTGCCTTTGGAAGTGGCGTCGTCGATAAAGGCCAGAGCTTCGTCCAAGGTTTTGGCTTTGGCGTCTACATATCCGGTGCGCAGGCGAAAATCTATGCGGGTTTCGTCGCACTCGACCGTCAGGCATGATGCCCCCGCCATGGTCGCTGCCAAGGGTTGGGCGCCGCCCATGCCGCCTAGGCCAGCGGTGAGTATCCAGCGCCCGGTGAGGTCGCCGCCGTAATGTTGGCGGCCTGCTTCGACAAAGGTTTCATATGTGCCTTGGACAATCCCTTGCGTGCCAATATAAATCCACGAACCCGCCGTCATTTGCCCGTACATCATCAGGCCTTTTTTATCCAGCGCGTTAAAGTGATCCCATGTGGCCCAATGGGGCACAAGATTGGAATTGGCAATCAACACGCGCGGGGCTTCGGTATGGGTTCTAAACACGCCGACGGGTTTGCCGCTTTGCACCAAAAGTGTCTCGTCGTCTTCAAGCTGTTTCAGGCTTTTGGTGATTTGGTCAAACGCTTCCCATGACCGCGCCGCCCGGCCTATGCCGCCGTAGACCACCAATTCGTCCGGATGTTCGGCAATGTCCGGATCCAGATTATTCATCAGCATTCTATAGGGGGCTTCGGTCTGCCAGCTTTTGCAGTTAAGCTCATTCCCCGTAGGCGCTTTGACCGCGCGAGAATTTTTAAATCTGTTATTCATGGCTAAACACCTCTTTTCCTACGGCGTCCAACACTGCGCCTTGTTTAAGCATTTGGGTGGCGGTTTCTATATCGCCCGCCAGATAGCGGTCATCGCCCAATGACGGGATTTTGGTACGCAGAGCATCTATGGCAGACTGCAAGGCCAGACTGGTTTTTATGGGCGCACGCAGTTCAATGCCTTGGGCAGCACACAGCCATTCAATCGCCAAAATAGCGGACAAATTCTGTGCCATATCCATAAGTCTCCGGGCGCCGTGGGCGGCCATGCTAACATGGTCTTCCTGATTGGCCGAGGTTGGGGTGCTGTCCGTGCTACACGGATTGGCCCGTTGTTTGTTCTCGCTCATCAGGGCGGCGCTGGTCACTTCGGCTATCATAAAGCCGGAATTGACGCCGGGGTTCGGCGATAAAAATGCGGGCAAGCCAAAACTAAGCGCCGGATCAACCAGCAGAGATATTCGCCGCTGGGCGATGGCACCGGTTTCCGCCAAAGCCAACGCAATTTGGTCGGCAGCGAAAGCAACAGGTTCGGCGTGGAAATTACCGCCTGAAAGAATGTCGCCTGTCTCAATATCCACGAGCGGGTTATCGGTAACAGCATTGGCTTCAATCTCAAGCGTATTCGCGACTTGGTTTAGAATGTCTATACACGCCCCCATGACCTGTGGTTGGCAACGCAAACAATATGGGTCTTGCACCCGCTCGTCGTCTTCAAAATGACTATCGCGCAAAGGGGATCCAGCCATTAAATTCCGCAAGACATGTCCTGCATGAATTTGCCCAGCATGGCCACGAAGTTCGTGAATGAAGCTGCGAAACGGTGCGGATGACCCCATGGCCGCATCGACACTCATCGCCCCCGTGACCAGAGCGGAACGGGCTAATAACTGTGCTTCAAACAATCCGGCCAAAGCATAGGCGGTAGAAAATTGTGTGCCGTTAATCAGGCCGAGACCTTCTTTGGCGCGCAGGACAATCGGTGTCAGCCCTGCTTTTTTCAGGGCTTTTCCGCTTGCCATACGCTTACCTTTATATAAGGCTTCGCCCTCACCGATCATGGCCGCCGCCATATGGGCAAGCGGCGCAAGGTCGCCAGACGCCCCGACAGAACCTTGCCCCGGTACGACAGGGGTAACACCCTTGTCCAACATGTCTTGCAACAAAGATACGAGCCGCCAGCTCACTCCGGACGCGCCGCGCCCCAAAGAATTTATTTTCAACCCCATCATCAAGCGTACAATCGGCTCTGGCGTTGGCTCCCCAACCCCGCAACAATGGGACAAGATAAGATTACGCTGTAATTTTGCCGTATCCTCGACGCTAATCTGGATACGCGCCAATTTCCCAAACCCGGTATTGACCCCGTAAACCGGCTCAGTTCCTGCAGCTGCTGCTTTGACAATTTCGGCAGATTTCCCGCAAGCGGACTTGGCGGATGCACCGAGTTTTATCGCCGCGCCGTCTCGGTATATCGACCGCCAAATATCGAGGGACACACGGCCTGCTTTTATAATTTTATTCATAACTTACGCCCTTAAAAAATCTATCTACATTGGCGATATCTCCAACCCAATAGCTCAATTCTGCAGGATGCTCTATTGCCCAAATAGCCAAGTCTGCACTTTTCCCGATTTCCAAAGTGCCAATAATATCACCTAGCCCAAGGGCTTTTGCGCCCTCGCGCGTCATACCCGCCAAAGCTTCTTCAGGGGTGAAACCGAATAATATACAGGCCATGTTTAAGATGATAAGCGGCGATGTAATTGGCGAACTTCCCGGATTACAATCCGTCGCAAGCGCCATGGGCACACCATGCTTACGGAACAAATCTATAGGTGGTTTTTGTGTCTCTTTGAGAGTATAAAATGCCCCTGGCAATAGCACCGCAACCATGCCGGCGTCGGCCATAGATTTAACACCGTCCTCATCTATATATTCGAGATGATCTGCGGACAAGGCGCTAAACTCTGCCGCCAATTTCGCACCGCCTTGGTTAGAGAGTTGCTCGGCGTGAAGCTTTACCGGAAGCCCGTATTTCTTGGCGGCCTTAAATACCCGTTTGATTTGCGCCGGGCTGAACGCTATGTTTTCACAAAAGCCATCTACTGCATCGGCTAGGCCAAGTTCGGCTATCTTCGGAATCATCTCATTGCAAACCAGATCAATATAATCCTCCGGCCTATCTTTATATTCAGGCGGCAAAGCATGGGCGCCCAGAAATGTTGTGCAAACACGGACATGATCTTCGGTCAATTTTCTGGCAACCTCCAGCATTTTGATTTCGGTCGGTATATCGAGACCATAGCCGGATTTTACTTCTATAGTTGTGACTCCCTGATACAGAAAATCAATGAGCCTTGTTGAGGTGTCTTGGTAGAGATCGTCAGCACCTAACGCTCGTGTTGCTTTTACCGTGGAGAGTATACCGCCACCCGCTTTTGCAATATCTGCATAGCTAACACCGTTAAGCCTTTGCTCGAACTCTTGCGCTCGGTTACCGCCAAATACAAGATGGGTGTGACAATCCACAAGTCCTGGCGTAACCCAATCACCTTGGCAGTCCCACGTATTCTTTTTCTGGCATATATTCTCCGGCAAATCAGCCATCTTACCAAGCCAAACAATCCGCCCGTCTCTGACCCCGATTGCCCCGTCCTTAACCGCACCATAAGGGGCATCAATATCCAGGTTCATTGTTGCCAAATTGGCGTTTATGAATAGAGTGTCCAATTGAAGTGTCATGACAGACTTATAGGGTGAGGCGCAGATTTATGCAAAACAAAGATTGGCCAAATATTGCGGGATTGCTGTCTAGCAAAGTGGGACACATAGCTCTGCTCGGCGCACCTCTCACCCTCGGATGTGTGACCCCCAGTGCATACCATCAAGCGCCCGCCGTTTTCAGAAAATCCCTTAAGCGTATTAGCACCTATGATTTGGAGACGGGTATTGATTTAGACGGCCTCGCTATTTATGATTACGGGGATGTGGATTGTGCGGGACTGATGCCCGCCAAAGCCCACGGGCCTATTATCGCGGCATTTGCTAAAGCCATCAAAGCCAACCTATTGAGCGTACTTATTGGTGGACATAATGGCATAACCAGAAGCGGTGTGACCGCTCTTGACCCAAGCTTGCAAAATGTCGGTCTATTGACCTTGGACGCCCATTTTGATTTGCGCACCACCAAGGACGGCCCGGCCAATGGTAATCCGGTGCGGTGCTTGCTCGAAGACGGTCTGCCGGGCGCGCATATTGTGCAAATTGGCATAGCCCCCTTTGCCAATAGCCGCACCATGCACGAAACCGCTCTGGATGCTGGTACTTCTGTCTATACAATGGCGGATTGCCGCAAAAACGGTGTCGTGCAGACCGTTGCGAAAGGCTTGCAATACTTATCCGAAAAGTGTGATGTGATTTATGTGGACTTTGATATTGATGTCATTGAGCGGGGTTTGTCACCGGGTGCGCCAGGCGGGCGAGCGGGCGGATTTACGCCATTGGAGATTTTCCAAGCCACCCGCCTTATCGGTGGTCATGACAAAGTAAAAGCAGTCGACCTTTGTGAATTTGATCCGGATTTGGACGTAAGCGACATTACCGCCCTTATTGCCGGGCGCTGGTTCGCGGAATTATTGATGGGCTATCAAAGCCGCTAATTTACAGGTTTCCCAAACCACCCGCTTTGAGCCAATGATACAGACCACGCACGGCGAAAATCTCTCCGCCTTTTGGCCTTGCTGGCGTACTTGTTGGGTTCCAACCATACACATCCAAATGCATCCAGGGCTGGTTTTTGCCGACGAATTTTTGCAAAAACAAAGCCGCCGTGACACAGCCCGCAAAACTACTTCCAGAGTTTTTCATATCGGCAATTGGCGAGGAGAGCAAATTCATATAAGGTGCCCACAGCGGCATATGCCACAGTGGGTCAAGCTGGGCATTACCGCTGTCTAATATCGCAGGAACGGGTTTTGTACGATTCGAAAAAAACGGTGGCAAGGTCGGGCCAAGCGCGACCCGTGCTGCCCCCGTAAGCGTGGCAAAATCTATAATCAGATCAGGATTGTCTTCGGATGCACGGGTCAGGGCATCGCCCAAAACCAAGCGCCCTTCGGCGTCCGTATTATCAATCTCCACGGTGAGACCTTTGCGCGACGACAACACATCACCGGGTCTATAGGCATTGCCAGAAATAGCATTTTCCGCCACAGCTAAAAACACATGCAAATGTACGGGCAGGTTGGTTGCCATAATCATTTCTGCGAGCGCTAGGGCATGGGCTGCACCACCCATATCTTTTTTCATAATACGCGCGCCGGCGGCACTTTTAATATTGAGACCACCCGTATCAAAGGTAATGCCCTTGCCGACCAATGCCAATGATGGATTGCTTGCATCGCCCCAAATGATTTCCAGTAGACGTGGCTTTTCATGCGCCGCCCGGCCAACCGCGTGGATCATAGGGTAGTTTTCCCTCAGCAAACCTTTGCCGACGGTCGCCTTAAATTCTGCGCCGTGGGTTTTAGCTAAGCTTTTAGTTTCCGCATGTAGAGCTTTCGGCCCCATATCGCCCGCAGGTGTGTTGATTAAATCCCGCCCCCGGTTGAGGGCCGTGACCAATGCCGCCGTCTCGTCGGCCTGCATTTCATCATCAAGCACCAATGTTGGCGGTGTGTGGGGTTTCTTCAAATAGCGGGTAAATTTGTACGCCCCCATGCCCCAAACCGTGGCAAGCAGCGCCCTGTCCCAATCTTCGGGGGCGGTGGCTATTTCGTAAAGCCCCGCACCAAGCTTGTCCGCCAATGTACCGGCCTGCAAAATACTGTCCGAATAGCCGTCCGTCTCCGCACCCGCACCGAACAAGACCAATGCGACCGCACCCCTATCGTCTGGCACCAAGACCGCTTGTCCTGAACCACCGTTAAATTTGTGGGCTTTGGCATAGGTTTGTTGCGCCGGGCTTAGTCCAGCAAGGACTATGTCCGCGCCGTCTGGGCGGCAAATATGTATAGGGGTTACGGTTTTGCCCGCATCCACCGCACTGGCTTTGATAAAATATGTCACATTGTCATCCTTTAACAAAAATTAACTGTGTTCTTTTACTTTTGTTAACCAAATCTTGACTGATAGCAACAAAAGTTAACGGCAAACACTAACGCTATCTGTTCGAGGCTATAATGATCAAATCAAATATGACAAAATTCTTGATGGGCGGCGCAGGTCTAATCGCCTTATCCGGCTGCAGCTTAGCTAGTTTGCCGGGCGGGTATAGTCCGATTGAGCAACAAACGGTACAAGAGTTAAACGCCTCCAATTATACCCCGCGTTCCGCAGATGAACGGGCCGCAATTTTAACCCAAGGTTTATTCGCCCAAGCCGCGTTTTGGTCGCGGGAATATGACCTCAATCCGGCTGACCTAGAAGCGGCGATTAATCTGGCCAGCACTTTGCGCCGACTTGGTAATCCGCGCAAATCCATAGAGGTCGCCCAAACCACCCGCGCTCTTTATCCGCGCGATGTCGATCTGATGGCTGAGCTTGCCGCCGCACATTTAGCCGATAATAATCCAAAAGAAGCCCTCCCCATTATAGATGCTGCCTTGGCACAACGCCCCAACACGGCGCGGCTTTGGTCGCTCAAAGGCGCGGCTCTCGACCAGTTCGAACAATTCGCTGAAGCCCGCCAGCAATATTCTCGCGGGCTGGACATTGCCCCCAATGATCCGGGCATTATCGCCAATGTTGGTTTGTCTTATGCGCTGGAGGGCGATCCCAAGACCGCAGAAATCTGGCTAAGGCGCGCCGCCAATATGCCGGGCGCTAGTGAAGCCGTGCGGCAAAACCTATCCCTCGTTCTTGGTCTGCAAAACAAATTTGGCGAAGCTGAAAAATGGGCTAACCGGGATATGGATGCCCAGTCCGCCGCCAATAACATGTCCTATATCCGTACTTTGCGTGGTTCTTCAACGCCTGTTGTCAACGTAAAAACCCCGATAGGCTCACCAAGGTCCGCCGCACCGGGTGTAGCAAGTCCGCAAAACTATACGCCAAAAACCTATGGGCAAATGACACCGTCTTCTACGCGACAACCTGCTCGGCCAGTAACACAGGCGAATTATCAACGCCCAGCCCCCACAACCCAAAGACCTGTAGCCCAAAGACCTATTGCAAAAAGGCCTGCGCCCCGTCCAAATGTTAATCCGTACCAAAACCAAACCAGAATTTCAAAGCCAGCGACTAAGCTGATAAATTATGGACAGGTAAGCCCCGGACAAGCGGGTAAACCCGGCATGACATCATCCCGCGACGCTGCCCTTGCAGCCGCGAAAGCATCCGCTACAAATGGTTTCGCCGCTAGCGGGTATGAGAGGCCGCAAACGCAACAACAGGCTCCGCAAAACCCGCTGCCTCAAGATGTTCTGGGGAGAATTTCACAAAATAATTTGCCGAAAGTGGTTGTAGCCAGAAGGCAACAACAAGAATTAGCAAACCGCGCACAAATGCAAAGACAGGCTCAAAACCAGAGACAAATCCAACAACGCGTCCAACTTCAGCCCCAGCAACAAATGCGGCCGCAAGCATATGCGCCAAATGGCTCGCCCATGCAAGCTTACGGTACCGTGTACGGCCAAGCGCAAGCGTCCCAACCACCAATGGCTCAGGCGCAACAAGTTCGACAGCCCGCCCGCCAAAGGCGGTAGCTATCCGCTATTAACCGTGCTATAATAATATGGAAATACGCTGAATTTGGCTCTTGGCAGAGCGGGAGATTTAGCCTATAGCACCCGCCTTGTTCACAAAGGAACGGCCATATAGACATGGTGGGGTAGCTCAGTTGGTTAGAGCGCAGGACTCATAATCCTGAGGTCGAGAGTTCAAGTCTCTCTCCCACCACCATATTCCGCCCCGTGATGGGTGCGCTTTACCGTTCTGCGCCCGGCACCCATTTTACGTCTGTACGACCTTGTGTATTACACCACCTTGCGGCAACGAAAAGATAGTCAGAAAGGCGGTTTATATATTTTAATGCTGACGGGTTGATCTGTTCTTCTTTCGCCATGGCAACGATTTCCCGTTCCGCGCGCCTTGTGATGGCGCGCGCCAGGTGCAAGTAGGCGGCGGGTTTGGAGCCGCCAGGTAGAACGAAAGTTTTCAGAGGGGCAATGTGCACATTTAAAGTGTCTAGTTCTAACTCTAATCTATCTATTTGGGACTGCACCATACGCAAGGATTTGCTGTCATCTTTGAGGGCGGGGGTTGATAAATCTGCCCCCAAATCAAACAAGTCGTTTTGAATACGGGCTAAACTGCGATCCAGTTCAACATTTTTCGTATATAGCCGTGCGATACCAATAGCAGAATTGGTTTCGTCAACTTCACCGTAAGCACGCACACGAAAGCAGTCTTTATTGGTACGCGAGCCGTCCGCCAATCCGGTCGAGCCATCATCACCAGTGCGCGTGTATATTTTGTTGAGTTTAACCACCGGACTTTGACCGTATATATACCATAAGGATCAGCGCAAGCACCGCAACAAATTGTGCTGCGACGCGCAAACGCATTAATTTATTCGACTTTAAACGCGCACTTTGCCCTGGCTTGCGCATATTGAGCGCGCCAAGAACCAAACTAACAAATACGGTCAAAAGTGCTAAACCGATAATGATGTTGATGATGAGCATAATGTTATCCTGTTTAAAAGAGGTATAATTGACACAGCAAATGGGTCAATAGCAGATGGACATTTGCACACATAGTTTATTCGGTCTGAAACAATATTGAGTTCAAAATTTTGGTTGTGTCCAAAAATAATTCAGCTTACGCAGAGCTTGGGGTAACGATAATACCTCCGGACATCGGTTTTTTCACACCCGTTGTCCCGGGGAATGACAATGGCAATCCTCTCGCACTGTGTACGGCTAGATAGGCGAAGGCTTCGGCTTCTAGGTCGTCGCCGCGCCAAGCTGCTTGCTCGGCGCTCATGATGTCTCCAACACTTTGTTCGCGTAGCGCCGCCATGATGGCCGGGTTTTTACGGCCACCGCCGCAGACTATGACCGTTTTTATGCTTTGGCCGTATTGGCGCAGAGTGTGCGCTATAGCCATTGCGGTGAAACAGGCCAAACTTGCCGCGCCGTTTTCTGGCCTATGGTTTTTCAAATCTCCCAGCACATCAAAGTCCCAGCGGTCGGCGGATTTTGGCACGGGCTTGGCGAAAAATTCCCGCGATAGCCATTTCTCTATTAAGGCAAAATTTGGCTCTCCCGACAAGGCCAAAGCGCCGTCCTTGTCATAATGACCAAGCCCGCACATTTGCACCCAGCTATCCAATGGACCATTGCCGGGGCCGCAGTCTGTTGCCAATAATTTGCCGCCCGCAGTCACTAATGTGATATTGGAGACCCCACCAATATTCAGCACGGCGGCAGGCAATTCTATCTGTGATTTCTCCAGCATAGCCTGATGATAAATCGGCGCGAGGGGCGCTCCTTGCCCGCCCGCTTGCACATCCGCACTGCGAAAATCATAAACCACATCAACACCCAGCGCATCGGCCAAGACCTGTCCGTCCCCTAATTGCAAAGTTTGGCCTTTTTGCTCCGGCGATGGGGGGCGGTGCAGAACCGTTTGACCGTGAAAGCCCACAAGGTCGATTGCGTCTGACATTATGGCTTGGGCAGCTTCAATATGGGCTTGATGGATGATGGCTTCGGCTTGTACAAAAACATTGGGCGGCGTGCCCGTAAAATTCCATTTCAGAGCCGCCTGTGTGGCTGCGCCCAGTACATCTTGTTCATCATGGGTGTACGGCCTACAGTGCGTCGCCCCAAAACTGAAAACTCTCTCTCCGTCCGTCTCGATGATGGCGGCATCCACCCCGTCCAAAGACGTTCCGCTCATGAGACCCAAGGCCTTATATCTTTTCTTGCTCATCGACATGCTTTCCCTATAAAGAACGCAATTCAACTAAACCAGAGCGAAACCATGAGCAAATACAAATCCCAATTGATGCAAACCCTGACCGGGCGCGGGTTTTTATATCAGTGTACTGACGAAACGGCACTGGATGCATTGGCCGCCAAAGGTGGTTTACCCGGATATATCGGGTTTGATTGCACCGCGCCCAGCCTGCATGTTGGCTCGCTTGTGCAAATCATGATGCTCCGCATTTTGCAAAAGTCCGGCGGGCGACCTATTGTCTTACTCGGCGGCGGTACCACCAAAATTGGTGACCCGTCCGACAAGGATAAATCCCGCCCTATCCTGACACCCGAAAAGATTGAGGAAAACAAAAACGGTATCAAGCAAGTGTTTGCCAAATTTCTCGATTTCGACGGCCCCAATGCAGCTATCATGGTTGATAATGCCGACTGGCTCGACAAGCTTGGTTATATTGAATTTCTGCGCGATATTGGCAAGCATTTCACCGTCAATAAAATGGTGGCGCTGGAGAGCGTCAAACGCAGGCTGGATAATGAACAGCCCATGACATTTTTGGAGTTTAATTATACGCTTTTACAGTCCTATGATTATCTGGAATTATATCGCCGTCATGGTTGTCGCTTGCAATTGGGTGGTTCCGACCAATGGGGTAATATATTGGGTGGGGCTGATTTGACCAGGCGGCTTGAAGGTGCAGAGGTTTACGGCTTTACCACACCGCTCATCACCACTGCATCTGGCGGTAAAATGGGCAAGACAGCTGAGGGTGCGCGCTGGCTGAATGCGGATGAAAGCCTCGGTAAAGACTACACTTTGTCGCCCTATGATTACTGGCAGTTCTGGCGCAATACCGAGGACGCAGATGTGGGCAGGTTCTTAAAATTGTTCACAGATTTACCGCTGGACGAAATTGCAAAACTGGAAGCCCTGGAAGGCGCAGACATCAACCAAGCCAAAATCCGTCTGGCCAATGAAGCGACCGCCATGCTGCACGGGGCGGATGCGGCGCAGGCTGCTGAACAGACGGCGCAGAAAACTTTTGAGCAAGGCGGGGCTGCAGAAGGCTTGCCAACCTTTGAAGTAAAACGGGACGCACTGGAAAATATCACAGCATTGGGCGCAGGCGTCCTGACCGGGCTTTGCGCATCAAACGGGGAAGCTAAACGCCATATTAAGGCAGGCGCACTTAAAATAAACGACGAAAAAGTAACGAATTCAGGAGCGAAACTATCGGCGAACGATATCAATGCAGACGGTGTGATTAAAGTATCGGTTGGCAAGAAAAAACATGCATTGATTAAGCCTGTATAATGTCTTCTTCCCCGATTTTTCATGGGGAAAAAAGTAGAGCTTCAACTCTTCATCTTACCCTTATGCTCGCCATGCTCCGCATCCACCTGCGCTTTATAGCCGCGCAATAATAGCCGTTTTTCGCGGACGAAATTTGCGCCTGTGTCTCGCGCCGAGATGATGCGGTCTATGCGGAAATTGCGGTAATCCCGCCTCAGTGCGCACCATGCGGCCAATAAATGGGCATTCGGGAAAAATATCAAGGCCAGAGGTTTGACCACACGGGTCGTGACCGCGCCCGATAAAGCTTCATATTCCAAATCCATGACAGTCGCATTACGTATAGCGAGGCGCAGTATGCTCATCATATGCAAATGCTCGTGGTGGCCGAAATTTGGCGCATAAAGCGCTGTGTCCTCTGGCGCAAAATGTGTTGTTGATGTCGCCCGAATTTTCTCAAGCGCCGACAGAGCCGCCCCTTGTAAGATCGGGTCGGCCTCGCGACCAACAAACCTCAGACCAATAACCAGAGCGTCCAACTCGTCCCGGTCAAAAGCCATGGGCGGGGCATCGAACCCAGCGCCCAGCATATAACCAACACCAGCCTCGCCCTCCACCGGTATGGCTTGATCTTCGAGGGATTTCATATCCCGGTATATAGTGCGTTCAGAGACACCAAATTCCGCCGCCAATTGCGCCGCCGTTACCGCAACACTATGCCCGCGCAAGCGGTCTATGATGCGAAATAACCGTTCCGTTTTTTTCATTGACCTCTCCTGACAGACTGCTGTCAGTATGGGTGTGTTAGGGATGTTTGGAAAGGGGAAAATCTAAGTTTCCAAAATTCACTGAACAATAAAAGGACGAAAACATGATCGGCTATCAAACTGTAGGTACAAATAAATTGAACGAAGCGGCGGCATTTTACGATACGCTCTTGGGGGAGCTTGGTGCCAAACGGACAATGGAAGACAAGGAATTTGTTCTTTGGTCAACGGGGCCCGGCACGCCGGGCTTTTGTGTCCACATTCCCGAGAACGGCAAAACAGCCACTATCGGCAATGGCTCTATGACGGCATTTTATGTGGAGGCCCCCAAAATGGTCGACAAAATGTACGCCTTGGCCATGAAGCTGGGTGCAAGCGATGAAGGCTCGGCTGGGCCGCGCGGCGATGATGGGTTTTACGCGGGCTTTTGCCGCGACCTTGACGGCAACAAATTTAGTTTTTTCTGTATGACAGAACCGAAAACATAGCTGGGATATAAACTATGATCGAACTTTATAAATTCGTACCGCAATTCGGCATACGTGATGCCAGCCCATTTGCGCTGAAGTTGGAGACCTATTTGCGGCTTGCCGGGCTAGATTTTGAAAGCATAGAAATCATGAGCCCGGTCAAGGCACCCAAGGCGAAAATCCCCTATATTATTGACGGCGACCAGACCATTGCTGATTCCAGCTTGTGTATTGGTTATCTGAAAGACAAATACGGCGACAAGCTAGGCAAAAACTTGTCGCTCAAGCAGCACGCTATTGGTCACGCAGTCAAAACCATGCTGGAAGAACGCACCTATTGGGTGATGGTCAATATGCGCTGGATGGATGAAGACAAGCATCAGCTGATGAAGGAAACATGGTTTGATGCCATACCTGCGCTCATTCGTGGATTGATTTTTAAAAAAATTATCAAGGATATGGCAAAGGGTATGTATGCCCACGGTATAGGCCGCCATACGGACGCGGAAATAATGGCATTTGGGCTGGACGATTTGGCGGCGTTCGAAGCCGTGCTGGGCGACAAGCCCTATTTGCTTGGCGACGTACCATCCGAATACGATGCTACCGGATACGGCTTTCTCGCCAATTTCATGGCCGAGCAATTTCCCTCGCCCCTGTCGGAATATATTGCCGGATCAAAAACTCTAATTGCTTATATTGACAGGGTCGAAAAGAAAGCATTTGGGTAGATTAATTTTCAGCTTCTTCTTCCTCTTCCTCATCACCAGCAAAGCCCAGAGATTTCATTTTTTTGATGCTCGGAATGGGGAGGAGTTGGTATTTTCCGCCTTCAATTTTCAAGCCATCCGCGCCCATGGCTTGTAAATCTTCAATGCCGACTACAAACATGCCGCCGAAGTTTTCCACTGTAAGCCCCGTGATTTTCTGACCGTCTTTGGTGGCAAATATTTGCGGGGATAGGTTGGCAAGCGCCGCGTCCTCCACCAAATATACCATGCCCACATGGGTCATTTTTGGCACCATAAGTGCCATGGGGCCGGGGTACATTTTCTTGTAATGGGACTTGCCGTCTTTGGCACCGTCCAGAAGCTCAGCAAGTGTGTGTGTACCGGATGTGTTCTTAAATAAAACATCAAAATCTATGGACAGGTTAATACCCGCATCCCCATCCTTCTTGCCTGAAAAATGTTCACCTTGCATGCAAAGGTCGCCTTCTTTATCCATGGTAGCAATGCGCGCGAAATCCGTGACCCAGCCGTCCGCATCCATAGTGAAAGCTTCCTCGATCGCGCCCGTGCGAAAATAAACCCGCTCAGGTAATTTACCTTCGCCGGTCGTGGTTAATCTCATTTCGGGCGCCACACCAACAGTGTCTCTTTTCTCAGGCTTTAATTTGTTGAACTTACGGGTCATTTTGATGATTTTTTTGGCTGGCATACACTTAATGCCTGCTGCGAGGTCTGCCGCTTCCGAAGCATGTGCAGTGCTAGAAGCAAATGCAGCTGAGATCGCTACACTAATATATATAGATTTCATCATTCAGGTCTTCCCCATTTTGCTCATCTCCATAAAACCCACCTCTGAAAACAACGCCAGTGAAATTTTGTTAATTTATCAGCGTTTGACACATATGCGGGGCTAGGGGTATAGTGTTTTTATGAGAAACCGTTTTATCCATAGACTGAGCGTAACAACCCTTTTGGGTATGTTCGCACTTGGAACATTATCGGCTTGCGGCATTAAGGGTGAATTGAAAACCCCGCCGCCAATTTGGGGCGACAAGGCTCAAGCCGAGAAGACCCAAGCTGAGAAGGCGGAAATGGATCAACAGGATTCCGAAGCATCAAACTCCAACAAACCCTAATCCATTGCAATAACATCTATTTTGTACCGAACAATTTATCGCCCGCATCTCCAAGGCCGGGGATAATATAGCCGTTCTCATTGAGATGGTCATCGACCGCCGCCACATAAATATCCACGTCCGGATGCTTTTCCTGCACGGCTTTTATACCTTCGGGCGCAGCCACTAAAAACAGGCCTTTAATACGGGTGCAGCCAGCTTCTTTGACCATGTCCACAGCCGCATTGAACGAGCCGCCCGTCGCCAACATCGGGTCAACGACAAGGGCCGTGCGTTCATTAATTTTGGGTGCCATTTTCGAGAAATAGGCCACGGGCTGTAAGGTTTCCTCGTCCCGGTACAGCCCAACCACACTAATGCGCGCATTGGGCAGAAGCTGAATTACCCCGTCGAGCATGCCAATTCCGGCGCGCAGTATGGGCACTATAGTAATCTTCTTGCCCTTGATTTGCTGTACGTCAATTTCGCCGTCCCAGGAATTTATGGCGCACGGCTCCAGCGGAAAATCCTTAGTGGCTTCATAGGTCAAGAGCATGGATATTTCTGCCGCCAATTCCCGGAAATTTTTGGTGCTAATATCCGCCGCACGTAAAAGCCCGAGTTTGTGTTGAATAAGCGGATGGTCGGCAATGTGTATCATGATGGCTTCCTTTGGTTGGCACAACTAATAGCACAAAATGCGAATGCTGCAAACTAGGGCCTGTTGACAATCAACTTTCTATCGCGCACCTCCAATGTAATGCCCCAATGTAACGCTCATAGCAAATATCCTGTACCATATGAAAGGCCAGTTTTTTGCCTTGGCTTGGCTGATAGTGGACAGCCTGTGTGGTTTCGCCTTCACCGGAAGTACCGAAGAAAGCATGCAAAAAGTGTTTCGTGAGGGTTAGACCACACGCCCTGAGCGTTGCGAAGAAGTACTCTTGGGGTGCGGCGGTGTTTATGCGGTACGGCCAAGTTTTTCGAAGCAGTCTATCATCACGATAGGCAACGCCTAGCTCTCGCACCGGGACCCGGGTCACTTGTGGAGTTATGCCACAAGCCTCAGTCCGACACCGTCCCTCACCCCAACAAACTAACGCGTTTTGTCTGTCCATGAACAAGAGAACGATTGAAATATAACCCAAGCCGGATAGCCGTGGAAATATCTCTGTGTTTAACTTTTAAGGTGTTGAAATCATTGATGTTTATTTTGCGCTTGGCAGGGATATAGTTTCAAAATGTCCACTTTACGAACGTGCCAAGGCCACTTCGCGCTTTATTTCCACCATGAAATTTTCTGCTTCTGTGGTGCCCGCCTTTTGTGAATTAGCCTTGAGTGCATCCACTTCGTCTTGAATGCGGCGCTTGGCGATGTCGTTTAGATAATGCTTGTCCATAT
Organism: Robiginitomaculum sp.; assembly: GCA_021647375.1. Lineage (GTDB taxonomy): Bacteria > Pseudomonadota > Alphaproteobacteria > Caulobacterales > Maricaulaceae > Robiginitomaculum_A. The sequence continues at coordinate 52,986 of JAKIUV010000006.1, forward strand.
CTATGCCGATGAATTTACGGCCACGGCGCACGGCGACCACACCGGTTGTGCCGCTGCCGCAAAACGGGTCGAGTACGGTGTCGCCGGGATTGGTCGAAGCGAGGATGATACGCTCTAACAGGTTTTCCGGTTTCTGGGTCGGGTGCTTACCGTGACGTTTTTCGGATTTTTTGGTCAGCGGAATAGACCACACGGAGCGCATTTGTTTGGCGTCTTTTTTAAGAGGGTCAGCCTCGTGCCATTCGCCGTTCTTCATGCCTTGATAATTGAACACATGTTTGTGTTTCTTATCCGTCCGCGCCCAGATTATGCTTTCGTGGGACGCTGTGAACATGCGGCAGGATAAATTGGGCGAGGCGTTTGGCTTGAACCAGCTAATATCATTGAGAACATGCCAACCACCAAGCTGCAAAGCAAAGCCGCATTGATAGACGGAGTGGTAAGTCCCCGAAATCCAAATCGTCCCGCCGGGGCGCAGCTTACGGTGACAAGCGGCAATCCATTCGCGGTGAAATTCAAAATCCGCTTCCGGCCCAGCGCTGACATCCCAATCCCCTTTGTTGACCGAACCCATGCGCCCACCTTTACAGGTGAACCCGTCATTGGGGAGATTATAGGGTGGGTCGGCGAATATCATGTCGATGCTTAGATCTGTGATCCTCTCCAAAACGTCTAGCATATCGCCGTGGAGTAATGTTGCGATTGCGGGGAAGTCGTCCCGCCCGCACATTATCGCGGTGGTTTATTCAAATTCAGCACCCTTGCTATCTGCTATAACCACTAATCAGATGGCTATTTTATCTACTGTGGCTATTCTATCTACTATCATTGTCAATTGACAATATACATTTATATGCGATTACGATCACTAGGTGTTGCCGTCAAGTGTTAATTGACGCTACGATCATGTGTGATGATTGAGCTGAATGGTTTTTTGGATTTGTGTAAGGAGCGGACTAACACGGTGTCTGACAGCAACCTTGCCCGCAAAGTTGACATAACCCGTGCTGCCCTCTCCGCCTACCGCAAAGGTGCCAGCTTTCCGTCGGACGCGAATATGGTGAAATTGGCTAAGCGAGCAAAGCTGAATGTAGGGGAGTGTTTGTTATTGCTGAATGTTTGGCGGACTGAGGGCGCGGCGCGGAAGGCTTATTCTGGACTATTCGTTTCTATCTATCCAAACAGCGGGTTTCTTTAATGCCTGATGACTTTGATTATAGTTTCCGAGAAACCCAAACGCATTTTCAAAGCGCTAGCCAGTCGGCACGGGTGTGGACGGAAAGTTGGGTCTTGCGAGAAATGTATTGTCCCTCATGTGGAGATAAACCGTTAAGTGAATTTGAAAACAATAGGCCCGTAGCGGATTTTTACTGCGGCCTTTGCAACGAAGAATTTGAACTAAAATCCACCAAAGGTAAGTTCGGGAAAAAAATCACTGATGGTGCGTATGACACTATGATGGAGCGGTTGCGCTCCGATAGCGTGCCAAGCTTGATGCTATTACGGTACAACAAGGCAGCTTTCGGGGTTATGGATTTATCCGTTGTGCCAAAGCAATTTTTTGTCACTGACCTTATCGAAAAAAGAAAACCGCTAGCAGCGTCAGCGCGAAGAGCCGGATGGGTTGGCTGCAATATTCTCATCGACCGCATTCCAAAGGTTGGGCGGATAGCCCTCATCACAAACCGCATTCCCCAGCCCAAGGATATTGTCGTTGAAAAATGGCAAAAGACTAGCTTTCTTCGCGGTCAATCATTAGCAAAGAAAGGTTGGGTGCTTGATGTGCTTAACTGTGTAGAAAGCATTGGACAGCTAGAGTTTTCTTTGGACGATATGTATAAATTTGAAAATTATCTCGGTGAATTACATCCAGAAAACAATCACGTAAAGCCGAAAATCCGCCAGCAATTGCAGGTGTTGCGGGATGCGGGGATTTTGGAGTTTTTGGGTCGGGGTAGGTATCAGGTGCGGTAAAGTTTGAGGCATCACGCTTACCCGCTAACATCCAAGCCCCTCACCTTGTTCCTCTCCCAAAAGGAGAGGAGACTGTCAAGGGCGGAGTAAAATCAGGCCATGTGGCGGCGTAAAAGTCTACCAGTACGCTGTGCTTAAATGATGTGATAAAGGGGCCAATTGGCCCCTTTATCACATTAGTTTCTTTCTTACCTTTGTTT
>JAKIUV010000098.1 GCA_021647375.1 Robiginitomaculum sp.
CCGAAAATCTGTGGATATGATGGACAAGGGCCAAGTAGCCCTTGACCACATATCCACAGTTCAGCAACAATCAAAGCGGACAATCAATGTGCTATGAAAACCGGACAAACCTAAAAGCTAGCTACATCCCAAGCAAGTTAGCGCTCGGTTACAAATTGGTCAGAAATGATAGCTAACCTCTAAACACATCTACCATTATGCCAACAACATTAGCGGCACCCTTGGCCCGGTTAATATAGCCGTCGACTTCGGAGCGTTGCAAGGTTCGGCTGACCGACACGACTTTCCCCGATAGATCAACCACCTGTGTTGTGACGATCAGGACTTTGGCAGTCGTATCCAAAGCCGCATTGGTGACTTTGATCGGAACCTTGGCAACATTATAGGCACCTTTACCCGTATAATAGACACCTTTACCTGCAAACATACCTGTATGATAAACAACTGTGCCAGCCCCCTTACCTGTATGATAAACCCCCTTAGCGGCCAATTCTCCGGTCTTATAGACGGCTTTGAAAGGGAGCGCGGCCACTTTACCCGTGGTTTTGGCAACGACACAGCCGCCAAGACTAATGGACAACAAGCTGGCGGCACAGACAGCAGAGATCATAGAATTTCGCATAGGCATATGGCTTCCCTTAAACAATGGGGGATTGATAAAACAGACAGACTTATAAACCTTTAACCACGGGCAAATAGCAAGTGGTTTTTGCAGTTTTTGGTTAATCAAGGCGGTTTAACCTCGGTCGGTGGGGTTGATGGCCGGGTGTTTTCCGTCGTCTTTTTCTGGTTTTGGGTGGCGGATATTGTGTTATCTTCCTTATATTTCCTGCTTGTTCAGATGGTTTTTCTTCGTCTTCAGGCATGCCCGTTCTTGGGGGCGGAGGGGGAAACAACTATCGGCGCAATAATCGTCTGAGATAATTATCAGGGCAACTTACCAAACTGTTACACCTCACGTCCGGCATTTGCGGAAACTTGCTTCCCCCTCCGCCCCTAAGAGGGGGCACCTCCCCCACAAGTGGGGTGAGGAGGAAGATGCAATAGCCTTGAATGTCCACAGACCCTAGGGAGGGGCAAGTTTTAAAATCCTAAACCCTCGCCATGCGTTAATAAGAAAATTATTGTCGGTGCGGTGATTCCGGTTACAGAGGGCAAATGACCACAAAAACTTATGACGCAATTATTATCGGGGCAGGGCATAACGGGCTTGTGTGTGCCTATTATCTGGCGCGCAAGGGTCTATCGGTGTGTGTGCTGGAACGGTCAAATGTTGTGGGCGGGGCGGCGATTACCGAGGAATTTCACAGTGATACGTCCGGGGGTTTTCGTAATTCTGTGGCCAGCTATACCGTGTCTTTGCTCCAACCCAAAGTCATTCGCGATATGCAGCTTGAGAAATTTGGCCTGAAAGTTGTTCTGCGCAAGGTGGATAATTTTCTACCGCTAAAAAAGGATTATTTGCTAGCAGGCCGTGACGGGCTTACCTTACGCGAAATTGCCCGGCACAGTGCGAAGGACGCACTTGCTTATCCGCGCTACCAAGTGGCGCTGGACGGTATTGTTGCTCTGCTAAAGCAATTTTTGTTGGTCACGCCGCCCAATATGGGTGGGGGACTTGCGGATGTTCTGGCTTTGTTGAAGGCCGGCAATAAGATGCGTAAATTGTCTACAGAGACCCAGCGCGACCTCCTGGACTTTTTCACGAAGTCAGCCACGGAAATCCTCGGACAATATTTCGAGAACGACGCGGTGAAAGCCTTGTTCGGCTTTGATGCCATTGTCGGACATTTTGCCAGCCCCAACGAACCCGGTTCGGCCTATGTGCTCTTGCACCATGTGTTCGGCGAAGCGGCGGGTGTTCCCGGCGCATGGGGTCATGCCATAGGCGGCATGGGTGCGATTACGCAGGCTATGCGGCGGGCGTGTGAAGGGCAGGGGGTGGAGATTGTCACGGAGTGCCCAGTTGAGCAAATAATATGCGCCAAAGACAAAGTAAGCGAAGTGCGAACCAAACAACTCCTTTACAAAGCTAATTTAGTAATTTCATCCGTACACCCGAAAATACTGTTTGAGCAATTGGTGGATGCAGATGATTTACCGCGTGATTTCAAAACCCGTATCAAAAACTACAAATCTCATTCGGGTACATTTCGCATGAATGTGGCTTTGGATAAATTACCGCAATTTACCAATGCGCCTACGCGGAGCGATTACCTCACCTCCGGAATTATCATCGCGCCGAGCCTTGAATATATGGACGAAGCTTGGCTCACCGCCAAAGCCAAGGGTTGGTCGGAGGAACCGATTATAGAAATGCTGATCCCGTCAACACTCGACGATACGCTCGCCCCGAAAGGCAAGCATGTAGCGAGCCTGTTTTGTCAGCAATTTTCCTATGACCTGCCAGATAATTTGAGCTGGGATGATGTGAGCGAACAAGTCGCCGACCACATTATTAACACGGTGGACACATACGCCCCCGGTTTTGCCAAATCTGTGCTTGGCCGACAGGTCCTGTCCCCCCTGGACCTGGAACGCAAATTCGCTCTCATAGGCGGCGATATTTTCCATGGCCGTATGAGCCTAGACCAATTATTCTCCGCCCGCCCTGTCTTGGGCCATGGTGCCTACCGCAGCCCCATAAAAGGCCTCTATATGTGCGGTGCTGGAACCCATCCCGGCGGCGGCGTAACAGGCGCCCCCGGCCACAATGCGGCGCAGGTGATTTTGAAGGATAGGCGCTTCTTAAGCTTGTGAGTTACGTTTAACCGTGCCATAATCACCATTCCGAGGGGTGCTGGCATTGCTGGCTGAGACTTACCCTTAAGATTCCGAAGTGGAATCTGGCAACTTGATCTGGCTAATACCAGCGGAAGGACGGAACGGTATAATGACCAATGATGGTTACAAAATAGACACAGACCTGCTCGAAGACGGGGAGCATGTGCTGTGGGCTGTTGGAAACTTGAAGCCCAAGAGAACATGGAAATATGCGGTGTGGGCGGCTATGTTCTTTGGGGTGATAGCTATGTTGCTCCAAGCATATTCTTTGCAACAGACTTGGGAGAGCATGCAAAAAACTTGGGGTGAAGCCGGGGCTTTACGCGGCGTAGTTATTGGTATGATGTTGGCGGGAATTATCGCCGGGCTTGTGCAATTCGTGAAACGAAAAGATAAGGCACCTGAAAAACAATCCGCATATTATGTGGGTATGATTACCAACCATAGATTAGTACTTTTTAATGCCGACAGAGGGGCAGACTATACACTATTCCCCGGAGATATATCGAGTGTAAATTCTGATTACAGCAATGGCGCCCCAGCTTTGCGGTTGGATTTGATGAACGGTGAGCCGCCCGTCACAATTGTTACCTCTGCGAATTTATCCAAAGCAAAGCAGTTGATAGAAAGCGGGTTTTTAACGCGGCACGCCGTGGCGGCCGCGCAATGACGGGGGACGAGTATAACGCATTTTGCGCATCCTTACCCCACACGCTCTATGTTTGCCAATGGGGCGATAGCGATGTTTGGAAAGTTGGCTCTGCGGATAAAAATAAACTTTTTGCCGTCGGCGGGTGGAACGAAATTGATGATGGTAGCCAGTTTTGCATCACCTTTAAATGCGGCGAAATTGCCTATGATTTTCTACGCGACACCCCCGGTTGCCGTCCCGCGCCCTATCTGGCATCACGCGGTATGAAGTGGATACAAAGGATGACAGACGAGGGGGTGAGCGACGAAGAGTTGAAAAACTATCTGCGCGAGAGCCATAGGTTGGCGTCTCTGAATTTAACTAAGAAATTGCAGAAAGAATTGGGACTTAATCAGGGGGGTGAGGGTGCATAAAAATAACCTCCTCCATCCCGCTCATTCCCGCGAAAGCGGGAATCCAGTTCAAACAAATATGTGCGGGCTTTGCCCGCTCTCTATTCGCTGGATACCCAGTCGTAGCTGGGTATGAGCGGATTTATATTTATAAAGGAACAAACCCATGAATAAACCAATAGACCAATCGCAGTTTCAGACGCCTACCGTGACTACGGGGGCGTTGCCTGCATCCAAAAAGTTCTTCACTAACCCCGCCGCTGCTCCTGATATATCGGTAGCGCACCGTTCTATTGCGTTGCATCCATCGGCCAATGAGCCGGATGTTGTGGTTTATGATACATCGGGGCCTTATAGTGATCCGGGTGTTGCGGTTGATGTGGAGAAAGGGTTGGCGCGGACGCGGACAGATTGGATCATGGAACGCGGTAATGCCGAGGAATATATAGGCCGCGAAGTGAAACCCGAAGATAATGGTGGGGCTACGGGTAAATATCTGGCGCGGGAATTTCCGATTAAAAACAGACCTTTACGGCGTAAAGATAATGATAAACCCTTCACCCAATATGAATATGCCAAGGCCGGTATCATCACCAAAGAGATGATCTATGTAGCCGAGCGTGAGAATTTGGGCCGCACCGAAGCCGTGCCGGGCGCGCAAGCGCGGGTCGATGCAGGCGAGAGCTTTGGTGCGGATATACCGGCCTTCGTGACGCCGGAATTTGTCCGAGACGAGATTGCACGGGGGCGGGCGATTATTCCGTCTAATGTTAACCACCCGGAGATAGAGCCGCAAATTATTGGCCGTAATTTTCTCGTGAAAATCAATGCCAATATTGGCAATAGCGCCGTGGCATCATCGGTCGAAGAAGAAGTGGATAAAATGGTCTGGGCCACACGTTGGGGCGCAGACAATGTTATGGATCTCTCGACCGGACGCAACATTCACAACACGCGCGAATGGATTATCCGCAACAGCCCCGTGCCCATCGGCACGGTGCCCATGTACCAAGCGCTTGAGAAAGTGAACGGCGTTGCCGAAGACCTGACATGGGAAATTTTCCGCGATACCCTCATTGAGCAAGCCGAGCAGGGGGTGGATTATTTCACCATCCATGCGGGCGTGCGTCTCGCCTATATTCACCTGACGGCGCACCGGGTTACCGGCATTGTCTCGCGCGGCGGCTCTATCATGGCCAAATGGATGTTGTCCCGCCATGAGGAGAGCTTCCTCTATACCCATTTCGAAGAGATTTGCGACATCATGCGCACATATGATGTCAGCTTTTCCCTCGGTGACGGCCTGCGCCCCGGCTCTATCGCCGACGCCAATGACCGCGCCCAATTTGCAGAGCTGGAGACGCTGGGAGAGCTAACCCAAATCGCCTGGGCCAAGGGCTGCCAAGTGATGATCGAAGGCCCCGGCCACGTGCCTATGCACAAGATTAAAGCCAATATGGAGAAGCAACTCGAAGTCTGCGGCGAAGCCCCGTTCTATACCTTAGGCCCCTTAACGACGGATATTGCGCCCGGCTATGACCATATCACGTCCGGCATTGGCGCCGCCATGATTGGCTGGTTCGGAACGTCCATGTTATGCTATGTCACGCCAAAAGAGCATTTGGGATTACCTGACCGCGACGACGTAAAAGTCGGTGTCATAACCTACAAACTAGCCGCCCACGCGGCTGACCTAGCCAAAGGCCACCCCGCCGCGCAAATCCGCGACGACGCGCTGTCCCGCGCAAGGTTCGAGTTCCGCTGGGAAGACCAGTTCAACCTTGCCCTGGACCCAGAAACCGCCAAAGACTATCACGACCAAACCCTGCCCAAAGACGCCCACAAAGTAGCGCATTTTTGCTCAATGTGCGGCCCCAAATTCTGCTCCATGAAAATCACGCAGGATGTAAGGGATTATACAGAGACCTTAAGCGACAACGAAAAAGCGAGTTTGGAAGAACAGGCTAAAGAGGGTATGGCGGGGATGTCAGAGAAGTTTAAACAGATGGGCGGGGAGATTTATTTGGAGGCAGATAAGGTTGAGAGTGGGGAATAAATGGGCTTGATACAAAAACCTTAATAAAAATTATGCCAAGCCATGTTGCACTAGCCGTGGAGAAAGAATCTCGTGAGTGGGTTTATGAGTGCTCAAAATGTGGCGCAAGAAAGTCTATTTGGGACACTGGCGGCATTGCTTATAAAAAGGTAACTTCGGCCAGAGTGTCTCGCACACTTGGGCATTGTAAAACTTGCAAGCAATGGCGATGGCTCGCTATGGCTAAAGTACGATCGGTCGAAAAATAGGTTAGAAGTTTAAGCAGATAAGGGAAGTAGCCTAAGAGTAATATGTAAATTCTGGGGCAATGAGGATGAGTATGGCGTTTGCGGTTGATGTAGATATTACAATTACGAAAATAACCAGTGAAGATTTCCCTATCTGTTTGGAATTTAAGTTAACTGACAGGCATGGGTATTGTCATGTCTTCGAGGAAAAGGCTCCCGTTTTACTGTCTGAAAATGAGCCAATTCCTGAAAGTTTTCCAAAAACAATCAAACTCAGGTGTGAGTTGATTGAAACCTGTGAAGATTATGTGGTTATTAGTACTTCGGAGCCTTATGGAATCGATTCTATTGAGGGTGAAATTTGCTTTGAAGTTTCATCGAAATACATTCACGGCGTTGAATGATTATAACGAGACCTGTGCAATGAATAAGTATTTGAAACGATTAATCCCAGCCGCGAATGCCACGTCTCTTGTCGCGGCCTTGGGGCATATTATTGGCATCGCTATTGCGGGCGGTATTGGCTTGGAACTTGCCTATATCGCTGTCCTCACTTATTTTGTCGCTTTTATTGTGGCTGTGTCCGTTGGCGCGGTGCTTCTCATTATGGTCGGTTTCTTCAGGCTGAACCTGCTATCCTCTCTATTGCTTTTCTTGGTTGCCGTGCAAAGCGTCGCCGTAGGGCTGGAGATGTATTTTTTTGAAATTGGTCTGGCAGATATTTCATGGCAATACGGTTTTATATCTGTCCCGGTGACGCTCACGGCTTGGTATTTTTCCGTGTACCATATTTGGAAACAGGGTGATGAATAACGCATTTGAACGCGCTTTTGAAGATTGGGAGCGCCGCGCTGTTTCTCTTAATCAGAAACTTATGCCGTTCGTCAATGCTAATATTGACATCACTACTGACGACTGGCTAGAGAAATTAACGCGCCGTCCGCACCCGGCGGACATGTCGGGTTTACGCTTGCCAATCGAAACACTGTTCGGCGAAATAGTAAAACAATTCGAGTTTTATAATTCGGAACAGCGCCAACAGATTATTGATTTGATGTATCAAAATGATGCCTTGATGTATGCGGCGAGCATCGTTGCTGATCGCAATACAAGTGGTGGGTTTCGCAAATATATGATATTATTTGTGATAGCTGATCAGGGCAAAGATACGCGCGATGCAATGCTCGCCCTGGAGAGTTACCATGTAGATGCTGAAGTATTGGGTTTTGACGTAAGTGCAATTTTCAAGGAAATGACGGAGATTGCTAGCAGGCAGGATAAGTTTGGCTGGGGCAGCACGCGTGATTTGTTCCTTAAATATATAAAATGAGATTTCATAAGAAAGATATATGGAAAACAACCTGACAAATAATTTGAGACACACCTTGAAAGAGTGGACTGAAATTGATGTGGCGGCGTTTCACCTAGGCGTAGCACTCGGGATTATTCCGCCACTTTCAGATGAAAAAGACATATATAATTTCGGCGGCAAGAAATGGATGTTTTGGAGCGAAAACCCTTTAGGGAATCTGTTGTTTGACCTTCTTGAAAACTTGGTAAAACTCGACATTTTAGAAAAGCATAAAGGTGACAACCAACTTTTTCGCTGGAACCCAAGTTATAAATGGGATGATTTGTAAATGCTCGGAATTGACTGATGCGTAAAACCTGTTTTGCTCACCTCAGCCCCTACGCAGCAAAAGAATGTTGGAACTATCTCAAGGTTGCTGGATATTTGCGACCTATAGCCTTTCGCTTTTAATTGGGTTATAATTACCTATATTGTCACCCCGGGCTTGACCCGGGATCTCATAGGGTGCGGCGAGTGCGAGGCCCCGGATCAAGTCCGGGGTGACAGGCAGGGATAAGATATTTATTAAAATTGAACGCAATTAAACGCGAAACACTCTAATTTTACCCAAGCGGGTTCATGCCCATTAGGGCGGCGATCCATAGGGCTATGCCGACGAGGGCTGCGCTGGTGAAATTGGATAGGGAACCTGCCAGCAGGGACTTCATACCCATTTTGGATATTTCTTGCTTGCGCTCTGGTAAAACTGCGCCAAGTCCCGCCATCAAAATACCGACCCCGACAAAATTCGCGAAACCGCAAAGTGCCACGGTAATGGCGACTTGGCCTTGCAAAGAGAAATTAGCCATATCTTGGGTGAAGTTTAAATAGGCGAGAAATTCATTGGCGACCAGTTTTTCACCTAGGAACGGGCCGGCGGCCAGAACTTCATTGGCAGGCACACCTATCAGCCAAGCAATGGGCGCGAAAATATAGCCAAATACGGTGGACAGAGAAAATTCGGGATAGCCAAACCAGCCACCTATACCGCCAAAAATGCCGTTGACCAATGCGATGACAGCCACAAAGGCAATGATTACGGCGATTACGTTGAGCATTATCGTCAGACCTGTAAGCGCGCCAGTTGTCGCGGCTTCAATAAGGTTGGTGGCTTTATTTGGGTCTTCCTTGGTGTCTTTAAAGCTGGCTATGTCAAATGGCTCTTCGGTCTCTGGTATCAATAACTTCCCCATCAAAAGCCCGCCGGGCGCCGCCATAAAGGAAGCAATGATCAAAAGCTTGCCGTCAACCCCTAAGGACATATAGACCACTAAAACAGTGCCCGCGATAGACGCCATACCGCACGACATAACGGTGAACAATTGCGAGCGGGTCATGTTTTTAAGGTAGGGCAGAATAGCCAAAGGTGCCTCGACCATGCCGACAAAAATACTGGCGGCGGATACAGTAGATTCTAACCGCGAAGCCCCTGTAACGAACCGGACAACCCCGCCGAGGGTCTTAATCACCACATCCATAATACGCAGATGAAATAAAATGGCGAATAAAGTAGCCAGAAAAATGATGATAGGGAAGACTTGGAAAGCCAAAATTGTACCGACGCCCTGTTTGCCTGCGGCAGGTGCCAATACACCTTCCATCGTGCCCCAATTGGACAATTCGCCAAAGACAAAATACA
>JAKIUV010000007.1 GCA_021647375.1 Robiginitomaculum sp.
CCCGAAGCAGAGGGTACGGCGCTCAGGATTATACAAGACGCCGAAGCATACCGAGGTAAAGAAGTCGCCGAAGCAAGGGGACAGGCTGCACGCTTTCGCTTGGTTTATAAAGAGTACAAGGCCGCACCGCGTGTGACCCGCCAACGTATGTATTTGGAGACCATGGAAGAAGTGTACGAGCACGCTGATAAAATGGTTCTCGACGGGCAAAACTCGGGCGTAGTACCGTATCTGTCTCTTGACGAACTGAAGCGCAAAGGAGCAAAATAATGAAAAGTCTTACAACAGTATTTGTTTTATTGGCAATTGCCATTATTGTTCTTGTATCTAGTACATTCACAGTAAAACAGTGGGAGCAAGCGCTCATTCTTGAATTTGGTGAAGCTAAAAAAATCTCTAACTCTTGGGGCGAAGAAGCCGATGCGGGTCTAAAGTTTAAAAAGCCGTGGGAAAAAGTAGTCATTCTCGATCGTCGTAATTTGGAAATTGATCTCCAACCAGTTGAACTGCTTGCTGCTGACCAAAAGCCTATGTTGGTAGATGCATTTGTACGTTACCGGATTGTTGATGCCACAAAATTCTATGAAGCCCTCAAAGACGAACGTGGGGCGACACTGAAACTACAATCTATTATGGATTCGACCCTTCGCGATGTACTTGGCCGTGTTAATACCCAAGAAATTATTTCTGGTAAACGTGCGCAATTGATGACCGAAATTCAGAATATAACAAATGCAACGGCTAATGCGCCGGAGAATGATTTTGGTGTTGAAATTATTGATGTGCGGATTATGCGCGCCGACTTGCCCAAGCAAAATGCCGAACGGGTATTTGCCAGAATGATTACCGAACGAAACCAAGAAGCTGCGCAAAAACGGGCTGAAGGCGAAAAGAAATCTCGTGAAATTCGGGCGACTGCCGATAAAACTGCGGCGATTACTGTTGCCGAAGCTGAGGAAAAGTCCTTGAGAATAAAGGGTATTGCCGACGGTGAGCGCAATAAGATTTTTGCGGATGCCTTTAATTTAGATCCTGAGTTCTTTGCGTTTTACCGCTCTATGGAGGCCTATAAAAAAGGCCTTTCAAAAGGTACGACATATGTGCTTTCGCCTAACAGTGATTTCCTAGGCTATATGGACAACCAAAAGGGCCGTAGATAGTCCATGCCGTCTTGGGCCACTGTCCTTATCATAGCGCTCGGCGGCGCCATGTTGCTTGAGGGGGCAGTATATGCTCTGTTCCCGCGCGGCATGAAACGGGCTATGCGCGAGATATTGGGCATGCCTGAAGGGCAGCTCCGGAACGGTGGGTTGATTGTTGCCATGCTCGGGTTGGTTATCATTATCTTGTTAGTACCGCGTATATAACTCTCCCCTATAAACACGCGATTATGAGCATTATTTAAGCTTTCTTTGCGCTTGTTTTCCGCTATCGTGCAAGCATATCGGAGAAAATTATGATTTTACGTCCACTACTCGTTGCCTCATTATGGGTAACTATGGCAATCAGTGTATTACCAGTTACGGCATCAGCACAAGAAGCACCGTCCAAAAGCACTGTGCAAACGCGGCCCCATGATTTTGTCGCCCTGTCCAAACGGCTGTCTCCAGCCGTGGTCAATATCTCCACGGCACAAACCATTGAAATCGATACGGGCAATCGGGCTTTCCCAAAAGGTTCACCCTTGGAAAAGTTCAACGATTTCTTCGGCGATAGCGGTGATCAAAACCGTATTGCTCGCTCGCTCGGCTCCGGCTTTGTCATAGATAAGAGCGGATATATCGTCACTAATAATCATGTTATTGAAGGCGCGGACGAGATTGAAGTGGCTTTCCCGAACGGCTCCACATATGAAGCCAAACTGATTGGCCGCGACCCGTCCACAGATATTGCGCTTCTCAAAATAGAAGCGGGTGAAGACATTCCGTTCGTTAGTTTTGCGGGTGCGGACTCGGCCAAGGTCGGCGAGTGGGTGATAGCCATTGGCAATCCGCTTGGGTATTCATCGTCTGTGGCTGCGGGTATCGTCTCTGCCCGCCACCGCCAAATGTCCATGACCAATTATGACGATTTTATCCAGACCGATGTAGCCATTAACAAAGGCAATTCCGGCGGCCCGTTGTTCAATATGGATGGGGATGTTGTTGGCGTGAATACGGCTATCGTATCACCGACCGGATATAGCGTGGGGCTTAGTTTTTCCATACCGGCAGACCTTGCAAGTAGTGTGGTTGAGCAACTGAGAGAATACGGCGAAACACGGCGGGGTTTCCTTGGTGTTAGGGTGCAAAAAGTCAATAAATCCATAGCTAAAGCCTATAAGCTTAAAGAGCCATATGGTGCGCTTGTCCGCTCGGTTAACGAAGATAGTCCTGCCGAAAAAGCTGGTCTAAAACGTGGTGATCTCATCACGGCTTTGGGGGGCGTGAAGTTGGAAAACTCCGGCAAATTAGCCCGCATGATTGCCGAAGCAGAGATAGACGCGCCCTTGAAAGTCGATTTCATCCGCCGCAAGAAACGCAAATCCCTAGACGTGGTTATAGAGCGCCTAGAAGAAAAAGTCGCCAAGCAAGGCGGGGATAAAGCCAAAGACGATGACAAAGCGGTCACAGGCCGTGTCATGGGCATTACGGTTGAAGAAATATCCGAAAAACTCCGCGCTCGTATGCGCCTTGACGATGAAGTCAAAGGTGTGCGCATCACCAAGGTCAGCCTAAAATCCATAGCCCAAGGCAAGCTACGCAAAGGCGACATCATCATGGAAGTGTCTCAAGAACAGGTAGAAGACACAGAAGACTTCACCAAGAAAATGAACGCCGCCGCCGACAGAGAAGATGCGATTTTGATATTGGTCAATAGAGGTGGTGTCCCGATATTTTATTCTCTGGAACCTGAGGCTTAAATCAACTGCGCCCCTTTATAGCTTTCCCCTTTATAGTTTTCCCGGGCGTTTGGTTTGTCGAAAAGTTGGAATGGTATCCAAAATTCTGAAAACCAGTAATATCCCGTTCACTCAATATTCTGTATGCTGGGTGCGAATCATTATTTGGAATTCTCATGAGCGACACTACGGATAAAAACAGCACCAAAAACGGGAAAAGCCCCGGCATCAATATTATTGAAGAGAATATCGACGACGCCTTAGGTTCGCGCTACCTCGCCTATGCAATGACGACAATTACCATGCGGGCATTGCCGGATGTGCGCGATGGTTTGAAACCTGTGCATCGGCGCATTCTCTATGCTATGCGCCAGCTTAAGCTCAACCCGGAAAACGCACCCAAGAAATGTGCGCGGATTGTCGGCGATGTTATGGGGCAATATCACCCCCACGGCGATGCGTCGATTTATGATGCTTTGGTTAAGTTGTCCCAGACCTTTGCCTCCCGATACCCTTTGATTAACGGGCAGGGCAATTTCGGCAATATTGACGGCGACGGCGCGGCGGCCATGCGTTATACCGAAGCCCGCATGACCGAAGCGGGTAAAGCATTGCTTGAGGGCCTGGAAGAAGATGCCGTAGATTTTCGCGATACCTATAACGAAGAAGACGAAGAACCGGTTGTTCTGCCCGCAGGTTTCCCAAATTTATTGGCCAATGGCTCTATGGGGATTGCCGTGGGCATGGCTACATCTATCCCGCCCCATAATGCCGCCGAAATTTGCAATGCGGCTCTGCACCTGATCAAATCTCCCAAGGCTCGCATTGATACCCTGTTAGACCACGTAAAAGGCCCCGATTTTCCTACAGGCGGTATCATTGTCGAGCCTCATGAAAACATTGTCGAAGCCTATGCCACTGGACGGGGCGGGTTTAAAGTAAGGTCGCGCTGGGCGGTAGAAGAATTACCGCGCGGGCAATGGCAAATTGTCGTTACCGAAATTCCGTACCAAGTGCAAAAATCCCGTTTGATTGAGAAACTGGCCGAGCTTATTGACGGTAAGAAAAATCCGTGGCTTGCCGATGTCCGAGATGAAAGCGCTGAAGACATCCGCGTTGTGCTAGAGCCGAAAAACAAAAATATCGACCCTGAAATGCTGATGGAAAGTCTGTTTAAATCCAGCCAGTTAGAGAACCGTTTTAGCCTCAACATGAATGTGCTTGACGCGACGGGTACGCCTCGTGTCTTGGGCTTGCGCGAAGTTATTCAGGCATTTCTCGACCACCGCCGCGATGTACTTGGCCGCCGTTCACGGCAACGCCTTGGTAAAATCGAAGGCCGTATGGAGCTACTTGAGGGCTTCAAGATTGCCTATCTGAACATTGACGAAGTTATCCGTATTGTCCGCTTTGAAGACAAGCCTAAGGACGAATTGATTAAAGCTTTCAAACTCACCGAACGACAAGCCGATGCAATCCTCAACATGCGCTTGCGGGCTTTAAACAAGCTGCAAGAAATCGAAATTCAGGCAGAATATGACAAGCTGGCCGCAGAGAAAAGACAAATTGAAGAATTGCTAGCCTCGGAGAAACTCCAATGGGCGCGCATTGCCGAACAAGTCCGCGAAATCCGCGACATTTACGGCTCCAAGACAGATCTTGGCAAACGCCGCACCACATTCGCGGACGAGCCGGATGTGGAACTAGATATGTCCACGGCGTTTATCACCAAAGAGCCTGTGACCATCGTGTTGTCAAAAATGGGCTGGATACGGGCGCTGAAAGGCAAGGTCGAGGATTTATCCAGCATTAAATTCAAGGATGGAGATGGGCCGGGCTTTGCCGTTTCAGCCTACACCACCGATAGCATCATCATGTTCGCCAGTAATGGCAAGTTTTATACGCTGGGTGCGGACAAATTGCCCGGCGGGCGCGGTAACGGCGAGCCAATCCGCCTCATGGTAGATTTGGAAGATGACCACATGCCCATCGGCCTATTTGTCCACGACCCCGAACGAGAACTGGTCGTGGCCAGCACTGCCGGCTACGGCTTCCGTGTCAAAGAAGAAGGCATTACCGCGTCAAAACGCGGCGGCAAACAGGTACTTAATGTCAAAGGTGATGTAGAAGCCCTGCGCTGTATCGCCGTAAACGGTGAAAAAATCGCCACCATTGGCGATAACCGCAAAATCCTGATCTATGATGTGGAGGAGCTGCCCGTGTTAGGGCGCGGCAAAGGCGTGAAGTTGCAAAACTTCAAAGACGGCGGCCTCAAAGACATCACAATATTCAAAGCCGAAGACGGCCTAGCTTTCGTAGACGCATCCGGACGCCGCAACAGCGTAACCGACTGGCAAATCCACCAAGGCAAACGCGCCCAAGCAGGCCGAATGGCCCCGCGCGGTTTCTCACGGGCAGGGGTGTTCGCGGTGGAGAAGAAGTTGTAGTGGGTGATTTAGTAAGCGGCAGGTTATGCAAATGGTAAAATTTTCACTTTCATTGCTTATAGCTACGCTTTTTATGGTTTCTTCTTGTGGAAAAGCGCTGCATTCAATCGACGATGCCAATTTCGATGTTCAAAACCCTTTCGGTTTAAGTTGGGTGACCACTGATAAATATTCGAGTGAGGTAAAGAAAAAGTGCAATAACATACTAAGTCCACTGGACGTTTTTTTAAATCAGGCAGAATACGACCATGCCTTTGAGAGTTGTATCGTAGAGCAGTATTCCACGTTTTATTTCCCTGCCGAAGAATTGCCACCGTCCCTTCGACAAGGTGAATTTAGCGTTAGCTTATTGGGTGGGAATCAACCTATTCAATATAACTACTCATTCCTTCATGACTGGACTGTTGATGAATATAATCGCAAAAGTAAATTAAGGAGATCACATTCTGCAAGGGTCAAAGCCAAGTTGATTAAGTTATATGGGTCGCCCACTGCGAGTGGTCATTATGACCAAGGTAGCCGCTTGGGTTTTGTTGTTGACAGCACCGTTGAGCAACCGTGTGATTTTTGGCTAGTTAAGAATGTCGGTATTTTTTTGTGTTCAGAGAGAGTCGTTATGATCGATGGTACAGAAATGTCTCTATCTTTTATACGGTTGGATTTTGAACCCATGGGTGAACAACTCCGGAGTATGTTGTTGGTTTCTTCAGGTAAGAAAGCCGAGGTTTACAATATCTCTTCGGCCAACGCAGGTTTTTCGCAAACCTCAAAAGTTGCAATGTTAAGAAAATTATCCGAACTAATAGCCATAGATAAGTTTGGAAAGTGCAATTCTAATAGCCTGGAGCCTATCGAGGTTAGGTGGGCACTCTCCAAAACTGAAGAGGCGAAGTTTTCCCAAATCTTTAAGACTCACAAAGGCGATGACCTAGCTGAGTACGCCATTGAATATGCGAGTAATAGAAAAGGCACAATACAGGGGTTAAACCAAGAAGTCGCCGTGTTATTTATGTTCCAACATGCCGCAAAGCAGGGAAGTGCGGTAGCTATGAACGAAATCGGGGCTTCTCTTCTCTATTGCCTTCAAAATGTGCAACAAGATGTGGCGACAGCATCCATTTGGTTGAATAGGGCAGCAATATCAGGAGACACCTTAGCGATGTACTCGCTAGCTCGTATGCACTTGAATAGTTTGACAGATGCTACAGATCCCAGAAGCGAAGCTTTTAAATTGCTAAAGAAATGTGCAGTGCTTGACGATGAACTTTGCGCTGAGGGATTACATGCTCTAACGGTTTTTATTAACCCGCAACCAGACTAATCTGAATTCGATGTGGGATGATTCTTTCTTCCACAAGACAGTAATTTGCATAGTCTAGTGTTCTTTGCAGTGACTTAAGTGTCTACAGGCTTGCAAAAGCTGATTAAGTTCTTATATTAAGCGTGAACAATAAGGGGATATTCTATGACTATGTTACTTGTAATACTTGGCGTTATTGTTGCGCTGGCTGTTTTAATTATTGGCATTTACAACCGCTTGGTTGGACTTAGACAGACCTGCAATCAGGCTTGGTCGGATATTGAGGTGCAGTTGAAACAGCGCCAAGACCTTATCCCGAACCTTGTTGATGTTGTGAAGGGCTATGCCAAGCACGAGAAAGAAACTTTTAACGAGGTCGTCGCTGCCCGTAATGCCGCTGTTGCGGCCAAGAGCATTGGTGACACAGTGAAGAGCGAAGGTATGTTGACGCAAGCTCTCGGTAAATTGTTTGCCCTCGGTGAAGCTTATCCAGACCTAAAAGCCAACACCAATTTCTTGCAATTGCAAGACGAGCTTAGCGATGTAGAGAACAAAATCTCTGCCGCGCGCCGTTTCTATAACAATGCCACCCAAGAATATAATACGGGCCGGGAGCAATTCCCTGCCAATATGCTGGCCGGGCCGTTCAATTTCGGGCCGCGTGATTTCTTTGAAAGCACTGAAGGCCGCGAGGCATTACAAGTGGCACCGGATGTTAGTTTCGATTAAGACATAACCATGGGTGCTTACGGGCTAAAAACCCACATCTGGAATAATAACCTCAAGAGCATATTGTTGCTTATCCTGTTTCCAATCCTCGTATTGGCAATGGTGTATGCCGGGCTTTTGCTCTGGGCGGGTTTTGTTGAAGGCCGCTCTGCCCAAGCCGGTTTAAACTTTGCCGCAAATAGCCTGCCGGCGGCCATTCCGTTTACTTTGGCCGGGGTAGGGGCTTGGTTCGGTATTGCCTTTATGGGGCATCAGGCGCTCATTGATATGGCGACCAAGTCCAAGTCCATTAGCGAGAGCGACGAGCCACGGCCCTATAAGCTTTTAGAAAATCTCTGTATCTCACGCGGCATCACAATGCCGCGTCTGAAAATCATTGAAACCGATGTGATGAATGCCTTTGCTAGCGGTATTCGCACCAAAAATTATACAATAACCCTGACACGCGGTTTGATGAATAATTTGGATGATGAGGAGCTGGAAGCCGTCATCGCCCACGAACTTTCTCATATAAAAAACAAAGATGTGCGGCTGCTTATTATCGCAGTTATCTTTGTCGGCATCATTTCATTTTTTGGCGAGGGCGTAGTGCGCGGCATGTTCCGCACCAATATGAGCCGCACCACGCGCTCGCGCCGCAGCGGTGAGGGCAATGCCGCCGTTCTAATCGTGATAGCCATTGTCATCATCATTATTGCTTACGGGTTGGCCATGCTTATCCGGTTTGCTTTGTCGCGCAAACGGGAATATTTGGCCGACGCTGGGGCGGTAGAACTGACCAAAAATCCGGACGCTATGATACGGGCTTTGCAGAAAATCTCTGGGCGTGCCAAATTAGATGCACCTGCTGAGGTCCGAGAAATGGCGTTCGAGAACCCGCGAGTTGGCATATCCGATATGTTCGCCACCCATCCGCCCATAGAGAAGCGTATAGCGGCTCTTGTGGAATTTGCTGGTGGCCGCGACGACACCGAAAGCCGCCCCAAACGTCGTTCCGCACTAGAAGCTAAAAAGCGAAACGGCAAAACCCCCAGACCATTTGGCCGTCTTGGGGGAGGGGGAAAACCTTAAGCTTTTTCAGGAAACAATTGTAGCAATCCGGCGCGCGACGCATTGGCTATGCCGCGTTCAGTGATGAGGCCGGTTATGTATTTGCGCGGGGTTACGTCGAAGGCGTCGTTACGGGTTTTCTTGGGGTCGGGCATTGTTGTGACGCGGCGGATGATACCGTCCTCGTCGCGGCCTGTAATCCAGCCGACTTCTTGCTCGCCGCTTCTCACCTCTATGGGGATTTCCTTGAGACCATCTTGCATGTCCCAATCTATGGAATTGGACGGGGCGCAAACATAAAACGGCACATCATTATCGAACGCCGCGAGCGCTTTTAGATAAGTGCCGATTTTGTTGCACACATCACCTGTTGCCGTTGTCCTATCCGTGCCGACAAAGCAAATATCGACCAAGCCGTGCTGCATTAAATGCCCGCCTGAATTATCCGTGATGACGGTGTAGGGCACGCCGTGCTGCTCAAGCTCCCACGCGGTCAGGCGTGCGCCTTGGCTGCGGGGGCGGGTCTCGTCGACCCAGACATGCACATTCATGCCGGCGTTAAATGCCTTATATATCGGGGAAATTGCTGTGCCCCAATCGACGGTAGCCACCCAGCCGGCATTGCAATGGGTTAGGATGTTGATGACATCGCCGCCTTTATATTTTGCGATTTCGTCGAGCAATGTTTTGCCATAATCGCCGATATTGGAACACATATCCGCATCGTCATCACAATTTTTGCGCGCCATTTTAAACAATATATCAGCGCGTTTACTCGCGCTTATGTCAGAGACCGCTTCGACACATTCGCGTGTAGCCCATTCCAAGTTGACGGCGGTTGGTCGCGACCCATTCAGAGTTTCCTGCGCCTGGGCCAAACTCGCATCGGATGGGTCGTTGCGCATGGCCACCGCCATGCCGTACATAGCAGTCGCCCCGATACACGGCGCCCCGCGCACTTTCATATCGGCAATAGCGGCGCGGGCGTCCTCTAGGGTTTCCAGCGGGATTATCTTTAATTCGTGAGGCAGAAACCTTTGGTCGATGATTTCCACCACGCCGTCCGTATCCCAAATCGTGCGCATGCCATGTCCGTTAACTCTCATGTCTAGTCCTCTAAACTTGTATATGTGCCGGGGGTAAAACGGGGTTGGCAAATGGTTTTAAAGATTAAATCCCCTTCGCCCGTATTGGTAATGCGCTGGCTTTGCCCAGGCTCAATGCGAACACAATCGCCTATACTCATTAATGTGCTGACGCCGTCTATTTCCAGCAAGCCGCCGCCGCTCTCTATGATATACCATTCAAGAATAGACAGGCTGTGCAATTGCGTGGTGACGCCGGGCGGCACGCGGCAGACGGCGACAGAAAGCGCTGTCTCGTCCGCACTGTTCATCACTTCGCGCACATAAATACGCTCACCCATCCAGTATTCATCAGGGTTCGGGGAGCGAAAAATATGTGGCTTTTTCGTCATAGCTTTGCTTTGCAATAATTTCGTGTATCTTGCAAGTACGCCTTGGGATTCATCACGAATAATTGTGATTACCAACGTCAAACTTGGGGTATGTAACAATTTAAAACGAGCGGAGTTTTAAAAGTATGAGAAAGACAAACGAATATCAACCGGCAAAAGTATGGAAATGGGATGCGGAAAGCGGTGGTAGATTTGCTAGTATTAACCGCCCCATAGCGGGCGCGACCCATGATAAAGAATTGCCCGTGGGCGCGCATCCGTTTCAGCTTTATTCCCTCGGTACGCCCAACGGTGTTAAGGTCACGGTGATGTTCGAAGAGTTATTGGTGCTCGGCCACACGGGCGCGGAATATGATGCGTGGCTGATCAATATATTGGAGGGCGATCAATTCTCCAGCGGTTTTGTTGCGGTCAACCCCAATTCCAAAATCCCGGCGCTGATGGATAGGAGTGATCCCAAAACGCCACAGCGGATTTTCGAGAGCGGTGCCATGCTGCTATACCTCGCCGAGAAATTCGGGGAATTCCTGCCCACAGACCATGCCGCTCGCACAGAAACCCTGTCATGGTTGTTCTGGCAAATGGGCAGTGCGCCTTATCTGGGCGGTGGGTTCGGGCATTTTTACGCCTATGCCCCCGAAAAAATAGAATACTGCATTGACCGTTTCGCCATGGAGGTCAAACGCGAACTAGACGTGCTCGACCGCCGTCTAGCCGACAACGAATTTATCGCAGGCGTAGAGTACACCATAGCTGACATGGCCATCTGGCCGTGGTACGGGTGTCTGGTCATTGATGACCTCTACAATGCACAAGATTTTCTCGAAGTGGGGAGTTACAAACACGTCACAAGATGGGCAGAAATGATAGCCGCCCGTCCCGCCGTCCAGCGAGGCCGTATGGTCAACCGCACATGGGGCGAGGAGAGCGAGCAATTGCCCGAGCGGCATTAATGTAGCGGATTTTGAGGTCTGATTAAGGAGGTGTGCTTTACTCCGTCGCCGCAAACCCGCACTGGTTTTGTTCCATTTTAATCTGCTTGGTCAGGCGCACGGCGTTTTGTGCATAGGCTTCTGTGACCGAGCCTTTATTTACGGTCTTGCCGCGCAATGTGCTCACATTTTCGCATAAATGGAACACAAGTTTGGAGCTGGATTTCTTGGCTCCTGCCTTAGGCGCGATCCAGTACACCACATCTTGGCCATTTGTTGCGGCGGCAACTGCCGCAGAATCCTTGGCGATTTCCTGGGCTTGGGCGGCAACGGCGGGTGAGCAGGCTGTCGTAGGCTCTTGGGCTTTAATCTGCGCAGCACAGGCATTCATATCTTGGGTATATTGCTCGGTTGAAGGCGGATTAAAGTCGACCCCCATCACCGTGGCTAGCGCCGCCAAACCAAGCCCAACCCCGCCGGCAATTTTTTTATTCTTTGGGTCCATATCTTTGTCGAGAAAGATTAAGGCCAGCAACGGCAGAAAAGCAATGACCGTTATAATCGCGCCGAGTTGGTTTTGTACGAAGAATTTAAACCCGTCCTCTTTGCTGGCCGGATCGTGCTTATTGGCCGCTTTCCACATCAAGCTACCGCCAAGCGCAAACACCGCGATGACCACCAAAAGCCCGATGAGCAGCGCCAAATTGCCGTCATTAAACGTGTCTTTCAGCAAGAAAACAATCGCCGCAATCTCCGTGCTAATAGCAACCACCCAAGCCATAGAGGCAAAGGTGCGCAATTTCTTAGCGCGAGATTTCTGGTCTTGCGAGGCCTGCCACGCTTTGGTGACATCCGTTTCTGGTTTCGTTTCTGGTGTTTTACCGTTCATATTCATATCCCCTATATAGACATTTGCGCTGAGCTTATCACAAGGTATTTCTCAAATCCATCAAAGAATGCACGGCAGTCTATGGGCGTGGGGCGACTATGAATATTATTTAACGGGTATAAATAAGTAGCTCGTGTTATTTTCTATATGCAAAAACTATTGAGAGAAAATCATGAAATATAAACTACTGTGCCTCGTTTTGGGGCCACTATTGTTATCCGCCTGCGCCAGTTCTGATGGACTTCAACACTCCAAATCAGAACCCGTGCGTAAAATTCGTAAGGCCAACGGCCCTATTACATCAATTCGCCCTGCTAGCTTATTGTTTGCCAGTTTCAACCGTAATGACGATTACAGCATTGACCAAAAAGAGTTTGCAGATGGTTTGCAAAAATCTTTCCAAATCGCAGACAGCAATAAAGATGAAAGGCTCTCACCGTTCGAACTGGAGCATTGGCGAAAAAATGCGCTAGGCTCTGTTGATGCATCTCCTGGAAGCATGACATTTGATGCTGATTTCAATCAAGTGGTTACACATGCCGAGTTTGATGCGGCGCTCGGAAAACTTTATCAAGCATCTGACAGAGACGGAAATGGGATAATTAGTTTTGATGAACTTGTCAAAGTCATTTCAAGGCCAACCCCGCGTTCAAACGGTACAAAGAAAAAGTCACCTGAACGCAAGCGAGGCGGTAAAGGCGGCGGTGGGCGTCATGGCGGGTAAATTACCTTTAAGGCTACTGTGGAGGGTAAACAGACGCCATACTGGATACCCTCCTGCGTGGGTATGGCGGGGGAAATTGAAATTCCCTACTTCCCAAAACCTGCAATCCATGGCATTTACCTTTTAAGTTAAAAAGGGCATAACATGAAAAACCTTTGGTTGGAGGGGGATGCTTGGGCGTTTGTTGTAGGGAGTTGTGGTGGTCTCTGATTTACTAGATTTGACAGGCCGCACGGCTTTGGTTACGGGGGCGGGCGGCGGTATTGGTGCGGCTGTTGCCCGTAAATTATCGGATGCGGGTGCGCGGGTTATTTTGCATTATAACCGCAGCAAAACGGACGCGGAGACCTTGGCGCGCGCAATCAATGCTGAGCGGGTCATTGCTGGCGACCTTGCAGAACCGCGAAAAATAAAAGCCATGATCAGCACATTGGTGGCCGAAGGCCGCTTACCGGATTTGCTGGTTAACAATGCGGGCGTGCAAACACTCGGTAGTATTTTGGAGGCGGACGAGCATGTTTGGCAGGATATTAACAAGGTCAATCTTGGCGGTATTTATGCCCTGACCAAATATGTGGCGAATGCGCTCATCGCAGAAAAGCGCGGTGGGGCTATCGTCAATATTGCCTCTATCGAGGGTCTCGACCCGGCGCAAGACCACGCCCATTATGCGGCGTCCAAAGCGGCAGTTTTGATGTACACCCGCGCAAGTGCGCTTGAACTTGGGCTACATAATATCCGTGTCAACGCAGTTGCACCGGGGCTAATCTCTCGGCCAGACATCGAAACAGACTGGCCGGAGGGTGTAGAACGCTGGCAAGAGCGCGCCCCGCTTACGCGTCTCGGCACGGGCGAGGATGTGGCCAACGCCGTTTTGTTCTTGCTAAGTCCTGCCGCAGTGTGGGTTTCGGGCAACACTCTCATTGTAGATGGTGGTATGTCGGCACAAAACAGGTGGTAATTTTGGCATCCGACTTTACTATTATAAAAGGAATCATTTTAACCCAAAGGGGATGCATATGTCTGCACCGATTAAAACCATAAAACGCGCACTGCTTTTGAGCGCCAGCGCCATCACCGCCAGCACGCTATTATATAGCGGCTCCGCATTCGCCCAGTTGGACGAAATTATCGTCACCGCGCAAAAGCGTGAGGAAAATATACAGGACGTGCCAATCTCGATTACGGCAATCCCGGCAAAAGAGGTCAATGTCATCTTGCAAGGCGGCGGTGATATTCTCAGCCTAGCCAACCGCACCCCGGGTCTATACGCTGAAAGCTCCAATGGTCGTACAGCACCGCGTCTCTATATTCGCGGTCTTGGCAATTCCGATTTCGCCTTACAAGCCACACAGCCCGTATCCGTGATTATGAATGATGTGATTTTGGAGAACACGCTTCTTAAATCATTCCCAATCTTCGACGTGCAACAGATTGAAGTTCTGCGCGGCCCGCAGGGCACATTGTTTGGTCGTAATACGCCAGCGGGGATCGTTAAGTTTTCTTCGGTTAGACCTTCGCAAGATGCGGATTGGAATTTCTCAACAAGCTACGGCACATATGGATCTTCGAATACCCAAGCTGCATTTGGAGGCAGCATGGGCGAGACTTTGTCTGCACGTATTTCTGGCGCGTATATTCGCCGTAATGATTATGTGGACAATACTTTCACGGGCGAAAAAAATGCGCTTGGCGGGTTTTATGATCTGGCTGGACGCGCACAATTTCTTTGGACGCCGGGTGATAACTTTGACGCACTTTTGGAAGTTAAGGGGCGTGAGGAAAAAGGCACTGCGACTTTGTTCCGTGCTAATATTTTGACCACAGGTTCTAATAAAATCAATAGCAACTTCGTCAAGGATGAAGTCTCTTATGATGGTGGTGCAGGTAATCCGCAAGCTATTAACTCTTCAGGTATCTCGCTGAATATGAACTATGATTTTGGTGATATGACACTGACATCTATCTCAGCATTTGATCAAGCTACCGGTTTGTCTCGCGGTGATATTGATGGTGGTTTTGGCGGCTTCTTTGCAGGTCAAGCCTCTGGCCCAGGCTTTATTCCATTTGCCTCAGATACGGGTAATGAATATTTCACCAGCCAATATACCCAAGAAATTCGGCTCGCCAGTAATGGTGATGAGGTGATTGATTGGCAAATCGGTGGATTTTTCTTCCGCTCAAAACTCAAAGCTTTAACCGATCCAGGCTTCGTCCCACCGTCTACATTGGTTGACCATAAAGAAGCGGTTGCATTATTTGGCCAAGCGTCTTTTGAGGTTTCGGATTTAACAACAGTAACGGGCGGCATCCGGTTTACGGATGACGCCGCAGATTTGATTGTATTTAATCAGCCCGGCGCTCCTGTCCCTGACACAAATGTGAGCGCTCAAGAAGTAAGTTGGGATCTCAGTGTTAATCATGAGCTAAATGACGATATGAATGTCTATGCGCGTATAGCAAAAGGTTTTCGCGGCCCCTCTATTCAAGGTCGGAATGTAGCTTTCTTTGGCGGCGTTTCTACGGCTGATCCTGAAACTATCCAATCTTATGAGCTTGGCTTCAAGTCCATTCTTGCTGGGGGTAATCTTCGTTTCAATGCAGCCGCATTCTACTATGTTGTGAGCGATCAGCAATTTACGGCGGTTGGCGGTACAGGCAATCTGATTGGTCTTATCAATGCAGACAAAGGCGTTGGTAAAGGATTCGAATTTGATGCGACTTGGGCTATTAGTGAAAATTTTGATATTTCGGGCGGCTTCGCTTATAATGATACAGAAATCCAAGATAGTGCATTGGCGGTTTCAACATGTGGGTCTGCTAATTTCGCAGGATTGCCAGGTTCAGGTTCATTCAACTGTACGCCGACAGATCCTATTGATGCCCGTGGATTTGCTCTCATTGATGGTAACCCATTCCCGAATGCACCGAAGATTACGGCGAATTTCATTGCTGATTACCATGCGCCGATTTCGGATGATATGACACTTAACATCTCTGTTGACGGGTCTATTCAAGGTCAAACAAATTTGTTCTTGTACGAATCTGTTGAGTTTAATACCTCCGGCAATTTTGAGCTTGGTGCTAAAATTGGCCTTGGCTTCCAAGACGACAAATACGAAATCGCCGCCTTTGCCCGTAATCTGACCGACGAGGTCAATCTGGCTGGCGGTATCGACTTTAATAACAATACCGGTTTCGTAACCGAGCCACGGATAATTGGTATTATGTTTAGTGCCAGAAACTAAAATGTAGCTTTATATGTTATTTAAACCCTCGTAGTTTTCTACGGGGGTTTTTCTTTGACCAAGTCATAAACAAGCGTAGTATCATCTTATGTTAACTGCTGAACAAAAAAACCAATTTGAGGACAACGGCTTTGTTGTTCTACCGGGTTTTAAGTCCCCAGGAGAACTATTGACCCTCAAAAACCGTGCCAATGCTATTGCTGCCGCCCATGATTTTGATGCCAGCAAAGAGGTGTTTTCAACAAGTGCGCAGCGCGGGCCGCAGGCCGATAGAGTGCAAGACTATTTTCTTGAATCTGCCAATGAAGTCCGGTGTTTTTTTGAAGAAAAAGCTTTTGATATTAATGGGGTACTAAAACAACCTCTTGCACAATCCATCAACAAAATTGGTCATGCCATGCACGACCTTGACCCGGTATTTTCGGACTTTTCCCACGGGGGTAAATTGGCAGAACTGGCGGAGATTGTCGGCCTGCAAGAGCCGCAAATCTGGCAATCCATGTATATTTTCAAACAGCCCCGTATCGGCGGGCAGGTGGATTGGCACCAAGATACCGGGTTTTTCTATACCACCCCGCAATCAGTCACGACGTTCTGGTTCGCCGTGGATGATGCGACCCTTGAGAACGGTTGTATCTGGGTGGAGCCGGGCGGCCATAAAGGGCCGCTCCGCCAAAAATTTATCCGGAGTGGTCGCCAGACAAAATTGATTGATCTCGACGATACACCGTGGCCGGAAACAGACAGTGCTGTTCCCGTCGAGGTCAAAGCCGGAACACTGGTCTGTTTTAACGGTATGTTGCCTCATTACAGTGCGCCAAATACATCCGGCAAAGCTCGCCATGCCTATACCTTGCATGTAACCGACGAGGTTTGCGTCTACGCGCCCCAGAATTGGATACAAAGAAGTAAGGATTTTCCTGTACGCGGCTTTATATAGCCATTACGAATATCTTATGACGCAAAAAGCTTACAGAGCCGGAATATTCCATTTGCTGGACGACCCGCAAAATGATGTGGACGCATACCAATATTTCAAAGACGGCTTGCTCATAGTCGAGGACGGCCATGTCAAAGCCGTGGGTAGCTACCGCACATTGGTCAAGACATTACGAGCGTCCACAAAAATCAACCACTATAAAAACCACCTAATCATGCCAGGATTTATCGACACCCATATCCATTTCCCGCAAGTTGATATTATCGGCTCATATGGGCGGCAACTTATGGACTGGCTCCAGGATTATACCTTTCCCGCCGAGATGGCTTTTAAAGACCCGAAAGTTTGCAAAGAGACAGCTCGGTTTTTCGTGCGCGAGCTTTTGCGTAACGGTACGACCAGCGCCTTGGTGTTCGGCACCGTCCACGAAGGCTCTGCCGATGCTTTATTCATGGAGGCGCAAAAGAAAAACATGCGCCTGATTGCGGGCAAGGTTTTGATGGATAGGGGCGCGCCCAAAGGATTATTGGACGGTCGCGACTTAGGCAGGGCGGCGACCAGGCGATTGATAAAGAAATGGCACGGTACGGATAGACTCGGCTATGCCATTACGCCCAGATTTGCGCCTACTTCGACGCCTGCGCAATTGGCTATGGCAGGGGATCTTAAGGCGGAAAACCCAAGCGTCCACGTCCACACCCATATGTGTGAAAACAAGGACGAGATAAAATATGTGGGCGAATTGTTCCCGGACGCGGTGGATTATTTGGGCGTCTACGAAAAGCACGGACTGGTCGGCGATAAAACCGTATTGGCGCATGGTGTGCATATGTCGGCGTCTATGTGTAAGCGGATTTCTGCCTCCGGCGCAAGCATATCCCTGTGCCCGACATCCAATATGTTTATCGGCTCCGGCCTGTTTAATTTATCGCAATTACGACGCCACAAAGTCCGCCATGCCTTGGGCACAGACATAGGCGGCGGCACCAGTTTCTCGCTCTTGACCACTATGAATGCAGCTTATTCGGTCTGTCAGTTACGGGATTTATCGCTGTCGTCTCTGGACGCTTTTTATATGGCGACATTGGGTGCGGCCAAAGTACTCGGTATGGAAAAATATGTCGGGAATTTCGAGCTGGGCAAGGAGGCGGATTTTGTGGTCATGGATTTGAAAGCCACACCACTGATTGCGCGCAGGCTTAAAACCGCGAAGCGCCTAAAAGCCCTGTTATTCGCAATCATGCTATTAGGCGATGACCGGATGATCCAAGAGACGTTCGTTATGGGGCGTTCAGTTTATAAGAAAAAAATATTATGACCGACCTCTTCAAACAAAACGAAACCCGCACGGCTGTGTTTTCCGATTGCCGGACTTGGCGCTATAGGCTTGCGCAAATATGGGACGAGAGCAAAGACCCGCTCTACTGGCTCATGCTCAACCCGTCCACGGCGGACGAGGTTAAGAACGACCCGACGGTGGAGCGCTGTGAACGTCGCGCGCGGATGTGGAATTACGGCGGCTCGGTTGTGTTGAATATTTTTGCCTACCGTGCCACAGACCCTAAGGACATGCGCGCCAGCCCCGACCCAATAGGCCCTGAAAATGATAAATGGATCAGAGAATTGGCGGCCATGAGCAATCATGTCACTGTCATAGGCGGCTGGGGCGAACACGGCAAACACATGGAACGTGGACAAGCTATCAGCGATATTTTCAAAGCTGAGAATGGTCGCCTGCACGCCCTAAAGGTCAACGCATCAGGGCACCCGGCGCACCCACTTTATATCGGGTATGACAAGAAGCCGTTTAGGGTGTAAACTTAGGGTATAAAAGGGGGCTAAGCCGCCGATGCCGACGCGCCGCTCACATTCAGAGTTGTCATGGTCAGTTCTAATTTTATCTTAAGGGTCACACCTGTCATTGGGTCGGTTAGTGTGGCGCATTGTAAGATAGATTCTATACGGTCAATAACAGGTTGCAACTGGCCCGCCGATTGACCCGGAAAAGCTATAGCGTATAAATTAGGTGCAAGCCTGGCCGTAATATCCTGTAAACGCACAAGGTTTTTAATCATCGTACCGATTTGTTGGTAAGATGCAGCGATAGCATCATCCGTTTTATTTCCATCTTCTGGTGACACACGGATGAGGCACAATGATACAGGCAAGTCTTGGGCATCATAAAATTTGAATACTCTGGTCAGGTGAGCATTGAAAAACGATTTATTATAGAGGCGTGTCGCCGTATCCGTACATAGATCACCACCGAGCATTCCAAATTCGTGCTTGAGGGTCTGGTGCATGCGGTGGAAATTAGCTTGCTCCAAAACCCGCGCACTCACATCGTCCAAACTTGCACGTGCATCTAATATGTCGTTCATGCCGGACCGATAAACCGCATCTTGTTTTTGTGTGCTTAAATTTCCGGCCAAGAGCAAGGCTGGTACATGATAAAGCTTGGCGTTCTTCCGCATAGTTTGGGTGACGGATAATGCAGAGTCCATTGTAGATAATCCGTTCATGACAACGGCATCAAATGTTTGCTCATAGAGATAATCGAAAGCCGTGAAAGATGTGAAAGCTGCAACGACCCGTACATTTTTGCGCTGTAAGGCATTGATAACGATCATAAATTCCGGGGAGGCTTTCCCGACAAATAATATATTAAACGGGTCAGGTTTATTTGTTTCGGGTCTGGCATGAACAATGCCAAAATCATCCTCAAGGGTTTGGAGACGCAGGCCTATTTCTTGCTCCATATTCGCTAGGCGAATAAGACCAATTGTACGCAATGCAATTTGCGCCGGGTGGCATGGCTCCATTAATACAGAGTCAAAATTATGCTCTACCGATGGAGACTTTGAAGCCATAACCGCCAATACGGGAATATTTATACCCACATAACATGCCTTAACAATTGTGATAATTTTCTGGATTTGGTCAGAGAAATTTTTAGTTCTAACCAATATGGCTAGCGGTGGTCGCTCGGGTAGGTTCTCACTTTCCCGGTAGCCTAAATTCAGGCTAATTGGCGCAAATCCTCGTTCTTCAAACGCATGTTCTATCTCCGCCTGTGCTTCTGGCACATCGGACAGGATTAATACAGATTTCATACGTTCATTCATGGTGCGCACCCAATACGAATCATTTCACCTCTTGAATAGGCGGCGAGCGTTACTTGTCTGTAAACAAAACTGGGATTTGTTTGGTGCAGCAATATATTGTGATTAACGCTGCACCAAATTCAGACAAATATAGTGTAAGACTAGCCAAATGGGTTGCGTTTTTGCCACCATCCTGTCTTCTTTGGACCATCCTTTTTTGGTTCGGTTTTTTTGGACTTGTCCTCAGGTTTTTCCGATGTTTTTCTTGCCTTGGTAGTAGGTTTTTCCGCTTTGGGTTTTGTCGATTTTTTGACTGTTTTCTTTGGCTCTACCTTTACAGGTTTAGCATTCTTAGTAGCGGTTTTTGTTGTAGTTTTCTTTACCGATGGTTTTTTGGTTTTTGGCTTTTTAGCATCACCTTTGGTATTATCACCTTTAGCCTCGTCACTTTTAACAGAAGCTTCTTCAGTTTTCTTAGCGGCAGGTTTGCGTCTTCTACTTTGCTTTTTAGGGCTAGACTTTTTTGCTACCGGCTCACCAGTGTCGGCTGTGTCGCCACCAATTTCCTCGACCATTTTACTTGCAGGTTTTTTGGCAGAAGTGCGCCTCCTTCGAGCTGGTTTCTTGGCCTCGGCCTTTTCGTTAGCCTCTGAGGCATCACTAACGTCTTTAGCTTGGTCATCGCTTTTTGCTGCATTTTCTGCGTTTTTGTTCTCGGCATTGTCCGTGTTGTTACCACGGTTAGAACGCCGGTTTTTACCACCGCGTCTGCCGCGCCTGCGTTTGCTACGGGACGGTTTATTGGTTTCCCCTGCATCCGCTGTTTCCGGTTTATCTTCATTGCTTTCTGTGTCGGTGCTGGATTTATTTTGCGATTTGTTTTGCTGTTTATTTTGGTTTCTATTGGAGTTGCTGCGTTTGGATTGGGCAGATTTACGGTGTTCTTTTGCAATTTCCTCCAAAGGGTCTGAGCCGGAGCCAGATTTTTTCGCAAGAACGGTAATTTCGAAAGCCGGGCGGATTAAACTGTCGTCAGGCACGATTTCCGTAAACATCGCGTTCTCAGTTTCTATTGCATTGATTAAATCACGCTTTTCGTTGAACAGGTAAGCGGCTACTTTGGGTGTGACGGTCAAGCGGATACGGGCGGCGCGACCACGTACACCTTCTTCTTCAACAGCGCGAACAGCCTTTAGCGCACTGGATTCTACCGAGCGTTTACGGCCAACGCCGTGGCAATGCTCACATGAGGCGCTAGAGCCTTCAAGCAGGCTGCGGCGACGGCGTTGGCGGGAAAGTTCCATTAAACCAAATTGGGAAATCCGGCCCATTTGTACTCGCGCCCGGTCTTGGGTGAGGGCGTCGCGCATGCGCTTTTCAACCGCACGGTTGTTGCGGTTTTGATCCATGTCGATAAAATCGATCACCACCAGCCCGGCCAAATCGCGCAGGCGCATTTGCCGCGCTACTTCATCAGCCGCTTCTAGGTTCGTCTTGAACGCGGTGCGCTCAACATTACGTTCCTTGGTCGAACGTCCAGAGTTGACATCAATTGAGACAAGCGCCTCGGTTGGGTGAATAACCAGATAACCACCGGATTTAAGTTGTGCAATCGGCTCTAAACAGCCTTCGATTTGGCTTTCGACCTCATAACGCAAGAATAACGGAATGTCGTCCGTATAGGGCTGTACATTCTTGGCGTGGCTCGGCATCAGTAATTTGATGAAATCTTTGGCAAGGCGATAACCCTCATCGCCCTGAACATAAACCTTGTCGATGTCTTTGCCGTAAAGATCGCGGATAGAACGCTTAACCAAATTGGCTTCTTCGTGTATCAGGCAAGGTGCGACGCTTTTAAGGGTGGTATCGCGTATGGTATCCCACAATTTTGAAAGATAAGTAAAGTCGCGTTTAATCTCGCTCTTGGTACGCTTGGCACCCGCAGTCCGCACGATTAAGCCCATGCCTTTGGGCACCTCAAGCTCGCTCATGATGGATTTCAGACGTTTGCGGTCAGAGCCATTGGCGATTTTACGCGAAATACCGCCACCGCGCGGGGTGTTGGGCATAAGCACGCAATAACGGCCAGCTAAAGACATATATGTCGTGACAGCTGCGCCCTTATTGCCGCGCTCCTCTTTGACCGCTTGGATCAGCAAGATTTGACCACGCTTGATCACTTCTTGGATCTTATAGCGGCGTTTAGACATACGTTTGCGGCGCTTATCTTTTTGCTGGGCTTGCTCTTCTTCTACTTCTTCGTCGACAGCATCGGCGATATCGTCGTCGTCTTTTTTCTTCTTGGATTTCTTGCTAGACGTATCTTCGTCGCCGTCATTATCTTCGTCGCCGTTTTCATCATCATCGTTATCGTCATCATCAATTTCTGCGTCATCCGCATCATCTTTCTTGGTGACTGATTTGCCTCTTTTTCGCTTCTTCGCGACAGGCTTTTTCTTGGTATCTTTTTCTTCTTCCTCTTCTTCGGCCTCGTCCTTCAAGGTCTCGGCCTGTTCGGCTTCGATCAAGGCTTTACGGTCTTCAACCGGGATTTGGTAATAATCCGGGTGGATTTCTGAAAACGCGAGGAAGCCATGGCGGTTACCGCCAAACTCTACGAATGCAGCTTGTAGGGATGGTTCAACCCGGGTAACCCGGGCGAGATAGACATTTCCGCGAATTTGGCGCTTTGCGGCGCTCTCAAAATCAAGTTCTTCTAGGCGGGTTCCGTCGACCACTGCGACCCGGGTTTCTTCCGGGTGAGAGGCGTCGATTAACATTGTTCGTGACATAATATTCTCCAGAGCCGCATACTCTGCCTTCGAAACCCACATTAGGGGCGCGGTCTTTCTCTACCGTATTTCGGATAGGGATCAGCGCCAATTGCTTATTTAAGTGAAGTTTCGTGAAGTTAAGCGGCTTAATAATTGTTGTAAATTTGTGAAAAAGCGCAGTGAAATGAGCTACAATCAACGATGTGAGAGTGCTCACATGCTTTTGCCTCTTAACTATTGAGGTGTTGATGTTTCCAGCATTGCGCATAAAAATCCTTAGGCAAGCACCAGCCTAGATAAACACTAAAATGGGGCTTTAAAAGTATGGTTTGACGAGTCGCGTCAAAACCTGTTTGTGTATGTGGCACATAAGTCTCTAAATTGCCAAGAGAAAAGTAACAAAGGTTAAATGTGTTTTTTTTTAAATCGTAACCTTTCGTCAAAAGTCTGCGCCCATTATGGTTCATATGACGTTAAAACTGGTATTTACAAGGGTAGTCCTGTTAATTTTCCTGATGGCCTTTGGTCGGGCGGCTATGGCTGCGGATATTTCCGACATCGGTATATCCGTCCACGACAACCAAACCCGACTATTTATTCGCATTGGAAGTGAACAATCACCAAAGGTATTTACTATGGACGGTGGTAAGCCGCGCATTGTGGTGGATTTAGCTAAGGCAAATTTAAGTGCTGATGCCTTGCAAAAAACGGGTGGGAATAACTATTTTACCGGGGAGGGCGCAATTTCCAAGCTCCGCTTTGCCAAGCAGAAGCAAAACGGCTTGCGTTTTGTCGCCGACCTTAAGCCTGATTCTAAATATATGTCGCATAATTATGAGGACGGCGTCTTGACGGTGCTGATTTTAGGCAGTGCTATTGGACAAACATTTGTCCGCATATCGGATGACGGTACACCTATTCCGCGCCTAAAGCCTGATATTGGCATTAACAGTGGTATTAACGACAGCATACCAGTGCCACGTTTAAAGGCGTCGCGCCGCACTAAGGCCGTAAAAAAAGCTGTGAGAAAACCGGTAATCGTCATTGATCCGGGGCACGGCGGACATGATCCTGGTGCTATTGGCAGTGCCAAAGTTCATGAAGAAACCGTGACTTTAAAGGCCGCATTGGAATTACGCCGACAATTGCGCGCGAGCGGCAAGTATAAAGTGGTTATGACACGATCGACAGATAAATACATTGATCACGACAAGCGCGTCCTGATTGCCCGCAAAGCGGGGGCAGATTTATTCATCTCCATCCACGCCGACGCCACAGCTAGCGCTACGACGCGGGGCGCGTCGGTTTATACCCTTGCCAGCCGCGCCGAAGCCCGTACACATAAAGTCGTTAGCCAACAAAATTGGGTGTTAGATGTAGATTTAACTCGCAAATCCGCTCCGGTCAGTAATATTCTTGTCGACTTGGCGCAGAGGAAAACTTTAACAAAATCAGGTCAATTCGCCGATATTCTCATTCCAGAACTCAAAAAACAAACCCGTATGGTCGGCAATTCCCACCGCCGCGCCGGCTATTATGTCTTGCTAGCCCCCGATGTACCTGCGGTCTTATTAGAAATGGGGTTCATCTCTAATGCTAAGGACGAAAAACTCCTGAACTCAACGTCGCACCGCACGAAACTGATGAAAAGTGTGGTCGTAGCAATCAATAAGTACTTTAATGCACAAACCCGCTTACAATAGCGCGAATAGGCTTTATAGTATACGGAATCAGGTGCAGCCTTAATTGTGCCTAAATTAGTCCCATAAAGGTCTGCATGAGCGACATAGAAACACATAATCCCGAAACGCTACCCGAAACGACGGCGAAGAAACCGCCGCGCAAGTTTTGGAAGATTGTTAAATATTTATTTGCCACAGGCTTTGTACTGGGGATATTTGCCGTGATTTTTATCGGCGTTTTCATTATCCGCTCGACCCGTGATTTACCCACATTAGAAGCCGTGCAGGAATATTCACCGTCCGTTATGTCGCGTGTTCATGCGGGGGACGGTAAACTGATCGCGGAATATGGTATAGAAAAGCGGGTATTTGTACCGATCGAGTCTATCCCGATACAAATTCAACACGCTTTGGTGGCTTCGGAAGATCAGCGTTTCTACACCCATGACGGGTTCGACCCCAGAGGCTTTGCTCGCGCCATGGTCGCTAATGTTAAGCACAAACTCAAAGGCGAACGGCTAGAGGGCGGCTCTACCCTGACCCAGCAAGTGGCCAAGCATTTTCTTGTCGGGGATGAGCGAAATATTGCGCGAAAAGTGCGGGATATATTTATTGCCAGGCGCATCGAAAAGGCCATTAGTAAAGATGAGATATTAGAATTGTATTTGAACGATGTGTTTTTTGGTCGCCGGGCTTACGGCATTGCGGGCGCATCACTTAATTACTTTGACAAACCCCTCGACAAACTGACCCTTGGGCAAATGGCCTATTTGGCAGGCTTGGTTAAAGGGCCAAATAATTACCAGCCTGAAAACAATATGGAACGCGCCATTAACCGCCGTAATTATGTGCTCGGGCGCATGGCGAAGGATGGTTATATCACCGAAGAACAAGCCGTAGAGGCTAAACAAGAAGAACTGGTTATAGCCGAGCGTATGCACGGCGACGAATATCTGGCGGCGGAGTATTTTGTCTCTGAGGTACGCAAGGAGATTAACGGCCTATACGGCGAGCAGCAGTTGAATGAGGGCGGATTATCTATTCGCACGACATTGGACACCAAGATGCAGTTAGCGGCACGCAAGGCATTGCGGCGCGGGCTGGAGATGTATGACCGCCGCCATGGCTACCGGGGGGCTTTGACGACCGTTGCGGACGGCGCCCAGTGGAAAGAATTCCTTACCGAATACAAAGGCCCACCTGACGCGGCACCTTGGCGTTTGGCCGTGGTTTTGAAGGCCGAAGGTAAGGTCGCGGAAATCGGGTTTGTTGAAGGCGAGAACGGTACGATAGATATAGAGGACATAGCTTGGGCAAAAAAAATATTGCCAGGGTTTAGGTTGGGCGCAGAGCCAAAGACCGTAACAGAAGTCTTCTCCAAGGGTGATGTCATATTGGTCGAGGTCAAACCTCAATCAAAAACTGGCAATGAATATAATTTACGCCAAGTGCCAGAGGTCAATGGCGGCATTATCGCTATGGACCCCCATACGGGCCGCGTGCTGGCATTGGTCGGCGGCTATAGTTTTTCCCAAAGCCAGTTTAACCGCTCGACCCAAGCCTACCGTCAGCCAGGTTCCGCCTTTAAACCTTTCGTTTATCAGGCTGCCCTTGATAGTGGTATGACCCCGGTTAGCCAAGTCTTGGATGCACCTTTTGTTATTGAACACAATGACCGCGACGAAAGTTGCAAAGAAATAGTGCGGCAGGGACAAAGTAAATTGCGGTTCGGACAGCAGGGAGAACAGCAAACTGCGCCTCCACCAGCGCCCGGAGAAATCGCGCTGCGAGGGTCATTGGACGGCGATGGGGAAAAAGAATGCGGGCCAGTGTTCTACAAGCCAGCTAACTTTAATGCGGGGCAATGGTACGGGCTTTCCACATTGCGTCTCGGCATTGAGAAATCCCGTAACGCCATGACGGTGCGCCTTGCCAATGATATTGGCATGGGTATTATCGGGCGATATGGCCGGAATTTCGGCATTTACGACGAGACCAAACATGAACTGGCTTGGGCGCTGGGGGCAGGGGAAACCACTTTGCTTAAGATGGCGTCTGCTTATGCCACGATTGTCAACGGTGGTAAGAAGGTCACCCCAACCTTGCTCGACCGTGTGCAAAACAACAAAGGCGAAACCGTCTACATGCACGACAAGCGCGGTTGTCCCGAGTGCGTTATGGAAGAGTGGACGGACGGGTTATTGCCGCCAGAACTCCCCGATGAGCGCGAAGTCGTGGTTAGCCCGGTTACGGCTTACCAAATGACCTCAATGCTTGAGGGCGTGGTCAAAAACGGTACTGGGCGGCAAATGCTGCGGCTTGGTCGTCCGATTGCCGGGAAAACTGGCACCACAAATGATTATAAAGACGCCTGGTTTATGGGCTTCTCGCCGGATTTAGTCACGGGTGTTTATGTGGGGTATGACACCCCGCGCTCACTCGGCACAGAAACCGGAGCCAAAGCCGCAGGGCCAATTTTCCGCTTCTTTATGGGCGATGTACTTAAGGATAAGCCCAAAGTATCCTTCCGGATCCCTGACGGTGTTTTGCTCGCCCCGGTCAACCGGGAAACGGGCGAACCGTCCTTTATCGGCGCGCCGGACTTTATTTACGAAGCGTTTAAACCCGGTACAGAACCGCGCATTGGCGGTAATAATTCCAAGATCAGCATCGGCGGCGGCACAGGTGATTATGGCAATTATGATTTTGGATTTGGCGGAACGGCGGAAACGCCGACTGACGCGCCGTTGCAAAAACCTTCAGTTGCTGACGAGATTTTGGATAAAAAGCCCGCTCCGGAGAAATTGGAAGATGAAGTCATTGTCACACCCAAATTGGTGCCGAAGCAACCTGTTGCAGTGGTAAAGCCAATACCAAAACCAGCCCCCAAAGACAAAGAGCCGCCCACAGAAGATGAGGTGGACTTGGACGACGGGCTGTATTAAGCCTCAAATTACAATCTCATAAATGACCAAAAAAGGGTGACGCTATGGCAGCCGAACACGACCAATTAGCCAAGGATATAGAGCAGTCAATCGCACTGCTGAGGAGGCGTCTTTGACCCCGAAGAATCCGAACGCCGCCTGGCGGAGTTGGGCGCCCTCATAGAGCGCCCAGATTTTTGGGACAATGCCAGTTCTGCCCAGTCCATGATGCGTGAACGCGGACGGCTAGAGACAGCCATAGAGCAAGTCGCGAGCCTGCAAACCGACACGGCTGACGCGCTTGAATTGGTCGAAATGGCCGAGGCGGAAGACGATGCGGATGTATTAGAAGATGCCACTAACTTGCTGATACACCTAAAGAAACAAGCCGGGCAGGCAGAAATTGAGGCCTTATTATCAGGCGAAGCGGACGGCCTTAATGCATTCGTGGAGATCCACCCCGGGGCAGGCGGTACCGAAGCTCAGGACTGGGCGCAAATGCTTTTGCGCATGTATGTGCGCTGGGCTAATGCCCACGGCATGAAAGTTGAGGTTTTGGAGGAGCAATCAGGCGATGAAGCCGGGCTAAAATCTGCAACTATTCTGGTTAAAGGCCCCAATGCCTTTGGCTGGCTAAAGACAGAAAGCGGCGTGCATCGCTTGGTGCGGATTTCGCCCTTTGACAGTTCTGCCCGTCGCCATACCAGTTTTGCCAGTGTCTGGGTGTTCCCGGAAATCGATGATACCATAGAAATCGAGATCAACGAAAGCGAATGCCGCGTAGATACCTACCGCGCGTCCGGTGCCGGCGGCCAGCATATCAACAAAACCGATAGCGCCGTGCGCATTACCCACGAACCCAGCGGCATTGTCGTGCAGTGCCAAAGCGACCGCTCCCAACACAAAAACCGCGCCCGCGCATGGGATATGCTGCGCGCGCGTCTGTACGAAGCCGAGATGCAAAAACGCGAAGCCGAAGCCCAGGAAACTGCCGACAACAAAAGCGAAATCGGTTGGGGCAGGCAAATCCGCTCCTATGTCCTGCAACCCTACCAAATGATAAAAGACCTCCGCACTGGCGTAGAAACCTCAGACATAAACGGTGTACTAGACGGCGACCTAGACCAATTTATGGCCGCAAGTCTGGCTGCGCAAATTGGTGATAGCACCTAGGCTTGGACATAAACTCTGGCCAGATTGATTGCTTAAGGTGTCACTATGCTCTGGGGTGTGCGCCTGCGTGAATTTTCATCAGGCTGGTCGCATCAACATCCGTATAGACTTGGGTGCTGGACAGGCTGGCATGGCCGAGTAATTCTTGGATGGTGCGCAGATCACCGCCGCCTGCGAGCAAATGGGTGGCAAATGAATGGCGCAAAGCATGGGGTGTCATGCTTTCAGGCAGGCCAAGAGCGCCGCGTAACACTTCAATGGTTTTTTGGACACTGCGGGCGCCAAGTGCGCCGCCGCGCACACCGCGAAACAGACTATCTTGAGGATGCAGTATAAATGGACAAAGATCGGCATAGGTATCTACCGCTTGTTTGATAATTGACAATAACGGGATCAATCTTGCTTTGTTGCCCTTACCAAGAATGCTTATGCTGTCGTCGAGCGGTACATCAGAAACACGTAAGGATAAGGCTTCGGATATGCGCAGACCTGCGCCGTACATCAGTAAAATCACCGACATATCACGCGCCGCTATCCACGGCCTTGGATCCAAAGTATCAACGGTTTCAATCAGGTCTTGGCTGGCCTCGATGCTGATCGGTTTGGGCAGAGGTTTGTTGACCTTGGGGCCACGGATTAAATCCAAGGCGTTGTTTTTCAGGCTCCAATTGCGTTCAATATACCGAAAGAACATGCGCAAGGACGATAGATTGCGGGCGAGGGAACTGGCGCTAAGTCCGTTCGTGCCGCGCCGTCTATGGGCAAGATAGCTGCGAAAATCTCGCACGTTAAGCGCGGCTAAATCACCCAAAGATACGGGGCGAGCGATATGTCCGGCGATGAATCTAAGAAATGTAGATATGTCCCTTTGGTATGCTTCAACAGTTTTGTCGGACAATCTTCGCTCACCCGCCAAGTGGGCGCAAAACTTGGCCAGGACTATATCCGGTGCCATTTGGGCAATGTTTTTTGTGCCTATGTGTGTGCTTGCGTTCATGATCAATCATTACCCTCGCGGATATTAACAAAGAATTAGTAAAGATTTCCTTTGATTAACAAGTGTTGATTCGTGGCTTTGGGGTTTCTTTCAGAGCGCACAAACTAACTCGTTATTTTTGTTTGTTATTCTTGGGGGATAACAAAATTGGATAACTCAAAATTTAAGCAGGAGCTAAATGTGGGAATTTTTAATAAAACTAAGCGGAAATCAAATGTATCGGATGTTAAAATTCAATCTGTCAAACTACAAGATACCGCATTCACCAATACCAATAATCAGACCGAAACGATGGTGTCGTTAAACACCGAGCGACCAACAATTAGGGCGTCAGAACAAGTGCGAGATATTAATGCGCTAAAGCAAGACGTGTCGCGTATGGGCGATGCCTTGCGAGAAAGTATGCGCCTTAACCAAGACACAGTTGGCGAAATGCAGAAATTCGCCAACTTTTTGAAAATAGCCGAGGTTAACACAATTAACCTTGAGCGTTTGCGGCCTGAAAATATGGAACTGAAAGCTGATTTGGAAAATATGCGCAACGAACTTGCCAAGAAGCAGTTGTGGGCCAGCGAGCTTGAAAGCAAATCTCAGGCCTATAAAACTCGTTTCGAAGAAACCCACGGCGAATTAGAACATAGTCAGACCGAACTCGCCAAAACCGTTGAAACGCTCAATGTAGAGCGCAAACATCTTAGTGAAGCCAATGATACCTTGGAAATCATCCGCGAAGAACGCCGCGAATTACGCAGTATGGTCGGAGATGTTCAAACTGAAAACACTGTATTGCAAGATACGATTGGCAGATTAACTGTAAGCGAAAATGACCTGCTGCGTCAGAAAACAGAATTGATTAAAAGGGCTGAGGTTTTATCGGCTAAAATTGAAGATGAGCGCCGGTTAAGAGAGGTCGCAACTTCTGACATTAAAAATTTACGCCTCGATTTCGCTGAACTGAAGGCAAATCATATGGAAACATTGTCCAAATTTGACAAGGCTCGCCATAATGCACAATCCAATGAAAATGCGTTGGCTGAGTTTCGCCAACGTAGCGAAGACAGAATTTTCGCACTGACATCGGCTATTGATGGCATGAAAGCTCAGCAGAAAATCAACGAAGATATGGCTCGCTACGACGAACAGGAAAAAGCCAAGTTGAAAATTGAAGCCGAACTTGAAAACCGCCGTGTCAAGGAGCTAACATCAAGGTTAGATATTCGCGCCAAGGAACAGGAAGAAGGTCATTCTGCGCTCGCCCGCGCCAAAGCAAATTATGATCAGTTGAATACAAAATACCTTACCTTGTTGTCTGATATGGAAAGCCTGCGCAATGCACACAAATTACAATCACAAAAATTGGAAGAATACTCGTCCATTAGCGGTGTCGCCGTAGGACAAAGTTTTTTTGGCAGTAGTGAGGGCAAATCTACGCGGACAAAATCTGTCGCACCACAGTTGAAATTGGTGAAAGACGCACCTAAGGAATAAGGTAGGTATAGCATTTAAACAAATACCGCGTTCTTTGATAATTGGGCTTGCCTTTGTGATTTTGGTTTGCGAATCTAAATTTAAACAGGTTCACAAATAGATTGGCGCAATGGAGCACTTAATTCAGAATAATCTTATCGCTCATAAAGCAGACACCACAGATGTGCCCACACCAGGTTTGGTGCATAATGTTTGGTGGCTCTGGTTTTTTGCTGCCCTTGCCATTGGCGCGACACTGGTTGCTTCATGGCAGGGTAAGGCACTTGGATGGCCTGCATTCATTTTATTGGCCGGAATTTCTGTAGTGTCCATGTTGGCAATATTAACGATTTTCTTTAATCGCCAGAACCTCTCCACAGTGGTTACGCAGAATAGTACTGATGCAAATATCCTATTCGACTCCTTCCGCGTTCTACCCGTGCCCAGCCTAATCGTCCTTGGCGGCAAGCCTTTTATGGCAAATACAGCATATTTTGAATTGGCTCGCAGCTTGGGTGTTGAAGCCCTCGAAGGTGTTCCGCCGTCGGTAGAGCGTTTATTTTCCCGGCAAGAGAAATCTGCTTCTGCGGCTATTTTCCGTTTACATCATACCAATAATGCCAATGAGATAGGTGAAGAAGTTATCCGCACACTAGATACCGATGGTGACTACCGTTCGTTTAAAGTGCGAGTATCCGCAATAAAAGATGGGCAACTTTGGCAAATTCAGGACGATATAAATGCTGAAGCCAACGACACCTCTATATTGGCACAGGCACCGATTGGTTTGTTCTCTGTCTCGACTGACGGCACGATTTTGAAAACCAATGCGGTTTTACAAGCATGGGTCGGGTTTAATGCCGAGACCGTACCAGAACATATGAAAGAGTTTATTGAAAGCCCTGGCGCATTATTGGAT
Organism: Robiginitomaculum sp.; assembly: GCA_021647375.1. GTDB lineage: Bacteria > Pseudomonadota > Alphaproteobacteria > Caulobacterales > Maricaulaceae > Robiginitomaculum_A. Next base: position 31,658 of record JAKIUV010000007.1, read on the forward strand.
AGCGCACCAACACCGGGGCGTACCGTGCGCACCGATACTAGATTGTTGACGAAAAAAGGTGTTGTTTCTCCGATCGTATTGATGGGAAGTTGGCACGAAATGGATTCTGGCGATGTTTATGCTAGCGTCGCAGTTTATGGCCATTCAGGACTTGGTACTGGGAAAGCGGAGCAGGAGGCCGCAACAGATATAGTAGGCAGCCCCGCGCAAATTTCCGTAAGTAATCAGGCGTCTGAGAATGCCGATAACAATATGGAAACGCTCGACATACAAAATGCCCCATTCGGCATGGTTATGTTGGATAGTACTGATCTTAATTCTGCAAAAATTCTTCAGGCCAATGAAGCAATGCGGAACATGGTGGACGGCGAAATCAGCAAAACAACAAGTTTCAAATCTCTGTTCGTCGAAAATACAGCCGCTGAAGAGTTTTTCGCCGGGGGTATAAATGTTCAGGACGGCCCCGTAGATGTTAACTTGCGCGGCAAACAGGCGCGGCCAGTTGATGTGTATTTTGCCGCCCCTGATGAGGCTGGATGTACCGTTTATATTATTGATGTCACCAGCCGTAAAATGCTCGAAGACAAGCTAGGCCAGTCGCAAAAAATGCAAGCGATTGGCCAGTTAGCTGGCGGTGTTGCTCATGATTTCAACAATCTTTTGACGGCTATTCGCCTGAATACTGACGAGTTGTTGGGGCGGCACCCTATTGGTGATCCGTCTTATCCAGAACTGCAAAAAATCAACCAAACGGTATCGCGAGCAACTGGGTTGGTTCGAAAACTGCTGGCATTTTCGCGCAAGCAAACCTTGCGCACTGTGGTGTTGGATGTGACTAACACCCTGTCTGATTTAACGCATTTATTACAAGACGTTCTGGTTGAACGGGTTCAGCTTAAGGTCATTCACGGTCGTGGATTGTTGCCTATTCAGGCCGATAAAGGCCAGCTTGAGACCGTGTTGATGAATTTATGCGTCAATGCCCGAGATGCCATGTTGGAAAAATCTGGCGGTACGATCACGCTAAAATCGTCAAAGGTCACCGACGAAGAGCTTAGAGAACAGGGCATAGAAATTCGCAAAAAGGGAAGCTATGTCCGCTTTGATGTTGCTGATACTGGCACGGGTATGGACAAAAAAACCCAGGACAAAATTTTCGAACCGTTCTTCACCACCAAAGCCCAAGGCAAAGGCACGGGGCTTGGTCTGGCTACGGTCTACGGTATTGTCCAGCAATCCGGTGGGCATTTACGTGTCCAAAGCGAGCTTGGTGTTGGCACAACATTCAGCGTCTATATCCCGACCGCCACAGGCGATGTGCAAACCGCACCTGCGCCCAAACCACAAATAGCCGCTGCCCGTATCAAGCCATCTGATTTGGCAGGGCAGGGCAATATCTTGTTTGTTGAAGACGAAGCTTCTGTACGGGTCATCGCCGCCAAGACTTTGCGTAAACGTGGCTATACTGTTGTTGAGGCCGAGGACGGAGAAATAGCTTACGAAATCCTTGAGGCTGGTGAGGAAAAATTTGATCTGATGATTTCAGATGTGGTCATGCCGGGTATGGACGGCCCAACTTTGCTCAAGAAAGGCCGGGATTTATTGGGTGGTGCGGCTATTGTATTTATCTCGGGCTATGCCGAAGAAGAATTTTCAGAGCTACTTGCAGAAGAACCAGACGTCACTTTTCTGCCAAAGCCATTCACCTTAATCCAGCTTGCGGAAAAAGTGAAAAGCGTTTTGGCCGACCCGGAGTAAAAAAGGGGGATATAAGTTAGCGCTTTAACCCAATCAATTACCAACCGCATTTCCGGTCTTTGTTTTGCTCCTTGAGATATGTTTGCAGCGGCGCGAAATATTCTATGATTGCCGATCCGTCCATTTTAGGAGTGCCTGTGAAAGCTTCCAGGGCTTCGGGCCAGGGTTTTGAGGAACCCATACGCATCATATCGTCAAAACGCTTGCCGACTTCTTTATTCCCGTAAATCGAACAGCGGTGCAACGGGCTTTCATTGCCAGCCATATCGCAAGCGGCTTTGTGGAACTGAAACTGTAGGATATGGGCGAGGAAATAGCGCATATAGGGTGTATTGCCCGGAATATGGAATTTTGCACCCGGATCAAAGGCATCGGTTGGGCGCTCGGCTGGCGGTCGTACACCTTGGTAGAAATCCCGTAATTCCCACCAGCCAGAATTATATTCGGACGGGGTATATTCGCCGTTAAACACATTCCAGCGCCATTTGTCGATCATGATACCGAAGGGCAAGAAAGCGACTTTATCAAGAGCCTGCTGCATCAGTAAATTAATATCAGCGCTCGCATCCGGTACATCCGCCGCATCAAGCAACCCGATTTGCACCAGATAATCCGGCGTGATCGAAAGGGAGATCATATCACCAATAGCTTCGTGGAAACCGTCATTGGCACCATCTTTATAAAATACGGGCTGGTTCTTATAGGCACGTTGATAGAAATTATGGCCAAGCTCGTGGTGAATGGTTTTGAAGTCTTCACCAGTTTTTTCGATACACATTTTGATGCGGATATCGTCTTTATCATCAATATCCCATGCGGATGCGTGACATTGTACTTCGCGGTCGGCGGGCTTGACGAAAAGCGAGCGTTCCCAAAATGTGTCGGGTAGTGGATCAAAGCCCAGACTGGTGAAGAAATTCTCACCAGCTTTAACCATTTTAAGCTCGCTGTAATCAGCTTTCTTCAAAAGTTCAGTTATATCTACGGTCGGTGCATCGCTTTCCGGCTTGACCAAATCATAAACATTACCCCAGCTTTGCGCCCACATATTACCGAGTAAGTCAGCACGGATAGGCTGGTCGAGGGGCACGACTTTATCGCCGTACTGTTCGTTCAACTTGGCGCGTACATGACAGTGAAGATCGTCGTATAGAGGTTTCACTTGCGTCCACAAACGGTCAGCTTCTTTGGTGAAATCGTCGGCGGGCATGTCGTAGCCCGCTTTCCATAACACACCCGTATCGGCATAGCCCAGCTCTTTGGAGCCTTCATTGACGATTTCGACCATGCGGGCATAATCTTTTTGCATGGGCGGGGAGATTGTGCGCCACCCCTCCCAAACGGCTTGTAATTCTTCGGGGTCACGTGAGGTGGCAATTATTTTGGACAATTCGCCCAAATTTAGCACTTTGCCGTTGAGCGAAAACTTACCTTCACCGTATTGTGTGTCTAAATCTGACATGATTTTTGCAAGTTCGTCAGCCGCACCGGGCTTATCCGGAGCCGGAAAATTGCTGCCGCGCTTGATGGCATCCAATTTGCGCAGCATATCGGCTGGCAGGCTTTTGAGGTCGTTAAATTTTTTGGCTTCATTTGATTGGCGGGTTGATAGCTTTGCCGCTGCGGCGTTGGCTTGGGATTCCAACCAGCCCGTGTCTGTGGTGATGAAATTTGCTTTCACCCAACCTGCTTTGTTTTGCCTTAACAAACTAGCCTCAAGTTCCGCCGCAGATGTTTCCAAAAACTCTTTCGCGTCCTGCACGGTTGGTTCCGCAGATTTAACGTCGGCCACAACGGGGGTAGTGGTAGATACATTAGCGTGCGTGCTTTCTGGCGCTTCGGTCTTGGTGTCTGGTTGGCAGGCGGCGGTTAACAGTGCAGTTCCGGCTACAGCGAGGTATAAAAACTTTTTCATGAACATTACTTTCTCTAAATGTGACAAAACGACGCTTTATTTATATGGAAACTATTGGTAAGGAACTGGCGGTAAACGTCAAGGGTATATGAAAATTTGACGCAGTTGTATAGAATGGTTTTTCGTGACAGAGCGCTACGGCATAATAATAGCAAATCTTGGTTCGCCCGCCGCGCCGACACCAAAGGCATTGCGCAAATATTTGGCGCAGTTTTTGACGGACAGGCGGGTGATTGAATTACACCCGTTATTGTGGCGGCCAATTTTACACGGTATTATTTTGCGCACGCGTCCGGCTCGTTCTGCCCAAGCTTACCAGAAAATTTGGGGACGCGATGACAATGGCGCATTTTCACCAGAAGCACCCTTGGTGGAAATCACCCGCGCACAGGCAGATAAATTACAAGCCGCCCTTCCGGATGATGTGTATGTAGAGCCTGCTATGCGCTACGGTCAGCCGTCTATAGAACTGGCGTTAGCTAAATTGGAGGACAAAGGGTGCAAGAAAATTGGCGTACTCCCACTTTACCCGCAATATGCTGGTGCGACCGTGGCCACGGTTTACGACGAATTGTCCCGGATAATTCGTAAACGGGCGGATTTACCCGCCATCAGGTTTCTGCGTGATTATCATGATAATCCGGCGTATATAGAGGCGGTTACCCAAAGCATGCGGCAACATTTACGCGGTCTTGACTGGCAGCCGGATCATATTTTGGTTTCGTTCCACGGACTGCCTGTATCTAACGTTGAGAAAGGTGACCCATATGAGAAAGAATGTCGCCGTACTTATGGCCTTTTGTGTACTGAGCTTGCAGATATAAAAATCGAAAAACAAATTACTTTCCAGTCCCGTTTTGGCCCCAAGGAGTGGTTGCAGCCCTATACGTTGGCTACGTTGCAAGCACTGGCAGCACAGGGCAAAAAGAAAGTCCTTATCATTACGCCGGGTTTTTCTGCGGACAGTCTTGAAACTCTGGAAGAGTTGTCTATCCAGGCTCGGCAGGCGTTTATAGAGGCGGGTGGTGAAGTATTATCATTGGTGCCGTGTCTAAATGACCAAAATATTCATATCGATGCTTTAGCAACAATCACCAAACAGCATTTACTCAGCGGTTGGCAAACTTCGGCAGATACGGACAATAAAATTAATGTTATTTTTCAGGCAAGTAGCCAATTAACAAGCGGGTTTATGTAGCCCCCAAAGACGTTTATTTTATTGATAATAACACCCCACAAAATGATAACCCAAAACAAAAACAGTGGCGGATTGTCCGGTTGATGTGGGGCAACGTTTCAACCCGCCTGTCATACCATTCGTATAACATGTCCATTATGTACCGAGTTTATTTATTTGTGGAGTAAAACTTTGCTCAGAGTGCCAAATAAGTAATATTACCCTTAACAAACTGTATCTGCTTTGATCTTTACAAACAAAAACTGTTATTTTACTGATAATTCCCGTGCCTCTTGTAAGAGCTGGTTTATTATCGCTTTTAGCGCACTTTGTTGTTTATCCGTAAGACTGCTTAAAAGAGAGGTTTCGTACTTTTGAGCAATCGGTATAACTTCCTCGTAGATTTTATTGCCCACATGGGTCAAATTCAACATACGACTACGGGCGTCTTTGCCTTTGGATGTTTTTATCAACTTTCGTTTTTCCAGTATCTTTATGGCTCGCGAGATTGCCATTTTGTCGAGCAAAGTCAGGGGGGCAATTTCTTTTGCCGTAACGGGTTGATGGGCATGGATAATGACCAAACACCGCCATTGGTTCATACTTAGGCCAAATTTGCTTTCATATTCCCGGGCAACCAGCCCCGAGATAGTTTGGGATAGAATTGAAAGCCGATAAGGCAGGAACGTCTCTAGGTCGAACATGATTTCTCTTTTCTTTATTATGACTTGCATCAATAGTAACATATGTTACTAATAGTACAACAAAGTAATTATGGAGAACATTTTGGTAGATTTATTTGACAACCCTTTAGGAACAGACGGATTTGAATTTGTGGAATACGCAACGACAGAGCCGCAGAAAATGATAAAACTATTTGAGAAAATGGGCTTTGTTAAAGTCGCGGTTCACAGATCTAAAGACATTGTTCTGATGAAGCAGGGCGACATCCATTTCATTATAAATTCAGAGCCTGACAGTTTTGCGCAAAATTTTGCCCGTGAACATGGTTCAAGCGCTTGTGCTATGGCATTTCGGGTTAAAGATGCGGCATTCGCTTACAAAAAAGCTTTGGAGCAAGGTGCAGTTCCGTGCCCGAGTTCTGCAAATCCTATGGAGCTAAATATCCCAGCCATTGAAGGTATTGGCGGTAGCCGCCTGTATTTTGTTGACCGCTATGGTGATGACACGATTTATGATGTTGATTTCAAATTTATTGATGGTTGGCAGGACTTAATGGCGAAAAAATCCACCGGTTTGACTTATCTGGACCATCTCACCCATAATGTACACAGGGGCGAGATGGAAAAATGGGGGAGCTTTTATGAGGATATTTTTAATTTTCGGGAAATTCGTTATTTTGATATTGAAGGCAAGTTAACTGGCCTAATCTCCAAAGCCATGACCAGCCCGTGCGGCAAGATACGCATACCGATTAATGAAAGCCGTGATGATAAAAGCCAAATTGAAGAATTTCTCGCCGATTATAATGGTGAAGGCATTCAACATATTGCGCTCGGTTCTAACGATATATTTGCCACTGTAGATCAATTCACGGAAAATGGTGTGCCATTGCAAACGACAATAGATACTTATTTTGATCTTATAGATAAACGCTTGCCTGGGCACGGCGAGTCCGTTGCAGAAATGCGCAAACGCAATATTCTCATCGACGGCGCGCCTACAGAAGGGCAGGGGCTTTTGTTGCAAATTTTCACCGAAAACCTGATCGGTCCAATATTCATTGAGTTGATACAGCGCAAGGGGAATGAGGGCTTCGGAGAGGGTAATTTCCAGGCATTATTCGAAAGCCTTGAGCAAGACCAAATCCGAAGAGGCGTGCTGGAAGACACACAAGCGTAATTTGCAGGCCTAGAGCAGGTTGCCGAGGCTCATTGTTGGGCAAGCCAATCTAAACTATTGCACATGTAAAAATGCAAGCGTAGCATATGGGTATGAATGTTGCTGCGCATATGGAACCTGTTCTCCAAAAGGATAAAAAGGCTGATTTTCTCCCAAAAACCGAGCTGATTGCCCGTGTGCGCGCCTATAACCCGTCCGTATTAGAGGACTTGCTCGGGCGGGCTTATGATACTTGTGTGTGGGCGCACCGCAATCAAAAGCGCCATTCAGGCGAGCTATATGCAGGCCACCCCATAGCGGTTGCGGAAATTTTGGTTAATCTACGCATGGATACCCGCTCTATTTGTACGGCTTTAATGCATGATGTGATTGAAGATACGGAAATCACCGAAGACGATATGCGCGCCGAGTTCGGTGACGAGATTACAGACCTCGTGGTCGGGGTGACAAAATTGGGTCAATTGGAACTGTCCAGCGAAGAGCTTACCCGCGAGGGTCAGCAAGCAGAAAACTTCCAAAAATTTGTTCTCGCCATGAGCAAAGATGTACGGGTGCTTATCGTAAAACTCTGCGACCGACTTCATAATATGCGCACATTAGGGCATCACCCCAAACAAGCCTCAAGGGAACGAATTGCCCGCGAAACTATGGAAATTTACGCGCCGCTTGCCCGTAAAATCGGGGTTGAGCGCATATGTGCGGAATTAGAAGATTTGGCGTTTAAATATATAAATACGTCGGCATTTGAAGGCATCGAAGCCCGCTTAATAGAATGGCGCGACAGTCAAAAAACCGCCATTTCTCACCTGTCTATTATGTTACGGGACTTGCTTAGTGAACATAAGAAAACCGCACGCGTCTTTGGCCGTGAAAAGCGCCCCTATGCCATTTGGCGCAAACTGCAACGCCAAGGTATTAGCTTTGAAGATGTTGCCGACATTTATGCATTTCGTGTCATCGTAGACAGTGTTGAAGACTGCTATGAAGTACTTGGTTTGCTGCACATAAAATTCAGGTGCGTCCCCGACCGGTTCCGCGATTTTATTTCTGTGCCTAAGCAAAACGGCTATCAAAGCGTCCACACGACTATTCTCGGGCCAGATAACCAGCGCGTGGAAATTCAGATACGCACCGAAGCCATGAACGATTTGGCTGAGCGCGGTATTGCCGCCCATTGGAGCTATAAAGACAATAGCTATGAATATGACAATTCTAAATCCGGAGAATATGACCCGCTAAACCGTATCCGTCATTTGGTTGAAATGATGGAACACGGCGGCGATGCGGGCGAGTTTTTGGAATATGCAAAGCTGGAAATGTTTGCAGACCAAGTTTTCACCTTTACACCCAAAGGCGAACTTATCGCCTTGCCGCAAGGGGCGACCCCGCTGGATTTCGCCTATGCAGTGCACACAAATGTCGGGGATACTTGTATTGGTGCGCTCATAAACCGCCAAGAAAAGCCTTTGCGGACGCGCCTTAAGAACGGTGATGTGGTCAAGATTATTCGCGGCGGCACGCCCGAACCTAATCCAGGTTGGGAAAGTATGGTCGTAACTGGCAAGGCGCGCTCTGCCCTTAGGCGATTAACCAGAAAGGGTGAAAGCACGGAACACCGGGAAATCGGCTTCAAGCTCGCCGACCATGCCTTTGCCCGTGAAGACAAGACGTTTAGTGAAAGTGCGTTGAGCGATGCTTTGAAGCGGCTACAATATGACAGTGTAGACGACTTATATGTGGCGCTCGGCAGTGGGAATTTAGCCATAAGCGATTTTATGAACGGCGTATTTCCGGGGCGTAGCGAACATGTGCCGTCGGGCGCCGTGGTCAACCGAGATTTAATTGATGACAACACGGCAAAATTATATGTTAAAGGCGACGGCTTTCACGAGGGTGTTGGTCTGCACATTGGTGAATGTTGCTACCCAATTCCCGGAGACCGCATTGTCGGCATTTTAACGAAAGATAAGGGGATCGTTATCCACACAATTGATTGCGATCTTTTAGCGACCTTAGAAGATAAACCGGAGCTTTGGATTGATTTGGCCTGGCGTAAATCTGTTGATAAAACTGCATCTGTAGGCCAAATCACCACTACTTTAGAACATGTGCCGGGCGCGTTAGCGGCGGTCACGGCGATTATCGGCGAGGCGGGCGGCAATGTGACCAATATTAAGACGCTGAAACGCTCCCCATCCTTTTTTGATATGGTCATGGACATTGAAGTGACCGATACACGTCATCTCTCACAAATTGTTGCAGCCATGCATGCCAGTGCCTATGTAGTAGATGTGCGCCGCGCCAGAGCAGATGTGTAATGAGCAGATGTGTAAGTAATTAGGGTTTAGGATAATAACATGAATACAGATGACGTCTTAGATGTGTTTAAGCAAGCAGGTGCTTTGCTTGAGGGGCATTTTATTTTATCCAGCGGGCGGCGAAGCCCAGTGTTTTTGCAAAAAGCATTCGTGTTTAAAAACCCGGTGCTGACGGCGCAATTATGTTCTGCTTTGGCGGATAAAATTAAAGCCTCGCTAGATGTTATGCCTGACATCATCGTCGCTCCTGCTATGGGCGGAGTTATTCCGGGCTATGAAATGGCGCGGCAGATGAATTTGGAATCTATTTTTGTTGAACGCGAGAACGGCGAGTTTACGCTTCGGCGCGGTTTTACATTAGAAAAGGGCGCTAAAGTATTGATGATGGAAGATATTATCTCCACAGGCCTAAGCTCGCGCGAGTGCATCGAAGCCATTAATGCGACGGGTGCAAAGGTGATTGCGGGCGCATGTTTGTTCGACCGTTCGGGCGGCAAGGCAGATATTGGTGTGCCGCTTATTAGCTTAGCGTCGAAAGTATTCCCGTCTTACGATAAAGATGATTTGCCGTCGGAGCTTGCGGCAATGCCTGCGATAAAACCGGGTAGCCGAGGCCTAAAATAGTGATACGTTTGGGCGTAAATATTGACCATGTGGCCACTTTGCGCAATGCTCGGGGCGGTATACATCCAGATCCCGTAGATGCCGCACGACTGGCTATTGATGCGGGTGCGGACGGCATAACTGCCCATTTACGCGAAGATCGCCGCCATATAAATGACGATGATATGGCGCGGTTGCAGGCATTATGTTTAGAACAGGGTAAACCGCTAAATTTTGAAATGGCCGCTGTCGATGATATGGCTGAAATAGCCATAAAAACCAAACCACACGCCGTTTGTCTGGTGCCAGAAAAACGCGAAGAACGTACTACAGAAGGCGGGCTAGATGCGGCGGGTTTGCACAACCAAATCACACCCATTGTTCGGGCTTTGGCTGATAATGGTAGTCGAGTATCGCTATTTATAGAAGCCGTCCCCCACCAAATCACAGCTAGCAAAGCCTGCGGCGCCCAAGTGGTGGAATTCCATACAGGGGCTTATGCCCATACCTTGGATGCGGGCGATACGGGTAAAGCCGAGGCATTACTAGAAGCCATGCGCACAGGCGCAAAACAGGCAGACGCACTCGGTATGGAAGTCCATTTCGGCCACGGACTAACGTTCGATAATGTCACCGCAATCGCGGCAATCCCCGAAGTCAAAGAACTCAACATAGGCCATTTCATAATAGGCGAAGCCATAACAATGGGCCTAAAACCTGCAATCCAAGAAATGCGGCGGTTGATTGATGCGGCTCGGCATTCAAGTCCTATCCTTGGGGAGAGGATTTAGGTGAGGGGATATATGTATCATAAATCATCAGCAATAAAGGTTGCCACACCATCAGGCATCATTTCCCCTCACCCGCAATTCGCAAGAGCGAATGCGACCTCTCCCCAAGGAGAGGAAGGGTTTTTATGATAATCGGTATAGGCACAGACCTTTGTGATATTCGGCGTATTTCTGCTTTGTTGGATAAGTTTGGTGAGCGGTTTCCGCTTAAGGTTTTTACCGAGGGTGAACGCGCACGTTCCGACGCTAGCTCTAGCCGTGCCAGTTCCTATGCCAAACGCTTTGCAGCCAAGGAAGCAACCGCCAAAGCGCTTGCAGGGTCTCATACAAGGGCGCTGTCTTGGCAAGATGTTGAGGTCATTAACCACTCTTCGGGCAAGCCGAAAATCCGTCTATACGGGGAAGCTTTGGAGCGGGTAGAAGCGCAATTACAGCAAGGTCAAAACTGGAAGATACATCTAAGTTTGACCGATGATTATCCTTATGCCCAAGCCTTTGTGATTTTCGAGATATTATGATAGAAACACAGAAACAGAAAAAATTGGGTTTTATAGTCGAGACCATAAAAACAGTGGCGATTGCCTTGTCTATCGCGTTTTTACTGCGGACATTCTTGTTTCAGCCATTTCATATCCCGTCTTCGTCCATGGAGCCGACCCTATATAAAGGTGATTATATAATCACGACGAAATACTCATTGGGCTATGGTAAATACGCGGCTTCGCCTTTGAGCTTACCTATCAAGAAAGGGCGTGTATTTGAGCGGATACCCAAGCGAGGGGATGTTATTGTCTTTAAACCTATCGGCAGCTCTTTGTATTTTATTAAACGTTTGGCTGGCTTGCCTGGGGACGAATTGCAAATGAAAGGCGGTTTTTTATATATCAATGGTGTTCGGCAAAGAACAACAGAAATCTCTGTAACAACCCAGACCGATCAGGTAGGGAACCCTTTTAAGTTCCGCCAATATAAAGAATTTTTCGACAACAATGATAAGCCACATATGACTATTGATAAACAAGTAGGGAGCGAAGTGGACAGTACGGGCGTCTACAACGTACCTGCTGGCAATTATTTTTTCATGGGCGACAACCGGGATCGTTCTTTGGACAGTCGTTACCCAACCAGAGTTGGTGGGGTTGGCTATGTCCCGGCTAGTCACTTGGTTGGCCGTGCCGAATTTATTCTCTTGTCTGTCGAGGATGGTTTTAGTATCAAAAAACCATGGACGTGGGGAAAATTGCGCGGCGACCGTTTCTTTAAAGGATTGCGATAAATGGCTGCGAACGAGAATAATAAAAACGATATATCGCCGCAAATGCTAAAGCGGCTTGCCGGATTGGAAACAGAAATTCGGCTTGTGTTTAAGGACAAACATCTCATCGTTAAGGCCTTGACCCACCCCTCTTATGGAGATGGCCGGAGCAAGGATCCCAATTATGAACGGTTGGAATTTCTTGGCGATCGGGTTCTGGGCTTGCTTACTGCCGAAAGATTGTTCGTCCTAGATACAAGCAATGAGGGCAGTATGGCGCGGCGTCTGAATGCTTTGGTGCGTAAAGAGGCTTGCGCCCGGGTAGCCCGGCGGATTGATCTTGGTTCTTATTTGTTGATGTCACCGTCCGAAGTGCGGCAAGGTGGTCGGGATAAAACATCTATCTTGGGGGATGCTTGCGAGGCACTCTTGGCTGCAATTTATCTGGACGGCGGATTGGAATCCGCAGATAAATTCTATAACGAGTTTTGGCGCGAAGAATTGGAAAATGTCTTCAAGAAAAACAACAAGGATCCAAAAACAGAGCTGCAAGAAAAAGCATCTGCAAGTGGCTACGGATTGCCTGAATATTCCGTTGCCGGACGAACTGGCCCCGATCACAGGCCTTTATTTGTGATAGAGGTTGACGTACCGGGTCTAGGTGCCGCAAAGGGCACAGGAAAATCTAAAAAAGATGCGGAGCGCTATGCCGCCCAGCATCTCTTGGAAAATTGGCCAAAATAAATGAACGAAATGAATACAAGAGCAGGCTTTGCCGCCATTATTGGCGCACCAAATGCTGGTAAATCTACACTGGTAAATGCATTGGTCGGCGAGAAAATATCTATCGTCACCCACAAAATCCAAACCACGCGCTTTCAAGTGCGCGGTATTGCCATGCACGGTAATGCGCAAATCGTCTTGGTGGACACACCTGGTATTTTCGAGCCACGCCAACGCCTTGACCGTTCTATGGTACACGCAGCCTGGAGCGGGGTAGCAGACGCTGATGTTATAGTTCATGTGGTTGATGCCCCGTCTTATTCCGATGTGCGCCGTGGTTCAGAGCCGAGCGCACAGGACAAAAAAGCTGCACAGGACACAGACCGGGTGGTTAAAGGCCTCGTCAAGCGTTCTGGCGATCGCCCCGTATATTTGGCGCTTAATAAAATCGACGGAATGGAAAAAGAGCATTTGTTAGAGTTGATAACAATATTTGAAAAAACAAACGCTTATACGGATATACTAATGATTTCAGCGTTAAAAGGCCATGGTATCAAGCAGTTGGCGAATAAGCTTGCTGAGAATATGCCAGTAGGGGCATATCTGTATCCGGTCGATCAAGCGGCTGATATTCCTTCGCGCTTGATGGCCGCCGAAATTACTCGTGAGAAACTATTTATGCGCTTGCATAATGAACTGCCCTATGCGTCCCATGTAGAGACCGAAAAATGGACTTCTATGAAGAACGGCGATATTAAGATTGAGCAAATCATCTATGTTCGCCGCAAATCACAAAAGCCAATTGTGCTGGGCAAGGGCGGTCAAACCATCAAACAAATCGGGCAAATGGCGCGCCGCGATATGACCGAAAGTTTTGGCAAGAAAGTACATTTATTCTTATTTGTCAAAGTCCGCGAAAATTGGAGTGAAGACCGCAGTAAATATCTCGAAAGCGGTCTTGAGTTTGACGTTTGATGGAACTTAAAATCAAATGAAGTGGCCTCTTAAATGAAATGGAATGATGACGGATATATATTGTCGGTCAAACCCCACGGCGAAACTTCGGCTATCATAAATGTGCTATCCAAACAACATGGTCGCCACGCGGGTATGGTGCGCGGTGGTCGCTCCCGCAGAATGCGCCCGGTGTTACAGCCCGGCAATAAAGTCACAGTTAACTGGAATGCCCGTTTGTCCGAACATTTAGGTGTGTTCATGGTCGAGGCTATAGATGCTCGCGCGGCTATCTTGATGCAAGACAGGGCATCGCTTGCGGGTCTAAACGCGATTTCGGCATTGTGCATGCAAGCTTTGCCGGAACGCGAACCGCACGCAAATCTCTATGATGTGTTTGAAATCCTGATGGCGCAGTTACACGATATTGATGTGTGGCCAGCCCTTTATGTGCGTTTCGAGATGGCATTGTTAGAGGCGCTAGGCTACGGCTTGGATTTATCCACTTGTGCCGCAACAGGGACGGCACATAATTTAACCCATGTCAGCCCCCGTTCAGGACGGGCGGTCTGCGCAGGTGCGGCAGAGCCGTATCTGGATAAACTACTACGGTTGCCACCATTTTTAAGAGGACAAAATTCGGTTGAATATGGTGATATTGCGGATGGTTTATTGCTGAGCGGTGTTTTCTTGAAAACGCGCGTATTTCATACGCAAAATAGGGATATGCCTAGTGCTAGAGGACGTTTATCCGCGATGATAACTAACCTAAACATTTGAAATATAACAGGTTTTATTGCTGGAAATGCTGTGGCGACTGTCTAATAAAGTCCCTATTTAGCTTACGAAGTCACTCTCCCTATAACCCTGAAAATAGAGCGCCGTGGTTAAATCCGTGTGATTAATGGCGCAGTGGGCTGCATCCGCAACAATGGGTTTGGCGCGGTAGGCTATGCCCAACCCTGACGCCGTAATCATAGAAAGGTCGTTGGCACCATCGCCAATCGCTAGAGCGGCCTTGGGGCCGCCCAGGGATTTGCTGTGCGCTTCTAAGGCTTGCTTCTTGGCATCACGCCCTAAAATTGGCAAGCCGACTGTGCCGCGCAAGGTTTTACCATCATCATGCAATATGTTGGCTTGGTGAGCATCAAAACCAGCGGCCTCTACGATACGGCCTGTAAAGAATGTGAAGCCACCCGACACAATGACAGTCTTTGCCCCGTGGGATTTCATCGTTGCCGCCAAAGTTTTTGCGCCCGCATTTAGTGTAATATTAGTGTTATAACAATCACTTAGGGCTTGTAGTGGAAGTCCTTTCAACAGACCGACCCGTTCAATAAGGGCAGATTCAAAGTTAAGCTCGCCGCGCATTGCGCGTTCGGTAATCTCTGAAACTTGATCTCTCACACCCGCGAAATCTGCCAATTCGTCAATACACTCTTGTCCGATTAGCGTGCTATCCATATCGCATATCAGAAGTTTTTTCTTGCGGTTGTCTGCGGGTTGCAGGCAAAAATCGGCTTCCAGTTTTTTGCCCGTTAATGCTTTGGCAATGCGGCCACGTAGATTGTCCGGTGCATCAGAGACGATGACATCGACGGCTTTGTCCTCGGATAAAACGTTGACGTTTTCTATGTGAACATCAGGAGTCTCGACGCAAAAACTGGCCAATTGCTTGAAATCCGCCATATTTTTTTGCTTTAAAACAAAAGTTAAACTGTAGCTATTTGGGTCTGGCATGGTTAAAAGCTCTTTATGAAAATTATTCACTGTATTGCAGGCCCTACGGCGAGCGGGAAAAGTGCTTATGCGGTAAAACTCGCGCAAAGTCTACAGAGCCAAAAGGGTTTTGGCGGAGAAATTATCAATGCTGATGCGCTACAGGTCTATGCTGAATTACAGATATTGTCAGCGCGCCCAACTGATGCAGAGATGCAGGGTATCCCGCACCATATGTTTGGCCATATTGACCCGAGTGAGCGTTATTCTACGGGGCACTGGCTGCGCGAAGTTGATCCGTTGATTATTGATATTTTGGCGCGCGGTAAAACCCCCATATTGGTTGGCGGTACGGGTCTATATTTCAAAGCTCTGACCCAAGGGTTGGCACAAATCCCGAAACTTCCTGATAGCGCAATGGAGCAAGCGCAATCCTTGCTGGACACGGACGGCATTTTAGCACTGCGCACACGGGCAGATAATCTCGACCCCCAAGCTACCGCTAAAGTCCTTGGTAATGACCCGCAACGTCTGTTGCGGATTGTTAGCGTCGCTCTGGGCACAGGCAAACCCCTGAGCGTCTGGCAAAAAGAAACCCATGCCGTCTTACCCGCAGGGACATGGAAAGGTATGGTTATATTGCCCAAGCGCGAAAACCTCTACGACAAGATAAATGCGCGGTTCGCTGATATGATCAGGGAAGGGGGGCTAGCCGAAGCTAAACATGTCCTTTCCCTAGGCCTAGCCTCTGACCTCCCTGCCATGAAGGCTATTGGGCTTCGTGAACTCGCGGCTCATTTGAACGGAGAAATCAGTTTGGACGAGGCCATAGAGCTTGCTATGCGCCAAACCCGCCGCTTTGCCAAACGCCAATACACTTGGTTACGCGGGCAAATGCCGGACTGGACGCTAATTTAGGTTAATCAGGGTAAATGGCCTGAGTATTGCATAGAGTGAACTTAGGTAGTTTAATGCGGGACATATGATTGAAAACACTAAAATAACTCTGGTAAAAAACATACTCATTGTATGCGTGCTGTGCTTAGCCTGTTTAGTCTTGCCAGTTGATACTGCTAATGCGCAGACGGCTTCCAGCACCGAGGAGCTTAAATTGGCTGGAGGCACGGAAGCGCGGGCAGTGTTTATCCAGGCCAAAAAATTTCATGATGGTGATGGCGTTAAACAAGATTTTTCCAAAGCACGATTATTATACCTAAAAGCAGCTGGTATGGGGAGCAATGACGCTCGTGTCAATTTGGGCTATTTGTATTCGATGGGCGAAGGCGTCGCACAGAACTATACTAAGGCGCGCAACTGGTATTTAAGTGCTGCTAATAACGGGGATAAGGCTGCGCAAGAAAACTTGGCAATGATGTACGAGCTAGGTTTGGGCGTGGAGAAAGACGCGGCTAAAGCTAAGTATTGGCGTGAGTTTGGATCTGTGAAGCCCGCCGTTAGTTATTCCATGAAATCGACCTTGAAAGCGGAAAACACCACCGAACAAACGCCTGAGATTGTGGCAAATTTACCCCCCAAACCGACTATAATATCCATGCAAGAGCCAATAATTATAGCACCGATTGCACCCACAGTGGATATTGAAAAAAATGAATTTCAGCATTTGAAACTAACACCTGAAATCAAAAGCAATCCAAATAATAGAGTGCCAGTTATGGCGAGTAATATGCTGGCTGGTTTTATGTTTGCGCTAGCCACCATGACCGGAGTTTGGTTTGTAGTACAATATTCTAGGCTTCAAGCACAAAAAACAGCGCAAATATTCGCGAAAGAGTTTTATACCCACTACCGCGATCAATTGCGAATTCATTATTTGCGCTACCCGGTGCGAAACCGGAAGCACGGGGATATTGAAGATATGTGGGCAGGAGCATTGTGTACATTGATGGTGAGATTTGCCCAAGAAAAACAAGAAGATACTGATATATTGGGGGAGCAAAGCCGTAAAATTGTTAAGGCTTTGTCACTCAGCGCAATCAATGCGAGGCAAGCCGTTTTTCCTTTCGTAGAACGCATCCAGCAGCAAATATATGCTGACATTCTCGCCCATGATTGCAAGCCACAGAATGTGACACAGGATTTTCTCAACAAAATTCAACTAAGAATAAAAGCAAAAACTACGCCGACTAATGTCGTGAAATTACATGAAAAGGCAGGGATAAACATTTAGCACTACCGCCAGATTGTCTTTTGCCTCGGTAGTGTATGAGGTCCTGATCCTAAAGACTGGACAATATTTCATTTGATATTTCCGTGATTTCCCCTATGGGGCAATTAAATTATTGTTTAGGCCTAAATTGAATATCATCCTCAAATTTTTTAAAAACCGCAGTGTTTTATTCTGGATTGTCATGGTGCAATTGATTGTCTTTACGGCGATCACTATTTTCGTGGATTTTCAGCCAGAATCTGTTGCAAGCTGGTTTGGAGCATTTGCGCAATCGCCGTTTGCAATCCCTGCCGTTATCGGCATTTATTTACTGGCCGCTTTTGTTAACGCGCCGCAGTGGATGCTTCACGGTGGTGTCGTTCTAACATTTGGCCCGATAATGGGCGGTGTCATTGCTTGGGGTGCAACTATGGTGTCTGCTAGTTTTGATTTTTGGCTTGGTCGGCGTTTGGGGGCAGACCGACTTTCAAAAATCAGTAAAGGCAAGATGACTAAAATTCTACGTTTAATAAGAAGTCATGGTTTTCTGACCAGTATGGGGGTAAGAATTGTGCCCACAGGGCCATTTATTTTAGTGAATTTAGCGGCTGGTGTAACACGGATGAAATTTTCCAGCTTCTTTTTGGGGACAGCGCTCGGCATTATTCCAAAGATTGCCTTGGTGGCTTCGGTTAGTGAGGGAATTTCCGGTTCCGTGACGGGCAAAGGGCCGCTTTATATTGCTATTATCGTTGTTATAGCCCTTGTCTGGATGGGGGTTATCTACTTTGCTGGCTCTCGTCTCAAACGCAAGATGGTGGTTGATAGGGACGATACACTCGTATCAGGTGCGGATACAGCAAAAGAGACTGTAAAAAAAACATAAAACAGCAGTGTTTTATGTTTACAGTCTTGCTTTTTTCGGACGCTCCGCCCATTAACAATCAGAATCAATTTTTATGTTGCGTGCCCACTCATCATTCTGAAATTTGCACTATGATGGCTGGTCGGGTCGCAATTCCATAGTCGGGAATAAATATGTTATCGAGAATATTCGGGTTTCTATCAGCGGACATCGCTATTGATCTGGGAACCGCCAATACATTGGTGTATGTTAAGGGGCGTGATTTGGTTTTGAATGAACCATCCGTTGTTGCTTACTCGACAAAAAACGGGCGCAAAGAAGTGCACGCCGTTGGTGATGATGCCCGGATGATGCTTGGTCGCACGCCTGATCATATTGAGGCAATCCGTCCGATGAAAGACGGTGTTATAGCGGATTTCGAAGTTGCTGAGGTGATGATCGATCATTTTATCAAAAAAGTGCATAACCGTAAGAATTTTGTTTCGCCGCAGGTTGTTATTTGTGTGCCCTCTGGTGCAACAGCCGTTGAACGCCGTGCTATCCATGATAGTGCAGCGCGGGCAGGGGCGCGCAAGGTTTATTTAATCCGCGAACCTATGGCCGCTGCACTTGGTGCAGGATTGCCTATCCACGAGCCTAGCGGGTCTATGATTGTCGACATTGGCGGCGGCACAACCGAAGTTGCCGTTTTGTCACTTGACGGTATTGTTTATGACCGTTCCGTGCGCGTGGGCGGAGATAAAATGGACGATGCAATCATCCAATATGTTCGCCGCACTACTAACTTATTGCTCGGCGAAATGAGTGCGGAGCAGGTTAAAAAAGAAATTGGCTCTGCGCAAATGCCGGAAGACGGCGAGGGCATGACCGTACAGATCAAAGGCCGTGATTTGATGAACGGGGTGCCGCGCGAAATTCGGGTTACCGAGGCCATGATTGCCGAAGCTTTGTCCGAGCCGGTTGAGCAAATTGTCGAAGCTGTGAAAATCGCGTTAGAGGCAACGCCGCCAGAACTCGCGGCGGATATCGTTGATAAGGGTATTATGCTGACAGGCGGGGGTGCATTATTGCGCAATCTGGACACCGAACTGCGTAACCGCACTGGCTTGCCTGTATCGTTGGCAGATGACCCGTTAACATGCGTTGTGCGTGGTTCCGGTATTGTCGTAGAAAATCTGGCCAAATGGAAAGATATTCTGTCTACAGGATACTAGAACTAGATAGTCAATACGCTTTGACCTTAACGTCAGGAAGATAATATGAGCAATAGCGGGTATAATCGTCCGCAACGTCGCCGTAATTTGCGGCGCGGCCTTGCGGCTTTTCTCGTTCTTATTAGTGCGTTTATGCTTCTCGCAGATCGACAACAAGAATACATGCTGGCCTCAGGGCGATTGAAAGCTGATGACGTTAGCGCAAAAATTATGGGTTTTATCGCAACACCTGTTCGCGGCATGGAATCTCTGTTCACAGGAGCGGAAAATCGGAAAAATGCCTATGAAGATAATATCCGCCTTCGGGCTGAGGTAGAACGTTTGCGCGTATTTGAAAATAGGGTGCTTGATGTGGAAATGCGGGTTCGACGCTTTGAAGATATGCTAAGCATGGGTAATTCTTCGGATTTACCGGATACCAAGGTTATTGCTAGGGCTGTTAGTGAAAGCATGGGGCCGTTCGTACATTCTGCTCTAATCAATGTCGGGCGCAATAAAAACATAAGTGTCGGAGATGCCGTTATGACCACCGATGGTCTATATGGTCATATTATCCGCTCTGGTTCGGGTTCATCACGTGTTTTGTTGTTAAATGATCTGAGTAGCCGGATTTCCGTAATGTCTCAACGCTCGCTAAGCCGGGCAATCTTACTGGGAACAAATACAAAAAGACCGAGGCTGGATTATGTATCGCTTGAAGCGGACTGGCAGATTGGAGACCGGGTGGTGACATCTGGCGACGGCGGGGTATTGCCGCGCGGTTTGCAAATCGGTGTTATTGTGGCCGGACAGCAAAATGATTTTGAGGTCGAACTCTTTTACCTGGATAAACCCGTTGATTGGGTCTGGGTATATCCATTTACGCCAATCTCCGCTCCGGAAGAAACTTTACCGAGTGACAACTTACAACAGGGGGACGGGCAACATAAGGCACGAGAGAAAAAGGTTTCGGAATGATCCAGAAAGAAGCCGCCAGTCCATTGAATTCAATATCCTTGTCTTTGCAAGGGTTTATTGTCGGTATCTTTTTAATTTTCCCTGCTTTTCTCAGCATGGATGTATTTGGCATGCATTTAGGTTTTAATTTTTTGCCCGTTGCGGCAGTGTTTTATTGGCCCCGTGCTGCATCCTATTCCTGGTCACTTCTTGGCGTATTCTTATTTGGGTTTTTATATGATTTAGCCAGTGCAAGCCCCATAGGTATGTGGACATTGGCATTTTTGATTTTGTTTATCGTACTTGACGGAGGGTCTACCCTTAAAGGCGGTTTAGGGCGCAATATGCTCGGATATGGTTTAAGTGTGTTTTTATGTTTAGTGATTATTTTTCTTGTTGGGCGGTTTTCAATTGGGCAGTGGCCACATTTTAACGGTCTTATGGCCAATGCAATTGCCAGCATAACTGTCTTCCCTTTGTTCTATTGGGTGCGTATTTTATTGAGGGCTTTGACAGGGCAAGTAGAGCCATCAGGATTACGCCAATGAAACGACCAGAAAACACGATTAATATGATGAACAGAAGATCAGTTCTGCTGGGTTTAGGTGGACTGGGCGCATTTTCAATTTTGGCATCCAGACTGTATTATTTACAGGTGGTCAGAGCGGAAGATTATAAAGTATTGTCTGATAAGAACCGCTTTAATTTCAATACAGTTTTGCCAGAAAGAGGCCGGATTTTAGACAGGCACGGCATACCGCTTGCAACAAATAAGCAGGATTTTCGCCTAGTTTTGGTGCCTGAGCGAGTTGATAATATAGACTTGGCACTGGAACGCATAAACAAGATTTTGCCGCTGAGTGAGCCAACCAGAAAACGTATCAAGAAAGACATTAAGAAAAAAGCAAAATTCATTCCGGTTTTGATAGACGAACATATTGATTGGCCTATATTTTCCAAGCTGAACATTAGTTTGCCAGATCTGCCTGGTGTTATACCTTTAGAAGGTAAAGGCCGACATTATCCCCATAACGGCACTTTCGCGCATGTACTTGGTTATGTCGGCAAGCCAAGCCCTGATGCTCTCATGCAAGATAAAGATACGCTTCTACGTCAACCAACTTTCCGAATGGGTAAAACCGGTATAGAGCAATCCCATGACATAGCTTTGCGCGGGCGTGCTGGGCGCAAAAAAGTTGAAGTTAATGCGTTCGGTCGCACTGTGCGCGAATGGGGCGATGATAAAATCCCCGCTGCACCTGGTGCAGATGTCTGGCTGACGCTTGATAGCGAATTGCAAACATATGCTGCCGGGTTGTTCGGGGAGGAAAGTGGGGGCGCAGCTGTGATGGATGTGACGACAGGGGAGCTTCGTACTTTGCTGTCCATGCCGACTTTCGACGGGAATTTGTTTGTCTCAGGTCTTTCCAGCAAACAATTTAAAAAAATGGATACAGACCCGCGACGCCCCCAGTTTAATAAAGTTATTGGCGGCGGCTACCCGCCTGCTTCAACCTTTAAAATGGCCGTTATGTTGGCGGCGCTTGAACATAATGTAATTGATCCGGAGGATCAGATTTTCTGTACCGGGAAAGTGCGTATGGGTAATCGCGATTTTCATTGTTGGAAGCGTAGAGGCGGTCACGGTCTCATGAATATGCACAATGCATTAAAACAATCTTGTGATGTGTATTTCTATGAAGTTATTCAAAGGCTTGGTATGGATAAGGTCAAGCCAATAGCCGAAAAGTTGGGATTAGGCCAAACCTATGAATTGGGTTTGGGCGGGCAGGCAAAAGGAATCGTTCCTGACCCGCAATGGAAGCAAAACAGATTGGGAACAAGTTGGCGGACAGGGGATTCTTTAAATGCTTCTATAGGACAGGGCTTTGTGCTGAGCACACCGTTGCAACTAACCGTGATGGCGGCGCGAATAGCTAATGGTCAAAAGGCCGTATCGCCGTTTATTGTAGTCGGCGACAAGGTAGCCGAGCCAGCATCCCTCGACATTAATCCGGAGCATTTATCTATTGTCCAAACGGCTATGCATGCCGTTAGTGAAATGCCGCGCGGCACGGCTTATAAGCCTGGCGGTTTGGGTATTCCAGGTGTGGAAATGGCCGGAAAAACTGGGACAGGACAAGTACGCGGCATTTCTGCAGCCGAACGCCTAAAAGGTGTCCTGAAAAACAGTGCTTTACCATGGAAGTTACGCGACCATTCTATTTTCGTAGGCTACGCACCCTATAACCACCCCCGCTTTGCCGCAGGGGTGGTGGTCGAACATGGAGGCTCCGGTGCTAAGTTAGCGGCGGATATATGCCGCAAAATACTAGGAAAAGACCTCGTGCGAGATGG
>JAKIUV010000099.1 GCA_021647375.1 Robiginitomaculum sp.
CCGAAAATCTGTGGATATGATGGACAAGGGCCAAGTAGCCCTTGACCACATATCCACAGTTCAGCAACAATCAAAGCGGACAATCAATGTGCTATGAAAACCGGACAAACCTAAAAGCTAGCTACAGGCTTCACTGCTAATGGATGTGTAGAATTTACCAGCTCTTTCAACCGCTCGTCCAGCACATGGGTGTAAATCTGGGTGGTGGATATGTCCGAATGACCGAGGAGTTTTTGCACACTGCGCAGGTCGGCACCCCTGGCCAATAAATGTGTGGCGAACGCGTGGCGCAGGACATGGGGCGATATTTTTGACGCGTCCAGATTTGCTTTTCGGGCTAATATTTTTAAGCTTTTTGCAAAATGCTCGCGGGTGACATGACCAAGTTTCGAGCCGGACGGGAACAAAAATTTCTCGGCGCGGGCTTTGGCGATTGCGTTTTTGGGCAATGTTTCTTCGCGCAGCTTTTTCCATGAGGCAATTGCTGTGACCGCCTTGCCCGTAAGGGGAACCAAGCGTTCTTTGCCGCCTTTGCCCTTGATAAACAAACATTTGTCGCGCCGTCCCGCAGACGCCAACGGGATAGAGACAAGCTCGCTCACCCTAAGCCCGCCCGCATAGAGAATTTCAAGCTGGCAATAAGTGCGAATATCGCGGGGCGCTTCATAGCCGTCTGCGGCCTCGAACAAAGCATCCACATCGGCTTCGCTCATAATCTTGGGCAGAGGTCGCCCCAGTTTTGGCCCGGTTAAATTCTTGGCGGGGCTGTCCTCGCGTAGGCCTTCAATTTGTAAATATTTGTAAAATTGCTTGAGGCTCGACAACCGCCGCGCCGCCGTAGATGCCGCTAGCCCGTCTTTGGCCCAGGCCGCCAACAAAGCTTCGAGATGCCCTGCGCCTGCGGTGGGCAGTTTTTGGCCAAATTTCCCCAGAGCGGTTTCGCACATTTCAAGGTCGCGGCGGTAAGCATTAATCGTATTGTCAGACGCGCCGCGCTCGGCGTACATCATATCCAAGAAAAGCGTGATCATCGCAATATGTCGAGCGCCGCCAATTGCCCCGCTTGCTTGCGCATACCTGCAGAAACCATAGCGCTTAGCACGGCGGCAAAAGCGTCGGCGCGTAAAGGTTTGCCTTTAATCATGGGAGCCGCGCGTAATGCGACTTCAGCTTTGGAAGCGCGCCGAGCGGACGCTTGTAAGGCGAGCAACGAACTAGGGCGAATTGTGCTGCCCTTTAGTCGCGCTTTTCGCAATGCGGCCTCGGCGTTGCTTGATAAATTTGCCCCCAAGGCAACAGCTATATAGGTATCGCGCACTGCACGAGCTTGGGCATTGCGGTCTTTTCTTGCCGTGAGGGCGAGGCGGCTCTCAATATCCGTGCCCAGATCCCCGAGCATAAAACCATTGCCAAGCGCATCCGAAGCAAGGGCGATGCGCGCCCGTAACGGGTCGTTCGCTTCCAAGGCCTGAAACAAGCCGCCGAGTGTGTCGGTGTCACCGCGTAAGGCGGCAACACGGGCGAAAAGCGCTGGATTGTGTTTGGCCTGAAATTCCGCAGATATTAACGCGGTATCTGTTTCTAGGGCGCGGGCAAAATCCGTCAATTGGTCTTGCTTGTCCGCCTGCGCAAAAATGGCTCCAGCCAATGCTGCGGAATTGCTCATACCATTGCTGTTGGCCAGATGATTGCTCTTAGTAAGCGCTAAATATGCGCCGCCCCAAATGGCCGCATCCCATTTTTTTGTTGCCAAGCCCTTCGCCGCTAATTCTTCACCGCTGACAAGTGGCCCGTCCGCCAATCCGCCTAGCACTGCGCGGATTTGCTCTGCACTTAATATTGACGACGAAGCGAACAACGCCTCTAATCTGTCGTCCGGAGAGCGCTCAGAGTCCAGCGCAATTGCAGCGGAAATCGTTACAGGTAATTTATCAAGGTCAAGCATTTCGGTCTTGAAAACCTCCCTAAGCATGGCGCTTTGCAACGGGGTGTCTATGTTATTGACTTTCTGGCTATCAATTTTTATATCTGAGCGGGTTCCCATCAACTTACCCAACAAATCGAAAAATATTTTATCCTGATACCCCGAGCGCACCAAAAGATCCGAGGTCAGTTCCGCCGCCGGGATTTCGTCCCGCACCACATGGCAAAATGCCCGCAGTTTCGCCCAATATGGCAATTTGCGTGCGACGGTATTTTCATCGGCTATGGCGCAAGCGCTCTTCGTATCACCACCGAGCAAAGCGCGTTCCGCAATTAATTTTGTGTAACTGCGGTTGGTACTGTTACTGCCCAACATCGACCCCACTAAGCTGTCAAAGACGGACAAATCACCCAGTCTAAGTACAGCGGACAGTCGTGCAGCTACATAAGTTTCGCGCTCAAGTTTATCGCGCGCTTGTGGCGGCACGCCCCCAGACAACAAAGCCACACGAATTAAACCTCTTGCGGGTCCCGTTGTACCTGTATCAATATTGTTAATCAAAACTGCGGCACGCTCGGCACTAACGCCCTGCCACAAAGCACTGTCTAACCCACCGCCTTGGAGCACACCTGCATCATAAGCGCTGGCTGCACTCAGTTGATCCGTATTGATTTGCGCGTGAACGACGCTACTGAGCAAAGCCGCGCCCGATACCCCCAGAACTAATCCCAAAACTGTTTTTCGCCAAATCATAGTATTATTTCTCGAAAGTATCTGCGACATCAATGATGATTTCCTGGCGCACCAATTGCTCTGGATTTGCGCCGCTGAGCAACCAAAACCCAATGCCAGCAATTACCAACACGCCTATAGCCATTATCCATACGAATTTTTTCATAAGTATTCCTTTTTGGTCTCAAACAATATTTATATTGAGAATACGACAATAACCAGACATAGTAGTATAAATTATATGTAATTTTCTGCTAACATGGTCAGTAGAGATAAAGGATTGGTAAAAATGAGCCGGGAGTTATGCCAGCTGGGGGGGCAGTCTATATCCCTTGTGGGGTTAATGGGGGTTGGGAAAACCACCATTGGTCGCCGCTTGGCCAAACGCCTTGGCATGCCCTTTTACGATTCTGATGAAGAAATCGAAAAAGCCTCCGGGCGCAGCATCAAAGGCTATTTCAAGGAACACGGCGAGGAGGCCTTTCGCACCGGAGAACGCCGCGTGATTGAACGCCTGCTGGGCGGACATCCAATTGTGCTGGGCACGGGCGGCGGCGCATTTATACCAGACGCAACACGCAACCTATTAAAAGCGCAAAGTTTAACCATCTGGCTCAAGGCGGATTTCGCCGTCAATATGGAGCGGGTTAACCGCAAGGTGAACAAGCGACCTTTGCTGGATGTGGACGACCCGGAAGCCGCCATGCGGGCGCTGGCTGATGCGCGCTACCCGCTTTACGCCGAAGCAGACCTGTGCGTCAAAGCCGGAACCTGTTCCCATGCCAGCACCGTGGCGCGGGTAGTCAAGGCAATTGAAAAACATTATGACCATTATGACCATTATGAGCAATAACTCCGAAACTCTACATGTTGATTTGGGCGCGCGGTCTTACCCCATCCGTATTGGCGCTGGTATGTTGGCGAATGCGGGAAAATTATTAGAGCCGCACATTTCTGGTGGCCGTATTGCTATTATCACAGACGAAACTGTGGCCGACCTGCATTTAAAAGCTCTGTTGGCGGGCTTGGGCGCAGACGATGTTGAAATTATAATTTTACCGCCGGGCGAAGGCACCAAGAGCTTTGCTGTCTTGCAAGACGTGTTGGACACTTTGCTCAAAATCAACTTCTCCAGAGACGATACATTAATCGCATTTGGCGGCGGGGTCATCGGCGATTTGACCGGGTTTGCGGCTGCAATACTCAAGCGCGGCTGTCGCTTCATTCAAATTCCGACCACTTTGTTGGCACAAGTGGACAGCTCTGTCGGCGGCAAGACGGCCATTAATACGCCTGCGGGCAAAAATCTGGTCGGTAGTTTCTATCAGCCCAAATGTGTACTGATAGATACGGATGTTTTGGCTACATTGGACGCGCGTCAAATGCGCGCCGGTTATGCGGAAGTCCTTAAATATGCCCTCATCAATGACCCGGCGTTTTTCGACTGGCTCGAAGAAAATGCAGGTAATTTATTGGCCGGAGACCAAGCGGCTCTACGCAAAGCCATTCTGACATCATGCACCGCAAAGGCCGACATTGTAAAGCGCGACGAGCGGGAACGCGGTGAGCGGGCTTTGCTTAATCTTGGTCACAGTTTCGCCCACGCGCTGGAAGCCAAAGCCGGATATGACGGCACACTGTTGCACGGAGAAGCCGTCAGCGCAGGCATGTTGATGGCCTTTGAATATGCACAGGGTTTGGGTCTGTGTCCGGGGCAAGATGTGCAACGGCTGCGGGCGCATTTACACAAGCTCGGCATGCCAACCCTAAGCGATCTACCCGTAGCCCTAACACATGACCCGGAGCAATTATTTGCTTATATGGGTCAAGATAAAAAGAACACGAAAACCCATATGAAACTAATATTGACACACGGTATTGGCAAAGCCTTTATTGAACCAAAGGCCGATCAGACCAGGCTTTTAAATTACCTACAAAAGGCCTGTAATCAATGAGCGACTTTTTCACCACCGAGGTCATTGTAAAACTGTGCGCCATTGCCGCACTGATCGTGCTGTCCGGGTTTTTCTCTGGCTCGGAAACCGCCCTAACCGCCGCATCCCGTTCGCGCATCCACGCCCGCGCCAAACAGGGCAGTAAGGGCGCCGGGATTGTGGCTAAATTACTAGAAAGCCGCGAGCGCCTCATCGGGGCTTTGTTGCTCGGTAATAATCTGGTCAATATTTTGGCCTCGGCGCTGATGACCGGGCTTATGTTGTCTTTATTTGGTGATATTGGTGTCATCATTGCTACCGCCGTTATGACAGCGCTGATACTGATTTTTGCCGAAGTCCTACCCAAAACTTATGCCATCACCAGACCGGACGCCGCAGCAATTTCTGTGGCGCGTCCGGTCAGTGCTATCGTTTGGATTTTCGCACCCATCGTGCGCGCCATACAGGTTTTGGTCAACGGCGTGTTGCGTGTGTTCGGCGTAAAATCTGATGATTTATCCTGGACAGTTGCCGACGAAATTCGCGGGGCGGTACATCTGCACACCGAAGAGGGTCGGGTTGACAAACATGAACGCGATCAAATTCTCGGTGTCCTCAATATCGGCGACCTCGACGTCGAAGACGTAATGATCCACCGCAAAAACTTAGTGATGGTCGACGTTGACCTACCCGCCAAAGACATTGTCAAACAGGTGCTGGATAGCGGTCATTCGCGCTTGCCTGTATGGCGGGGCGATATTGATAATGTTGTTGGCGTCCTCCATGTCAAAGACCTGTTGTCCGCCATTAATAAAACTTCTGGCGATATGGATAAACTGAATATCGCCGCTCTCGCCCGCGAGCCGTGGTTCACGCCGGAAACCACATCCGTGCTGGATCAACTCAAAGCCTTCCAGCAAAAACGTGCCCATTTTGCGCTGGTGGTCGATGAATACGGGGCGCTCATGGGCGTGGTCACTATGGAAGACATACTCGAAGAAATCGTCGGGGATATTCAAGACGAATTCGACGAAGAAATTGACGGCGTCAAACCGACCAAAGACGGCTCGATTATCGTCGCAGGCGATGTGCCCGTGCGCGACCTCAACCGCGCCTGCGACTGGGATCTACCGGGCGAAGACGCCGTCACCATTGCCGGACTAATTATACATGAAAGCCGCACAATCCCCGACGTCGGCCAAGTCTTCTCCTTTCACAATCACCGTTTCGAAATCATGAAAAAGCAAAAAAACCAAATCACATCAGTGAAGGTGAGAAAGACTGGAGGGCGCGGGTAAAATTTTCTCCTTCCTCCATTTTTCATGGGGGAAGTGCCGAAGCATAGCGTAGGCGATGGGGGCGCGCACTCTTGTGCGCTATTGAATTTTCGTAATAATCATACCTTAGTTGAGATGCAAGAGCGTCTGCCCACCCCCCTTCGGGGTACTTCCCCCATGAAAAATGGAGGAAGGAATTATTCTGTAACAACCTCAAGCCTGAGCGCATGCACCCGCTCCACCATCAAGTCCGCGAGCACGTCCATTACGGCGCGGTGGCGGGCTAGTCTGTTCATGGGGGCTAGAGTTTCAGAGGCTATTATGACCTGAAAATGGCTTTCTGCTGCTTCGCGGCCTGCCATTCCGGCGTGGCCTGCGTGCTTATGGCTTTCGTCTATGACCTGCAACTGTGTTGGATTGAAAGCTTTTTCAAGTTTTTCCTTGATTGATGCCGCGATAAGTCCCATTTTAATTTGCCTTTTTTAACACGCCGTTTTCCGTTTTTGGAGCCAGCGAAAAGTGAGTATAGAGTATGAGCGACGGATTTAAATACCGCATGAAGGGTATGGATATACGAATTAAACCGCCTGGCAAGAAGCTAAAGCCGGAAGATATGCCGTGCGAATGGGCTGGATGCCTGTCCAAGGGCGGCTGTAAGGCGCCCAAAAGCCCGGATCGCCTGCGCGAATACTATTATTTTTGTGCGCCCCACGCCCGCGAATACAATAAAAACTGGAATTTCTTCTCGGAAATGAGCGACGAAGATATTGCCACTTGGCAAAAGGGCGCCCGCCACGGCCACCGCCCGACTTGGGATGTACGCAAAAACACGGGCGACCGCGCCAAAGCTAGGCGCAAAGCCAAAGCAGGGGCGGCGAATTTCTCTGATGACTACAATATTTTCGGCGACGGCGCAGAAACCCCAACCGAAGCCCCGCGTATCCGGCTGTCTAAATTACAAATGAAAGCGCTTAATGATTTAGGTCTCGACGAGTTTTCCGGCCCGAAAATGGTGCGCGAGCGCTATACCCAATTGGTCAAACAACTTCACCCCGATGCCAATGGCGGCGACCGCACCACAGAAGTGTCTTTCCAGCGCGTGGTCAAAGCCTATAAAGTCCTCAAAACAACAAAGTTAGCATAAATCATGAATAACACATTTCCTATCGTGGAGCCGGACATTGAAGTCTCGGCCAAAGACGTTTTTGGCGTTGAATTTGGTGCGCCTATTCCAGCCTTTTCGGAGCCGTGTGAATATACGCCGCCCGTGGACGAGGCTTACCGGTTTGACCCGGAAACCACCCGTGCTATTTTGGCCGGCTTTGTTTATAACCGCCGCGTCATGGTGCAGGGCTATCACGGTACGGGTAAATCCACCCATATCGAGCAAGTGGCGGCACGGCTCAATTGGCCATTAGTGCGGATAAATCTGGATGGTCATGTGTCGCGGATTGATCTGGTCGGCAAAGACGCCATTGTTCTGAAGGACGGCAAGCAAGTGACAGAATTTCGCGAAGGGTTGTTGCCGTGGGCTTTGCAAAACCCTGTGGCTTTGGTGTTCGACGAATATGATGCCGGTCGTCCGGATGTGATGTTTGTAATCCAACGCATATTGGAAGCCGATGGGCGCCTGACTTTGCTTGACCAAAACCGGGTCATCACGCCCCATTCTGCGTTCCGCCTGTTCTCGACCACCAATACGGTCGGGCTTGGGGATACGACGGGCCTGTATCACGGTACCCAACAGATTAACCAAGGCCAAATGGACAGGTGGAATATTGTCACCACCCTTAACTATCTGGGGCACGACGAAGAAACCGCTATCGTGCTGGCCAAATCACCGACCTATGACAATGCGGAGGGCCGCGACATTCTCGCGAAAATGGTGCGGGTTG
This sequence comes from Robiginitomaculum sp., assembly GCA_021647375.1. Taxonomy (GTDB): domain Bacteria; phylum Pseudomonadota; class Alphaproteobacteria; order Caulobacterales; family Maricaulaceae; genus Robiginitomaculum_A. The sequence goes on from JAKIUV010000099.1 coordinate 7,763, forward strand.
CCGATATGACCAGAAACGCGTTCATGAACGGCGACATCTCCACCCTAATGTCCCCGCGCACCGTGATGAACTGGGCCGAAAACGCCCGCATTTTCGGCGGCGACATAGCGCTGGGATTTCGCATGACCTTCCTCAATAAATGCGACGAGCTAGAACGCCCGGTCATAGCCGAGTTCTACCAACGCGCATTCGGGGAAGATTTACCGGAAAGCAGTGCGACGGTTATGGTCGCTTAGGTTTGTGGTAGGTATACCCACATTTCCCCCGATAAACCTTATCCCCTCACCCGCTGTCGCGCGCCTCTCCCCATGGGAGAGGCTAAGTTCGCCGCCCGTTCACAATATATTTAAACCACAAGTGATTGAGCCAACGTCTCCTCTCCCATGGGGAGAGGAACAAGGAGAGGGGGTAAAGTGTTTGTGTAAAGCACTAAACTCTCAATGTTTCGGACACTACAAATGACCAACACCCCAACACCCATAGACACCTACAAAAGCGCCCTCTCCGCCGCTACCCGTGCCTTGTCTGGTGAGCGGGGGGTGGATGTTGGTTTTGGCGGGGAAGTTGCCGGGGTGGTTTCGCGTTCCAATAGTGAAGGCGAGACGGAAACCCAAATCGTTTTGCCTTTACCGCCGACCCATCCAACGGCGAGGGCGATTGCCAAATCACGGGGGGAAGCCGATGCTTTGGCGCTGCGAATTGCCTTACATGATGCAGATGTGTACGCCAAAAACCTGCCCAAGCCGGGGCCGGCTTTGGCGAATTACGAAGCGTTGGAACAGGCCCGGGTCGAGGCGCGGGGTGCGCAGGTCATGGACGGA
>JAKIUV010000008.1 GCA_021647375.1 Robiginitomaculum sp.
GTCTCTTGTCTTGGTCCGGGCGTCGTTACGCCCGGCCTGCGCGACAATGCGCTGTATATGTGTATCGTACAGGGGGGTATTTGGACATTTCGCTGGGGGTTAATCGCATTTTGTGCAACGGCTTTACTGTGGGTTCTTGGCGGGTTGAGAAATCCGCGTATGTTGGCTCTGCTCGCACTGGGCATGACTATGTTGTATGCTGCGATTGTGGTTTTTTCTGTCCATAATCCTGACATGGTATTTGGACATTTCATGGAAGCTTTGGTCACTGGTTTGCGGCTCGGCTGGATGTATATGGTCGGCATGTGTCTTTATGCTTACAGAGCGAGCCTGCCTCGTTCATTGGCCATACCGTCCGGTTTGCTGGCCTTGGCTGCCGTACAATATCTATTCTTGCCCTGGACACCTTTCATCGAAATTAGTGCCGAAACCGGCCTCGGATATTTGGTGTTCTTGGCTATGACAAGCCGCCTGCAAGTGCCAAAGCGTATTGGTAAATTGCCGGACTTGTCGCTCGGGCTTTATATTTACAACTGGCCTGCTGCGCAAATCGTTTTGCTCATGCTACCGACCTTAACTCCGTACAAACTCTTCGCCGTATCATTTCCGGTTACAGTATTTTTATCTTATGTCACATGGCTTCTGGTCACCCGGAAAATCAACTTTAGCCTTGGCAGATTTTTACAGCCTCAATCCGCGTAGCGCTTATCTATTGCCATGGTCATCTCGCGTTTCTTAGCCCCGCTGAGTGCGGCACATAACTGAATGCCCTCCAAAGTTTGTGCCAAAGAACGTTCATAGCCTGCGATTAATTCAGCTTTACTGTTGAAAAATGTTTCAACCTCGGCCATTTTTTTGGTGCCGCAAAACCCACTTGCATAGCGCGGCATGCGCCCGCGCCTGACATCGGCAACCCGGTTTTCAACAAATGTATCAAAGTTTTCCTGGAACCAAACCCATGTCTCCGGACGTGTTTCAGGATTACCCATAAAGCCTGCAACCAAACTTCCAGCCTGACGATTGGTGAAAGCGTCTTTGTTAGACAGCGCCTCCGCTAACAATTTTGTGACCAAAGCAGGGTTTTTCGTAGATGCGAGCGCCCGCACTGCACCGCTTTTTTCAGCCGGGGATCCGGATTTTGCCAATTTCATAAGTGCCGGCAAAGCTACTTCGCCCCGCGACTTAAAGGCTTCGGCCAGCCCAAGCCCGCGCATTTTCGGTGACAGTGCAGATTTATCGGCGTCGCCGTCAAGGCCGAGATATTGTGCGCCCGCGTCTGCAAAGCTCTGCGCCAAATCCGTGTCATTGCCGATATTGACCAAGCGGCTGGCCAAGGTTGGCGCGAGCAGGTTGGCTTCCATGGTTTTGGCGTCTTTGATAGCGGTGTAACGGTCTGCATATAATTCGCGGGTGAATTTGGCCAAATCACCATGCGCCCATTTATCTACGAGATTGTTTTTCATACTCGTAAGTGTATTGCCTGCCTTGAGGGCTACATCATATTCCCCGGACTTGGCGAAGGCTGCCAACCCGTCCAGATATGTGTCTGCGGCCATTTTATTGGCTCTAAATGCGGCTTCGAAACTATCCAGCACGGACAGGAGTTCTCTCCTGTTGAGGGCGTCCAGATTGCTGAGTAAATTCGCCCAACCACCGCTATCCAGAGAGAAGCGGTAATAGCCAGCCCCGTCCGCATTCAAACTTATCCAGCTCGGGCAAGTTTCGGATTTGAGGGAGATTGTGGTTTTTTCGCCTTCCAACATAGTGCAAATTTTTTCGCGCTTCCCGTCCGCAGCGTAAGACACACAAACCGGGATTTTCCAGCGTTGACCTTGCTGGATTGTGGAACCGTGGGGGGTGTAACGGGACTGTGCCAAAGTCAATTTACCAGTTTTACAGTTCACCGCGCCGCTGACCATGGGCAATCCCGGTTGGTCAACGAAACTTTTTAGCGCGGGCACGACCATGTCATTGCCCGATCCGTCCGCGAGAGATTGGAAAAAATCATCGGCGCTAGCGACATCGTCGGCGTAGCGCTCCATATGTAGGCGCACACCTTTGCGAAATACGTCTTCACCCAAATAGCTTTCAAACATAGACAGCACACCGCCGCCTTTGCGGTAAGTAATGCCGTCAAATTGGTCCATGACATTTTCCGTGCGCACCAGCGGCTCGCGTATGCTGCGGGTGCTGGCTAGGCTGTCCGTTCCCATAACGCCGAGCGCGCCCTTGAGCGTCTGTGCGCCGAATTTATAATCGGGCGCCCAAGCGGTGACGGCTTTATTGCCCATCCAGGTGGCAAAGGCTTCGTTAAGCCAAATGTCTTCCCACCACACGGGTGTAACCAGATTACCAAACCATTGATGCGCCAATTCGTGAGCATGGACGCTGGCATAAGCACGGCGTTGGCCCAGGGAGGATTTTTCGTCCATCAACAATAAAAACTCGGTATAGACAATAGCACCAGGGTTTTCCATGGCACCAAATGCGTATTCCGGTGCGGCGATTAAATCCAGCTTTTCATAAGGGTAGGGGCTACCAAAATAGTCTTCCATGGCTTCTAAAATCCCCGCCGTATTTTTGAGGGCATAGGTCATGTTTTTGCCTTCGCTCCGCGCCGCAATACCGCGCAGAACAATGGGGCGGTCGCGTAAATCTGTCGCTGGTAAATCAGCGTATTTCACAACATCCCAAGGGCCAACGCCGAAGGCCAGCAAATATGTCGGTAAGGGTCTGGTGGTGGCAAAACTGTGTTTAACCATACCGTTTGCCAAAGTTTCGGTTTTTACCTCCGGTGTATTGGCATAGACGAAATCGTCCTTGGGCGCGGTGATGGACACGGAGAACGGCACTTTAAAGCGCGGCTCGTCAAAACCCGGGAAAGCTTGACGCGCACCTATGGCTTCGAACTGGGTGATGACATAGCTATCCTCTCCGCGCACGGATTTATAGGCCGAGTTAAGCTTGGTATTAAACGGGGTTTCGTAAGGAATAACCAAGGTGACAGCACCCGGCCCAATGGGGCGCGCCGTATTGAGGGAGCCGACACCGGACGGTGCTTCGGACCGGGGCACTTCGGTATACTCCATAGGAACTTGCGAGCCGTCCGCCAATTTGGCGACAGCACCGCTGGCGGTTATGGTTTGTCCGTGCAGCCATATTTTGCTGGTGGTTTTTTTGATATTAACGTCAATAGTCACGGTGCCTGAGAAACTATCAGCCCGGGGGTCAATGGTCATATCTAGGGCATAGCGCGCCGGGGTAACATTATCGCCAAGTTGGGCATGGGGGACGGCATTTGGGTTTGGGGTGTGTGTTTCCGCCGTGGTTTGTTTTTGCGGCGCACCGGGTTTATCCGTACAGGCGATGAGTAAACTGGCCACTGCCACGCTACCAATAATTGATTTTATATTCAACATAACACACTCCTATTTCCCTAAAACGGTAAACGGCGGGCACTGGTTTGTCACGTTAAAAAGCTAGCCCTTAAGCGTTTCCAGTAAGGCTTCGATATTGCTATTCAGCCCCGTGTCTTCGGCGCGCAGCTTGTCGATGCGTTTGACGGCGTGGATTACCGTTGTGTGGTCGCGGCCCCCGAAGCGTCTGCCAATGTCGGGCAGGGAGCGGGTGGTCAGCATTTTAGAGAGATACATGGCGACTTGGCGCGGGCGCGCAATGGCGCGGGCGCGGCGTTTGGATAGCATTTCTTCCATAGAGATGCCGAACTGTTTGGCGGTCGCGCGCTGGATTTTATCGACAGTGGGTTTGGCTTGCCCGGTGTAACGGGAATGGGCCAATGCCTCTTGTATACTTTCCAAAGTCAGCGGTTTTCCGAGAAATTCGAGCCGTGCCACGACCTGATTAAACGCACCCTCAAGGTCGCGTGGTGTGGCATTGATGCGCGCCGCCAAATGATCGCGCGCATCCGTTGGCATGGCCAGAGCCGGATGGCCGCCAGCACGGCGGCGCTCTATTAATCTGTCAAGAATGCGCAAGCGCAATTCATAATCCGCCGCGCCAATATCGCATAATAACCCGCCGCAGAGATAGGATTTAAGTCGGTCGCTCGCTTTATTGATAGCTTGTGGGTGACGATCCGATGCCAATAAGATTTGCTTGCCACTATCCACCAGAGAAATCAATGTGTGCATCAGTTCTTCTTGGGAGCCTGGTTTGTCGGCAATGAAGTGCGCGTCATCAATGATCAATAAATCCACATCCCGCAAGCTGGATTTAAAGGCGTCTATCTCGGTGCGGCCTTGGGCGCGGACGGATTGCACGAAAGAGGCAACAAAATCTTCTGATGAGATTAATCGTACTCGTCTTGATGGGTCTTTTTTAGCCGCTTCAGCTTTAACCGCATAGAGTAAGTGGGTTTTTCCCATGCCGTGGGGGCCGTGAATAACGATAGGGTTATATTGGCTGTCGCGGGCGTTAGCTACCCGCCTAGCAACGGCGAAAGCGAGTTCATTAGGGGCGCCGACGACGAAATTGTCAAAGGTAAACCTGTCTTTATTCTGTCCAGAACTTTGACCAGAGTTGAGAATTGGGTCTTGGTTCTGGCTTTGAGGTTTATTCACAAAACTCTGTGGTGTTATCGATTTTTGTGAAGCTTGAAAATTGTTGGCGCCTGTTTTTGTCTGCATTGATGCAGGTTTCAGCGCTGCCCTAGCTACACTCCCGATTTCCACACGGCGCGGGTCGCATTCAGCCCACAATTTACGCACCAAATCACCGTATTTTCCGTCTATCCTGCCTGCAACAAATTTGGACGGCGTATTGAGGACAATATTAATTTCATCCGCAGATTGCAAAGATAATTGCCCGGTCCAAGACATGTGTACCCGATCTCCGAGAATGGCACGTAACTTGTCTTGAACTTGTCGCCAAATTTGCTCGGGAGTTTCTAAAACATGGGTGTTTGCGCCAATTTTGTCGCTCGGTTTCTGTGCAGATGATGGTTCGGTTGGGGCTTGATTATCCCTGCCAAACTTATCGTCAAAATCACTCACTGAAACCCCCGAACGGTATCGTTGGCTAAAACGGCACAATCGCTCTAACCTATTGAAATATATACAAATAATAGTAATAATCAGAGAAAAAACCCACGCTCATCCTCTAGTCCTTATCAGGCCTCACCCCCTGCTTCACTCTTGCTGCTGGTTCTTCCCTGACCCCTTTAAAGCGTCTTTGAGGCGGGGCGTCAATGGGGTTTTTTTGTGATTCGTTAAGATTCAACACTTGACAGAAAAAAAGTTAATTTTCACGGGCATTTGTCCCTTAAAAAAAATACAGAAAATTTTAAAAAAAGTTTTTAACTCTCTTTATAGTGGTAATTCAAAAATTGAATCCAAAACGCCTTGCGAGTTAGTTTTTAGGCATAAAAAAACCCGACCAACAGGCCGGGTTTAAAATAATTGAATAAATTCAGAAAACCTTACGCAGACATAGCCTTAACGCGCTTGCTTAAGCGGGAAATTTTCCGCGATCCAGTGTTTTTGTGGAAGATGCCTTTGCCAACGGCGCGCATCATAGCTGGCTCTGCGGCACTTAAAGCGGTTTTGGCTGCGGCTTGATCGCCTGCTGTGATCGCGTCTTCGACTTTGCGGAGATTAGAACGCACGCTGGTACGGCGATTTTTGTTAACTGTTGTTTTGCGCGCCATTTTGCGGACGCATTTTTTAGCAGATGATGTGTTTGCCATAATAATTATCTTTACTGTCTTAAATAACTGTCTGTAATAAGCTGGCCTTATACCAGCAGAAATTTGAATTGCGCCTATAGACGTTGGTAATGATGCCGTCAACCGCCTAATCAGCAAAGATGGTTGATATTATCAGCAGGCGTATACGCTATATCTCCAAACTACTTATTATTAAAGTGCGGTTTGCGCTTCTCAGCGAATGCCGCCATGCCTTCTTTTTGATCTTCGGTGCTAAACATAGCTTGGAACAGGCGGCGTTCGAAATGTATGCCTTGGGATAATGTTGTCTCGAAGCTCGTGTTCACCGCTTCTTTTGTCATCATGGCGATAGGTTGGGATTGGGAAGCAATTTTTTTGGCGGCTTCCATCGTGGTTTCCATAAGGTCGTCCAAGGGCACGACCCGTGATACTAGGCCACAAGCATGAGCCTCATCGGCTTTCATCATACGCCCGGTCAAGCACATATCCATGGCTTTGGACTTACCGACGGCTTTGGTCAGGCGTTGGGTGCCACCTGCGCCGGGCATAACGCCCAAATTTATTTCGGGCTGGCCGAATTTGGCATTGTCTGCCGCAATGATAAAGTCGCACATCATGGCTATTTCACACCCACCGCCCAAGGCATAACCTGCCACAGCGGCGATAATTGGTTTTCTGAACCGGGCAACAGATTCCCAGTATAGTCCGAACACATCGTGCTTATACATGCCCAGGAAAGTGCCGTCTTTAAGTTCAGTAATATCCGCACCAGCGGCAAAGGCTTTGTCTGATCCCGTCAAAATAACGCAGCCAATTTTCTCATCCGCCTCCAATTTGGTCAGAGCGTCGTCCAACTCCGTAGTCAATTCGGCGCACAAGGCGTTCAAAGCTTTGGGGCGGTTCAATTTAATAATGCAGACTTCGCCGTCTTTGGTTACTTCGAGTGTATTATAAGTCATGTGGACTCCTAATGAAATTCAAGCTTGGCATTTTAAGGTTTGAAACCAAAGAGTCACGGACTATTTAGGCAAATAGTGCCAATATGAAAAATACGACAGTGCCAAGTGCTAGGGATATAACGGTCTTGCGGCGATAAGCCCGCGCCAATAATCCGACCAACACCCCGCCAAAAACCACAAATAACAATGCCAGTGCTACAAGTTTTTGGTAAGTCTTGAACAATTTGGGGCCGTGACCTTTATGCAGCTCGATCATTTTGCCTTGCAAATTCGGGGTCATAAAAGCGGCTGTTAGGCCGTCTTTGGTTTGGTTCATTTCAATATAGCGGCGCGAGGTTGGGCGTAGGTGGATTTTATCGTCTCCGCGCGTTTTGACATATTCAAACCGGTGGGTAATGCCGGCGTCCGCTAGCAAGGCTCGTACATCAGCATCAAGTGTTTCCGATTTAAAATCCAAAGCAGCGGAAGCAGGCAGGTCAATCATCTGCGCGGTTGTCTGCCCTTTATTGCCAAGCAAATACAGCCCGCCTGATACGGCAAGGAGAAAAAATGCGGGCGTCATAAACCCGGCAAATAATAGGTGCAAGGTTATAAGAATTTGTCTTAATTTGATAGGTGAAATTTTGGATGAGGCCATGATAATGTTCCTTGATAATATTCCTTAGCGTTGGTCAAGTTTAAGCAAATACATAATAGCTTTCAGGAAAAAGGCACGGATTATTTTTGGCATATATCACAGTAAAAGCTGGATCTGCCTGATTGTTTGATGCGGCTTATTGTCCCCGCGCAGGTTTTTGCCGGACAGTCATGACCTGCGTGATCATAGACTTTGAAGCGGTGTTGGAAATAGCCAAGCACCCCGTCCACCGCCGCAAAATCCTGTAATGTGGAGCCGCCCGCTTTGATGGCCAGTTTAAGGGTTGACTTAATCTCGGCACAGAGCTGTTCGCATTCATCCTCACTTAGGGTATTGGAAAGCCGCAAGGGCGAAATATGGGCGCCAAACAAAGCTTCGCAGACATATATATTGCCCAGCCCCGCAACAACACGCTGGTCGAGCAGAGCCGATTTAATCGGGGCTTTCTTATTAGTAAGCTTGTCATAGAGAGCGGGGCCATTAAAACTATTGGATAGGGGTTCTGGCCCGAGGTTTACCATGCGCCCTAAATCTCCGGCTTCCAGCAATTCCATAAACCCGAACCGGCGCGGGTCATTATAGATAATCCGGGGGTTGTCGGCGCCAGGTATAATAGCAGACATAGTGAAGACCACATGGTCATGCTTGGGGTTTTGCCCGGCGCGCCTGTCGCCAACAATGAAACTGCCCGACATGCCAAGATGCATGAGCAGGGTCTCGCCGCTGGAAAGTTCCGCCACCAAAAATTTGGCGCGGCGGCTTAGCCGTTCTAATGTCACACCTTGCAAACGCTCGACAAAATTATATGGAAACGGAAACCGGATGTCGGCGCGGTTTAGGCGCACATGCTCAAATGCCCGCCCCTCCATAACAGGGGCAAGCCCGCATTTCACTGTTTCGACTTCTGGCAATTCAGGCATTGTATTCCTATTATTAGGCTTTATTGAAACGTTTTCATAAGCCCAGTATTTAGTCTGCACCTATATGACGCATTGTAAAAAATTTATACAAGCCCCATTGCTCTTAATAGTAAGCGCTGTGTTGGGGCAAGGCTTATCTCATGCCCAAACGCCGGACGCGAGCCAGGACGAGATACGCGACGAGATAATTGTCACCGCCACCAAACGGGCGCAAAATGTGCAGGATGTGGCGATTTCCATGGCCGTATTTCGGGAACAGGATATTGAGACGCTACGCACACCGCGCTTGTCGGAACTCAGCCAATTTATACCCAATATGTATTTGCCACCTGCGGGCGAAGCCGGGCAAAACGATATGACCATACGCGGCGTCGGCGGCGGCATAAACCGCTCTGCTGGCCGTGCCGTCGGGGTCTATATAGATGGTGTCTATATAAGTGCCGATACGCAGCTGAATATCGGTTTGGCGGATATTGAGCAGGTAGAGGTTTTACGTGGTCCCCAAGGCACATTATTTGGGCGCAATACCATTGGCGGTGCGGTCAATATTACCACGCGCCAAGAGCCTCTCTCCGATACAAATATGACGGGGCGGATGCAGGTGGAGTTCGGCTCGCTGGGACATAGGAAGGCTTTGGTGCGTGCGAATATACCCTTGCTGGAAAATCGTTTGTCCGTAAGCTTATCTGGGCTAAAGACCAAGCAGGACGGATATATTCGCAATCTAAGCGGCGGGGCAAGCTTTGGCCGTGAAGATCACAGCGCCTATCAAGCCCAGTTAAATTTTGCCCCGACGGATAAATTATCAGGACGCCTGATTTATAGTTATCAGAAAATAGACGATAACCCCAATAGCCAGGGCGAACCCATCACCAATATTGGCGCAGACCAAATCCCCTATACGGTCAATACTGACCAAGACGAACGCCAAACCCAAAATGCCCAGCGGGCTTCCTTACATTTGACCTTTGATACCGACCTTGGTTATTCCCTGCAATCCATAAGTGCTTGGTCGGATGTAAATGATTTTTATATCCAAGACGGCGACCGTCTGCCCCAAGCCATAACCGTCAACCAGTTTGACGGTGCCAATGAAGACATATCCCAAGAGTTTCGCATTATATCGCCCAGCTTTGGGCGCTTTGATTATGTAGCGGGCTTGTATTATTTGAAAACCCAGCGCCTATATTCGCCAACATTTCCGCTCATGCATACGGCGTTTTTGTCGCAAGTGTTCTTCTTGCCCGTCGAGTTGCACCCGCCTGACAGGCTGGATGGTCAACGGATTATCAGCAATGATGAAAGCATTGCGGTATATGGGCACGGGAATTTCAGGCTCAACGATAAGTTCAACCTGTTTGCGGGCGTGCGCTTGACGCGGGATAAGAAAACCGTTGATTATTCCATATTTGGCGAGACATTTGCGCTGTTCGGCTTGCAGGCACTGCAGACGACCCAAAGCCTGGAGAACACGCCAATTTCGTGGAGTGTCGGCGGCACTTATAAACCCCACCCCAATATCAATTTCTACGGCCAGGTGGCGCGCGCATTTCGCAGTGCTACGGTGAAGGACGATTTCATCGGCCAGGCCGATCTAGATGCGCCCACAGGGTTTTTCACCAAGCCGGAATTTGTGACCAATTTTGAGGCCGGGTTCAAGCTGCGCGGTTTTGATCAGGCTTTGCGGCTGGATGCATCCGTATTTTATATGGACTATACGGATATACAGGTGTCGGTTTCAAAAGAGCCGTTTTTGTTTTTACGCACCTTAACCAATGCTGCCAAGGCACGTATCTGGGGGTTTGAGGTGGATATGGCCTGGCAGGTGCTACCCGATTTAAACCTGAGCGCCAATGCGGGTTATTTGAAAACCCGCTATGATGAATTTATGCCAGAGCCGGGGCGGGATTTGGCGGGGACGGGCTTTGGCACTGCGCCCGAATTTAGTTTCAGCGCTGCGGTGGATTATAAGCGCCCCGTTATGGCGGGCGATTGGAAGATACATTTCGATTATAGCAACCAAACCGCTCCGGACGATTTCCAACTGAGGAATTTGCCGTTTACGGGCAGTCATGCTTTGGTTAATGCATGGACGGGCTATACGCCCGCAAACGCAAATTGGTCGGTGAAATTATGGGTGCGTAATTTGGCAAATTTCGACAAACCAACCACCAATTTTCATTGGGGCGCAGGCTTGGGGCCGCTCTTGGACAATGTCACCCAACAACACGAAAAGCCGCGCACATATGGTATCAGTTTTGATTATCAATTTGGAAACTGATTCAGGACTTGAAGCAGGCACATTTCCTGCGCATTATAGGATAGTTAGAATGAGAGCGCATATGACAGAAGAAAACACAATTGATTTCGGCTTTGAGCAGGTTCCAGTCTCAGAGAAACAAGCCAAGGTACGTGGTGTTTTTGATAGCGTTGCCTCCAAATACGATTTGATGAATGATGCTATGAGTATGGGCGTCCACCGTTTGTGGAAAGACATGACCATCACCAAGATTAACCCCCAACCCGGCGAAATCCACATAGATGTGGCGGGCGGTACGGGCGATCTGGCGCGGCGCTTCATTAAAAAAGCCGAGCAAGCCAGAGTGCGCAGAGGAGGGGATGCGGCCCAAGCTTTCATTGTCGATATTAACGCTGAAATGTTGCTCGCGGGTATTGACGCTAAAAAAGATACGGGGCTGGATTTGACCCGCGTGTGCGGCAATGCGCAAGTGCTACCATTCCCGGATAATTTCGCCGATGTGGTCACCATAGCTTTCGGCATTAGAAATGTCACTGACCGCCCCCAAGCCCTGCGCGATATGCGCCGCGTCCTCAAACCAGGCGGCAGGTTTTTCTGCCTAGAGTTCAACACCCCACCCACAGAATGGCTCCGCAAATTCTACGACGCCTACTCCTTCAACGTCATCCCCCCCATGGGCGAAATTCTGACAGGCGATCGCGACAGCTATCAATATCTGGTCGAAAGCATAAGAAAATTCCCCAAACAAGACGAGTTTGCGCAGATGATCAGAGACGCAGGCTATAAACAGGTCGGGTTTGAAAACTACACAGGCGGCGTCTGCGCCCTGCACTGGGGCTGGAAAGTTTAGGGGTTCACGGTCTCCCTGCCCAAAGCTAAGGACTGCATTGGGGGCAAATGTGGTATTAACTCCAATGCGACTTTAAGCGACAATGATGCCGTGGATTTGCCTTAATAAAAGCGTCTACTTCCTTTAAAGTCAGGGGATACGAAACTGGCTCATAGGTATTTGTCGGAAACCTATAGCCCGCATCCCACAATTTTTTCACTTTTTTCCATTGGGCAACGTCACTTTTCTTTGGAGCTTTAAAGGCTCGCCCCATCTCGCAAAGCGCTATTCTGCATTGAGGGCAAACGGGGTGATTATCAGTGTTGATCGGATATTTGTATGATTTTCTACATTCAAAACATGCGTGAGCAACCAAATAATCTGGACCTTTTATTTTTGGAATTGCACCAGTTGCGCGTTTTGAATGTTCTGATAGAGGTCTATTTCCCATATCCTTGCGGATGGACATTCGTCTGGATTTTTCTTCGTTGGTTACCATACCTCATTATTGCATACCTTGATTAATTTGCAATGTCTGCTCTTGAGGATTTAGCAGGCATCTCCTGGATTTGTGAGCTATGTGTAGGAATTGTCGGTTTTTTTATATTCACAAGTTAGTAAGTATACACTAACGTTTCCTTGACTCGCCTCGCCCTCATCTTAGTGACCGCTAACTAACTCACAGGCGCATCGCAGGTGCCGCCGCTGCCTTTAACAATCCAGCGGGCGCCCCAGTCGTTATAATTACGCGGCCCCTTTAGGGTCATGGCGCCAATACCATAACCGTAATAACATGTGTCTTGTTTATAGACCCAGAAACAATTGATTTGCGGCCCCATATTTTTGTCGTTGGGGTATTTATAGCAGATTTTATGTTTCCCCAAAGTGTACCAAATGCCTTTGGCTTTGATTGTGCCTTCCGTGTAATCCGTGGTGCCGTTTTTATAGTGTTTTTCCGAAAAGTTATAGGTTTTGGTGCGTTCGCGCATTTGGCGGTATTCACCAGTGATGGTGCTGCCGGGTAGCATTTTGTTTAACTGTTTAGTGGTGAGGGGCGCATATTGTTTATCGCTTGCGCTCACGGTATTTGCCGTAAACAGTATTAAAGCACCCAATAATATCGCGAAAATTTTCATACAGTTATCCTACTGGCAGTTATCCCACTGGTTCATCACACGTGCCGCCTGCGCCTTTGCGCACGGCGCGGGATGACCATCTATTGCGGTTTCTAGGGTTGCGGTTCAGGGTCATATTTTCTGGCGTGAATTTGTAATAACAGCCATCAGCGTTGAACACATAAAAGCAATAGGTTTGTGAATAATAACGACTGCCCGGATATTTATAGCAGATTTTCTCATTGCCGATTATTTTCCAGCGCCCGTCCTCTTTTTTGCGGCCCTCAACATAGTCGGTGGTGCCGTCCTTGCTGTGAAATTCCGTATAATTAAAGGTGCGTGTCAGGTCGCGGTATTGGCGGTATTCGCCGACCATCATGGTGTCTGTGAACACGGCGCGCAAAGCATCGCCTTTCATTTGTGTGAAGCTGCCGCTATTATTTGCACGAGCCGTGCCGGGGCTTAAACCCCATAAAATTGCAACGAGTATGTATTTCATCTTGATCACATATGGTATATACATGGATTAAACGTGTGCGGCAATTATCGATTGCATGAAAATATTGCCACAAAACGAAAGGGTTATCATGGCTAGGAAATATACCGAGATTGGAAAACGAGGATCTGAACGCTCGACCGCAAGCCCGTCCGAGCGCATGTTCCGCCGTTCCCGTGCAGCAGAAAACCGCCGCCGGGTTAAAGAAAACAAAGACCAGCGGTTCTTCCGGTTTATTTTTGGGCTGGCAGGTTTTGGCACATTTGCAGTTTTCATCATAATTATATTTATGTCCAAGGCGGCCTACGGCCAAGAAACAGGCGACGAAATTGTGCCGGAAACTGCACTCACCCGTACATTTATAGGAGATTATTCCTTGCTGGATTTAATGGGGGTTGCCTTTGTGCTGGTGGCTGGTTATGCGGTCTACCGCAAATACAGCAAGAAGGACTAGGAAAACCATGGGCTTGAAAATCGCAGTTGTTGGTGCGACAGGTAATGTCGGCACTGAAATGCTCACTATTTTAGATGAAAGTGATTTAAGCATAGAAAAGGTGTACGCGGTGGCGTCGCGGCGCTCCCTTGGCCGCGCCGTCAGTTATGGCGACCGGGATATAAAGTGCCTTGATATTGAACAATTTGATTTTTCCAGCGTTGATATTGTTTTGATGAGCGCAGGCGGAAAAGTATCCAAAGAGTGGTCACCAAAAATCGTCAAGGCTGGCTGTAAGGTGGTCATTGATAATTCCTCCGCTTGGCGCATGGATATGGATGTGCCTTTGGTGGTGCCAGAGGTCAATGCCGATGCGGTCGCGGGTTTTGCCAAAAAAGGCATTATCGCCAACCCCAATTGCTCGACCATTCAAATGGTTGTGGCGCTGAAACCTTTGCACGATGTCGCAACTATTAAACGGGTTGTGGTTTCCACCTACCAATCAACCAGTGGCGGCGGGCGGGCGGCTATGGACGAACTGTGGATTCAGACCAAGGGCATTTATGTGAACGACACACCAACCCCGGAAGTTTTCCCCAAGCAAATCGCCTTTAATGTTATCCCGCAAATTGACGTGTTCATGGACGGCGGCGACACCAAAGAAGAGTGGAAGATGAAAGCCGAGACCATGAAAATCATGGAGGCTAAAATCAAAGTCACGGCAACCTGTGTGCGCGTCCCGACTTTCATTGGTCACGCCGAAGCCATCAACATCGAATTTGAAAACGACATGAACGCCGACCGCGCTCGCGAAATCCTACGCGAAAGCCCCGGCATTATGGTTTACGACAAGCCAGAAGAAAAAGGCGGCTACATGACACCTGTAGAAGTCTCCGGCGAATTCGCAACCTATGTATCGCGCATCCGCGATGACAGCACGAGGGACAACACGATTAATCTCTGGTGTGTAGGCGACAACCTCCGCAAAGGCGCAGCCCTAAACGCTGTGCAAATTGCAGAAGTGATGGTGAATAAGGGATTGGTTTAAGCGGTCTTACTCTGCTCTCGCAAGTCGCCAGTTCGCGTTTGAAGGATAAGCACTATATTATCTTATCATCTTCCAGCTTCTGCATCTCTCCCTTTGTCATCCCTAACAGCTCTCGGTAAATCTCGTCATTATGCTGGCCAAGCTCTGGCCCTGTCCATCTGACCTTGCCGGGGGTTTTGGAGAATTTCGGGGCTACATTTTGCATTTGCAAATTCTTAAACTGTGGGTGGGCGACTTTGATAATGGCTTCGCGGGCTTTGAAATGCGGGTCGTCGAGCATGTCTGGGGCGCGGTAAATCTTGCCTTGGGGAATGCCGTATTTATCAAGGGCTACCATTAAGCTTTCGGCGTCCAAAGTGCTTGTCCACTCACCGACTAAAATGTCCAACTCGGTTTGGTTTTCCCCGCGCGCGCCGTGGGTGGCATAGCGTTTATCGCTGGCCAATTCCGGCTGCCCCATAGCGGCCGCAAGGCGGGTAAAGACTGTGTCTTGGTTGGCGGCAATTAAAACCATCTGCCCGTCTTTGGTCGGGTATATATTGGACGGGGCAACATTGGGCAAAATAGCGCCGGAGCGTTCGCGGATATAATCGGCCTCCACATATTCGGTGATGAGGCTTTCCATCATGGCTAGAACAGCCTCGTAAATAGCGCTGTCGATCACTTGCCCTTCGCCAGTCTTATCTTTGTGGTGTAGGGCGGCTAGCGCGCCCATGCAGGCGAAACTGGCCGCCAGTTGATCACCAATAGAAATCCCCATGCGCGACGGCGGGCTGGACGGGTCGCCAACTACATAGCGCATCCCGCCCATGGCTTCGCCGATCGCGCCATATCCAGGGCGGGACGCATATGGCCCGTCTTGGCCAAAGCCGGACACCCGCACCATTATCAATCCGGGGTTTATTTTTTGTAACACATCATAACCAAGCCCCCATTTCTCCATGGTGCCGGGGCGGAAGTTCTCAATGACAATATCGGCTTTGGCCACAAGCTGTTTTAAAATATCGGAGCCAGCCTTCTCGCGCAAATTCAGGGTAATGGATTTTTTATTGCGGGCAATCACAGGCCACCACAAAGACAGCCCGTGTGGTTTTTCCCGACCCCATCCGCGCATGGGGTCGCCAATTTTAGGCTGCTCGACCTTGATAATCTCGGCGCCAAAATCCCCCATCATCTGGCCGCAAAATGGTCCGGCCAGCAACTGCCCCATCTCGATAACCCGTAGGCCTTTAAGTGGCCCAGTAGCTTCCTTTGTTGCTTCAGTTTCTGTGCTTGAACGCATAGCGATAAATCCCCAAATGATATAATGATATAATAACTTGCCTTTTATGACACCCGTCGCTACAAATTGTCCAGCAATATTTACGGGATAATATGACGACACATATAGACATTCTGGAAGTTTCACCACGTGATGGTCTGCAAAGTGAAAAAACACCTGTCTCCACAGCAGACAAACTTAAACTGATAAATATGGCTCTGGACGCAGGCTTGAAGCGCATAGAGATCACCAGCTTCGTTAACCCAAAACGGGTGCCGCAAATGGCGGACGCGGCGGAGCTTGTGAGAGCTTTGCCGAAACGCGACGACGTGATTTATACGGGTATGGTTCTCAACACACGCGGGTTTGAGCGGGCAGCGGAATTGGGCATGGACGAAATTGGCTGTGTCGTGGTCTCGACCGAAACCTTTAACTTGAAAAACCAAGGCGCCAGTGTCGATGAAACCTTGTGGCAGTGGGCCGATATGGCGACACGCGCCAAGCGGGCAGGTATGCGCGCCCAAATCACAATTTCCTGTGCCTTTGGTTGCCCTTATGAGGGCGAAATTGCGCCCGCCCGTATTGTCGAAATTGCCAAACGGGCAGCGGACGCCGAACCCGTAGAATTATGCTTGGCCGATAGCATAGGTGTCGCCGTGCCGTCGCAAGTGCGCGATTTATTGGGCATGGTAGCAGGCGCCGTTCCCGGTATTCCCTTACGCGCCCATCTGCATAATACGCGCGGTACGGGGTTAGCCAACGCATTGGCCGCCATAGAGGCAGGCGTGCAAACTCTGGACGCCAGCATTGGCGGTATAGGTGGTTGCCCGTTCGCGCCACGCGCCACAGGCAATATCCCGACAGATGATCTGGTTTATATGTTGGAGCGTTCAGGCATTAAAACCGGGGTCTCGCTTGCGGGCATTATAGAGACCTCACATTGGCTAGAAGACGTGCTTGGCCGCCCTGTCCCGTCGCAAGTGGCACAGGCGGGT
Source organism: Robiginitomaculum sp. (assembly GCA_021647375.1). Taxonomy (GTDB): domain Bacteria; phylum Pseudomonadota; class Alphaproteobacteria; order Caulobacterales; family Maricaulaceae; genus Robiginitomaculum_A. Next base: position 16,637 of record JAKIUV010000008.1, read on the forward strand.
GGTTTTCCCAAAAACCCAAAATGTGACCAGACAGTGGAGAAGGCAAATTAAGCGCCTGAAGAAGTTAACAAAAACAATAAAGTAAAAAATTAAATACCAAATAAGGAGTGGATTGAATGGCATATAGACTAGGTGTTGATGTAGGCGGGACATTTACCGACCTGCTTTTGATAGAGGAAACGACGGGGAAAACATACCGCTCAAAGGTTCCCTCAACCCCGAGCGACCCATCCCAAGCCGTGATTAACGGCACAGCAAAGATTTGCGAAATGGCGGATATAAAAGCTTCGGATTTATCCTTGTTTATGCACGGCACCACGGTGGCGACCAATGCTATTTTGGAAAACAAAATTGCCAAGGTCGGTTTAATCGTCACGGACGGTTATCGGCAGGTTTTGCAAATTGCCCGCTCGCTTGTGCCCGGCGGTTTGGCGGCCTGGATTATCTGGCAACGTCCTCCCATTTTGGCCCCATTGGAAGCGACAGTGGAAGTTAAAGAGCGGCTGGATGCGGACGGAAATGTGCTTAAAAAGGTTAAAGAGAAAAATGTTCTCAAAGCCATAAAACGCCTCAAGAAAGAAAATGTCGAAGCGGTAACCATCTGCCTGATAAATTCCTTCGCCAATAACGCCCACGAAAAACAAATCGAAGCCATCGTTAAACGTGAAATGCCGGGCGTACCCGTATCGGTGTCGTCTGATATTTTACCGGAAAAACAAGAATACGAACGTGCATTGACCACGGTCGCCAATTCTGCTGTGCGGCCTACTGTAGCAAAATATGTGCAAAGCCTGCGTAAGGAGTTGCGGGCGCAAAACATGGACGGACAAATTAATTTGCTGCGTTCGGATGGCGGATTAATGTCGTCGGAGCAGTCCGAAGATTTACCTGTGGCCTTGCTAATGTCCGGCCCGGCGGGCGGTGTTACCGGGGCTTTGTGGGCGGCAAAAAATGCAGGCTATGCCAATATTTTGACCCTTGATATGGGCGGAACGTCTACGGATGTGTCCTTGATCGAAAACGGCGCACCGCGCTTAACCCGCGATACCGAGGTTGGTGATTTGACCGTGCGCACATCATCTCTGGACGTAAAAACCGTGGGCGCAGGCGGCGGCTCTATCGCCCATGTGCCGGAACTTACCCAAGCGCTTAGGGTCGGGCCAGAAAGTGCGGGCGCGACACCGGGGCCGGCATGCTACGGAAACGGCGGCGAAGCGGCAACTGTGACCGATGCCAATGTGGTGCTGGGCTATTTACCGGACGCCCTGCTCGGCGGCGAGATGAAACTGGATGTGGATGCGGCGAAAAAATCCGTGCAGGTCGTGGCCGATGCGCTGGGGATTTCGCTCATGGAAGCTGCGGCGGGTATTATTGATATTGTCAATGAGAATATTTTTGGCGCTATTCGGCTGGTGTCGGTGCAGCAAGGTTATGACAGCCGCGACTTTGCCCTGATGGGTTTTGGCGGCGGCGGGCCGTTGCAGGCCAATGCTATTGGAAAGCTGGCGCAATCATGGCCTGTGATTATTCCTATGGCGCCCGGCGTGCTGTGCGCTTACGGCGATGCCACCACAAGAATGCGCGCCGAGAAAGCCCGTTCATTCTCTTCGCGGTTGGATACGGCAGACGGCAAACGGCTAGAAAAAATCATGGGCGAAATGGCCAAGGAAGTCAGTGACCAATTGGTGTCACAAGGTGTGCCTAAGTCCGAACATGAAGTACAGTTCGAAGCTGGTGTGCGCTATCAAGGCCAAGGCTTTGAAGTGGTGCTACCTATAGACCAAAAAGATTTTTCTGGGGCTGGTCTGAAAAAACTAGCAGATGATCTCCACGAAGAACACGAAAAGCTATTTACCTTTGCGCTGGAGCTACCTATCGAATTGGTCAATCTTAGGGTCACAGTTCTGGGCGAAGCGCCGAATGTCACGGCGGGTAAAATCGTTCAAGGCGACGGCAAGCCCGATAAAGCCTCCATGCTAAAAACCAGCACGGTCTGGATGGACGGGCGTGAGCAAGATGCCATCATCTATGACCGCGCCAAGCTTAAGGCCAAAGACAAGATTAAAGGCCCGGCGATTATAACCGAAATGGATTCGACCACGCTGATACTCTCAGGCCATGTGGCAACCATTGACGCTTTCGGCAATATTCTCATCAACCCAGCAAAGAATTAGGAGGGCATCATGGCTGCTACAATAATTGAAAAAAACACCAAAGCATTTAAAACCGTTGATGTGGATCCGATCACTTTGGATCTCATAGAAAACGCCTTAAAAAACGCACGCGAAGAAATGGATGCGACTTTGTTTCGTACCGCCATGTCGCCGGGTATCCGCGAGCAAGGCGACGCTTTTCCGCTGATCGCAGACCATACTGGCCTGATGTTGGCCGGGCAATTTGGCTCGTTCATTCAGGGTTTTTTAGAAAACTACGACGGCGAGATAGAGCAAGGTGATGTGCTGTGGTTGTCCGATCCATATATGTGCGACGGTGCCGTTTCCCATGCCAATGACTGGCTAGTCATGGTGCCAATATTTGTTGATGACAGACTGGTTGGCTGGGGGGCTATGTTTGGCCATATGACCGATGTGGGCGGCATGGTGCCGGGGTCTCTGCCGACCAATGCCGTGTCTATTTTCCAAGAGGGCATTCGTATTCCGCCAGTTAAGCTCTATAAAAAAGGCGTTAAAAACGACGATATTCTCAAAATAGTTCTACACCAATGCCGCATGCCAGACTGGGCCGGGGCTGATCTGAACGCCATCGTGGCGGCGTGCCGCATGGCCGAGCGCCGGGTGGTTGAAATGGTCGGGCGCTTTGGTGCCGATAGCTATATTTCGGCCACCAACAAATTGCTGGCGCGCAATAACCGGGCTATGGCGCATCTCATCGAGACCTCTATCGGCGAAGAGCCTGTATCGTTTGAAGATTTTGTTTGCGATGACGGACGCGGTTTTGGACCTTACAAAATCAAATGTACGATGTGGCGCGAAGGCGGCAAGGTCATTCTGGATTGGGAGGGCACAGACCCGCAATCGGAAAGCTCGATCAATTTCTTGCTCAATGAAAATATGCTGAAAATGTTTTTTGGTATTTATATGATTATGGTGTTCGACCCGCAGATTTTATTCAATGACGGGTTTTACGATTTGGTTGAAGTGCGCATCCCTGAGGGTTCACTCTTGAAACCAAAATTCCCGGCAGCTCTATCGTGCCGCACCCATGCCCTTGGCCGTATTTTTGATGTGCTGGGCGCTCTGCTCGGTCAGCGCGCTCCGGAATTCCTGTCGGCGGCTGGTTTCTCGTCTAGCCCGCATTTGATGTATTCCGGTACGGATAAAAATGATGAATGGTTCCAGCTATTTCAAATTGGCTTTGGTGGCATTCCGGGGCGTCCGTTCGGCGATGGTTCCGACGGACATTCCCTATGGCCGGGCTTTACCAATGTGCCCAATGAATTCTTGGAAGCCTATTTTCCGCTCCGGATTGAGCGCTATGAAAGCATCCCCGATAGCGGCGGTGCCGGCTTATTCAGGGGCGGAAACGGTATCACCATTCATTACAGGTTCTTGGAGAAAGGCACGATAGCCATTCATGATGACCGGTGGTTTATCTATCCGTGGGGCGTCAACGGCGGAACGCCGGGTATGCGTTCCAAGAAAATGATTGTGCGCAAGAACGGCAAGAAGAAAGTCCTGCCATCAAAATGCGACGACATCACGGTCGAAGCTGGTGATTTGCTGATCTATAATACATGGGGTGGCGGCGGTTGGGGTAACCCTCTGGAGCGCGACGCAGAATTTGTTGCGCTTGAGGTTAAGCAAGGATTGATTTCCAAGAAAGGCGCCAAGCGCTTTGGAGTGGTTGTCAGCAAGTCCGGTAAATTGGATGCCACGGCTACAGAGAAACTCCGCGCAGATATGGCGGATAGTATTTGTACAGATGTATTTAATTACGGCCCGGATTTGGAAACCTTGCGCAAAAATTGTAAGAAAGAAACAGGGCTGGATGCACCGATACAGCCCGTATGGGATAAGAAAACGGCTTAGGAATGAAGTATCACTTGCAACATCCAAGCCCCTCACCCGCTGTCGCGCGCCTCTCCCCAAAGGAGAGGCTAAGTTTGTTTGCCCCACATAGTGTATATGAAGAAGTGGTGATTGATAAGCCAACGTCTCCTCTCCCATGGGGAGAGGAACAGGGTGAGGGGGTAGTGTCTATCGTGATGCATCCTCGTGTTAGTTAAGCCAGTGAGTATGAAAACCAACCAACAAATATTGCTCAAATCCCGACCGGATGCAGTGCCAGCACCCTCCGATTTCAAGCTGGTGGACGGTAATATGCCCGTACCGGGCGCGGGCGAAATATTGTGCAAAACCGAATATCTGTCCCTCGACCCCTATATGCGCGGACAGATAAATGGGCGGCATATTTCCGGAGCCATTCACCCGGGCGAAATGATGCGCGGGGAAACCGTGTCGGAAGTGCTGGCGTCCAACCATGATGATTTTAGCCCCGGCGATTTTGTCAAACATTTTGGCGGCTGGCAGGCTTATTCCGTGAGCGACGGAACGGGCATGCAGAAATTGGACGGGCGTATCTCTCCGCGCTCTTTGGCTCTGGGTATTCTCGGCATGCCGGGTCTGACCGCCTATGCGGGGCTGGTGCATTTGGCCGAGCCAAAGGCGGGCGATACGGTTTTGGTCTCGGCGGCGTCGGGGGCGGTTGGCTCTATGGTCGGGCAAATTGCCAAGATTATGGGTTGCCGGGTTATCGGCATCGCAGGCCAGCAGCGCAAGATGGATTGGCTGACGGATGTGGCTGGATTTGATGGCTGTTTCAATTATAAAGACGAAGAGCCGAGCGAAGCCATTAAGCGCCTGTGCCCGGACGGGGTTGATATTTATTTTGACAATGTCGGCGGTGATATTTTAGACGCGGCCATGAACCAATTGGCAATTGGCGCACGGGTAATCTTGTGCGGGCTTATGGCGCAATACAATACCGACAGTCCGCCGCCCGGCCCTAATCCCGGCACGATTATTCGCGCCCGTGCTATCGTTAAAGGTCTGGTGGTTTACGACCATTTTGACAAACAGCCCGCGTTTTTGGACAAAGCCACCGAGTGGATAAAGTCCGGTCAGATTAAATATGTCGAAGACGTCACAAACGGATTGTCACATGCCCCAGATGCGTTTTGCCGCCTGATGGCGGGTGGTAATTTTGGTAAAACTATCGTGAAATTATGAGCGCTCTGACGCTATTTGAAAAACTTTGGCAAGCCCATAAAGTCTGTAGCTTGGACGGCGGCGAAGACCTGCTTTATATAGATAGAATATTTTTGCATGAACGTACCGGCGGGGTAGCTCTGGTGAGTATGGCCGAATCTGGCCATAAAATTCGCCGCCCTGAACATGTCTTTGCTACGATGGATCATATTGTCGATACACTGCCGGGGCGGAGCGACGAGACCAAAATGCCGGGCGGCAAGGACTTTATTACCATCACGCGCCGCGCCGCCAAAGCCGCAGGCGTCACCTTGTTTGATCTCGGCGATGAACGTCAAGGCATTGTTCATGTTATATCCCCCGAGCAAGGCATAGTCCTGCCCGGCCTGACCATTATTTGCCCCGACAGCCATACCTGCACCCAAGGTGCATTTGGGGCGTTGGCGTTCGGCATAGGCTCAACCCAAGCCGAACATGCCATGGCCACGTCCACCTTGCGCATATCCAAGCCCAAACCCATGTTGGTGCATTTTGACGGGGCGCTCAAAGCAGGCGTGACCGCCAAAGACATGATCTTGCATTTAATCAGCACATATGGTGCCGCAGGTGGGCGCGGTTACGCAATAGAATTTGCGGGATTAGCTGTGAGGGCGCTCGATATGGAAGCCCGCATGACCCTGTGCAATATGGCGGTGGAGTTTGGCGCATTTACAGGCATGGTCGCCCCGGACGAAAAAACTTATGCTTGGCTTAAAGACAGACCCTATGCGCCCAAGGGGGCGGATTGGGATATGGCCATAGCAGGGTGGCAAAAACTAGCCACGGACATGGGTGCTCAATTTGACCGTATGATAAACCTTGATGCGGGCTTAGTTGCGCCAACAGTAAGCTGGGGAACAAGCCCGGCGCAGTGTGTATTGGTCGGCGGCACTATACCCGTGTCCAAGTGCAAAGAAGACGATAAATCATTGGCCTATATGGGGCTTGAGCCGGGGCAGAAGGTAAACAGTTTGACCGTTGATGCCGCTTTTATCGGTTCATGCACCAATGCAAGGCTTTCAGATTTACGGGCAGCGGCAGAGGTGCTGAAAGGGCGGCAGGTACGCGGCGGTACCCGCGCTATTTGCGTGCCGGGTTCCAGCGCCATTAAACGCGCCGCCGAAGCAGAGGGGCTTGATATAATCTTCAAACAAGCCGGGTTTGAATGGCGCGAAAGCGGTTGCTCCATGTGCTTTTATGCGGGCGGCGAGGGTTTTGGTGCAGGTAAGCGGGTTATATCGTCCACCAATAGAAATTTCGAAGGCCGCCAAGGGGCAGGGGCGCGCACCCATATTGCCAGCCCGGCAACAGTAGCTGCATCGGCGGTGGCGGGGCATATATGCGGCGCATCAGATTTGGGGGTGCACAATGGCTGAATCTCTGACGACTGTTATATCCAAGGCCGTACCAATTCTGCGCGATAATATTGACACAGATGCCATTATCCCGTCGCGGGAAATAAAGGGCGTCACTAAAACTGGGCTATCAGAAGGTTTGTTTGCTGGTTGGCGCTATGTGGGGGGACGCGAAATAAATTCCGATTTCTTGCTTAATTGGCCGCAGTTTAAGGGCGCGCAGATATTATTGAGCGGCGCAAATTTTGGCTGTGGTTCGTCGCGAGAACAAGCCGTTTGGGCATTGACGGAATACGGGTTTCGGGTCATCGTAGCGGAGAGTTTCGGCGAAATATTTTATAATAATTGTATCGCTAACGGTGTACTACCTATCCGCTTGCCGGGCCGCAGTATTGCGCTTTTGGTAAAGATAGACAAAGACATCGAGGTCAATTTGGAGACCCAAAAAATCGGCGGCATCAGCTTTGATATTAGCAAGCCGCACAAGCACATGTTGCTGGGCGGGCTGGACGCCATAGATTTAACCCACCGCTCTATGGACAATATAGAGACGTTTGAGCGGGCATATTTTGCAAAACAGCCGTGGGCGCGGCTTAAATAACCCCCTTGTCCACCAGCCCTTTAATCGACTTGGCTTGCGCATCCAAAAAATGTTTGCGGTCTGGCACTTGCACATTCCCGTTTTTATCCAGCATGGAATTTGCGGCTTGGCTGCCGTGCCCGGCGTAGGTTTGCGCAAATATTTCAAAACGTTGACGCGCCAAGAGATTGCCCATGCCGGGGCGGCGGCGATATTTGCGCAGAGCGTTTAGGTCAATGGTCGTGTGGGCGGTCATGGTTTGCCCCCACCCCGCTTCGACCAGTGTGCGCCCTTGATAATCGACAATAGACGAGCGACCATCGGTTGCGCTGGTCGGTAAGGCATGGCCGCTAATGCCGCCGCAATTAGCCGACACCATATAGACCATGTTCTCAACGGCGCGGGCTTTGCGACAAATGGCTTTGGGAGTTTCGGACATCATGCCCATTTCCCCGGTCGAGTGAACGATGATTTCTGCGCCGCGCATAGCCAGCGCCCGGGCGATTTCGGGGTAGAGAATTTCCTCGGACGCCAATGCTGCCAACCGCCCTATGTTCGTATCCACAACCGGGAACACTCCGTCTATGCCGTAGATTTCTAAATACTTATCCCAGACATCATGGGGCGTGGGGGCGAACATGGAGTTGAGACGACGATAACGCAAAATCGTCTCGCCGCTTGGTGCTATGATAAAACAGGTTTGAAAATACAGACCATCAAAATGCGGGTCAAGCTCGTAAGCATTGCCCGCCAAATATAAATCGTTGTCCTGGGCGATTTTCCCGAGGGCGGCATATTCTGCCCCGTCCATTTCAATACAGGCTTTGTCCGCCCAAGCGGCAATGCTTTCGCCCGCAGGGTAGCTGGTCATGAAATATTCCGGTAACACGACCAGTTTTAAATCCGCCCCGATAAACATTTTACTGGAACGGGTTTCGCTTGCTAATCGGTCTATTGCACCGAACATAAGGGTGCGAGCATCATACCGACTATTGCGAGCATTAACGGCTTGCACCTCGGTTTGCAGGGCAAGTGCCATATAGCTTGACCCTAATAATTGATTTTGCAATTTATCTTGTATATCCATGTGCCAATCCTATTTTTAAAGCCCGCCCACGACAATGAGAAAAATCATTTTGTTTGCGCTGCACCCGTTTAGAGCATAAACTCATGGACTTACATGTCTTGGGAAATTGATATGGACAAAGCTTTAAAACAAAAATTGGTCAACGTTCTCGGTGCTAAAAATGTTATCACCGACGCGGACGAGTGTGCTTATTTTTCCCAAGACGTGTATAGCCGCGCCGAATTTACCAGTAGTGCGGTGTTGCGTCCCGCTAATATTAACGAACTCGCAGCCGCCGTAAAACTAGCCACAAGTAATAGTTTTGCCGTCTTCCCGCGCGGTGGCGGACTGTCCTATACGGGCGGTTATCTGCCCAGTACCAATAAATCGGTTAGCATAGATACATCGCGTATGGCCAAGATTGTCGAAATAAATGCGGACGATATGTATGTAACCGTAGAGGCCGGATGTACGTGGGCGGCTTTGCATAAAGCGCTTGCGGGCACGGGTCTGCGCACGCCGTTTTGGGGGACTTTATCAGGGTTATATGCTACGGTCGGCGGGTCGGTTAGCCAGAATTCTATATTCTTTGGCTCAGGGCTGTACGGCACGTCTGCGGACAGTGTTACGGCTTTGAAAGTCGTCGCAGCAGACGGGCGTATTGTCGAAACCGGCTCCGGTTTTTTCCGCAACTTCGGCCCGGATATGACGGGGTTGTTTATGGGGGATTGTGGTGCGCTCGGTATCAAGGCAGAGATAAGTTTAAAATTGATACGCGCTCCGAAACACAAAGCTCATGCTTCATTTAGCTTCGAGCGCTACCAAGATATGCTCCCGGCTATGAGCGAGATTGCCCGCCAAGGCCTAGCGTCCGAGTGCTTTGGCTTTGATCCGTTTTTGCAAGCCCAGCGCATGAAACGGGAAAGCTTGGCCAAGGATGTGAAAGCCCTCGCCGGCGCCCTCAAAGCAAGCGGGTCTGTCATGGGCGCCCTCAAAACTGGGGCGAAGCTTGCCGCAGCCGGGCGCGGATTTATGAAAGACGTGCCCTATTCCGTTCATATGAGCAGTGAGAACCAGCACCAATCTGCCGCCCAAGCTGACATCAAAGCCATCAAAACCATTATGGTAAAAGCTGGCGGCACAGAGATCGAAAATGCTATCCCGACATTGGTCGCGGCCAATCCGTTTAATCCGCCCAACTCCATGATCGGCCCGCAAGGAGAGCGCTGGGCGCCCGTACACGCGGTGGTGCCCCATTCCAAAGCAGTTACCCTGATGGATGCCGTCACAAAATTATTCGATGAGCACAAAGGCATTTGCGAAAAATACGAAATCGGTACGGGCTATCTCCTGACCAGTGTTGGCGCTAGCGCTATGGTTATAGAGCCTGTATTCTTCTGGCCCGATGCCCTGATGGATATTCACCACCGCAAAGTCGAAGCCGGACATTTGCGCAAAATAAGTGGCTTTGCAGATAATCCTGAAGCTAGACAAGCCGTAGACCAAATTCGTACCGAGCTGAAAAACCTGATGGCTGAACACAAGGCCGCGCACTTGCAGATCGGGAAAACCTATGACTACCAACAGTCCTTAAACCCAGGTGCTCGCGTACTCCTCAAAGCAATAAAAGATGAAATGGATCCAGACGGTCTTATCAATCCAGGCTCCCTAGGTAGTTGATGCATAGCGACTGTAGAAAATACATTCTACTATAAATGCGATGTCTGAATGTGGCTTGTCTGAAATATTTCTTGCGCTAGTTTTGTTCTCCGTAAGGAGAATATATTATGCCTGAAATTCCGAACAGTTTTGCATATCATGATGCAGCCAATTTGCAAACTCTAGCCGAGCAAGTCGAGAGTGCCTATTCAAGTTTTAATGACGGCTCTGTGGTGCCTGCTTGGTCTTTCACAGAAACCAAACGCACTATTGCGGACATAGATTTTAAGAAGCCTGTTGCGCTTGACGCTGCCCTTAGCGAAGCCGCTAATTTAATGGAGAACGGTGATTTACGTTCAGCTAGCGCCCGTTGTTTTGGTTATTTCAATCCAACCGCCGCTTGGCCTGCCGTGGTTGGGGATGTGCTGGCATCGGTGCGCAATCCGCAGATTTGTGTCACCTCCCATGCGGCCGCCTCTGTGACTATGGAGCGCAGAATTGCGGATATGGTGTGCGCGAAGCTTTCTATGCCGGACGGTACGGCGCATTTTACCTCTGGTGGTTCCGAAGCCAATGAAACCGCTATGTTGGCGGCGCTGTGCCGGGCGTCCAGTGAATATATAGAACATGGCGTTCGGGCTTTTGAAAAAGCACCTAGTATTTATGTCTCGGCGGATTCCCATTTGGCCTGGATTAAAATTGCTAAGGCTACGGGGCTGGGCGCCAAAGCCGTGCGGCTTGTCCCGACCAGTGGTGATGGCCGGATGGATGTGGCTGCATTGGGAGACATTATTACCAAAGATAAGAAAAACGGGTTTCAACCGATCATGATCGCCGCCACTTGTGGTACTACGGGTGCGGGCATGATCGACCCATTGGTTGCTTGCTACAAGATTGCCGCGCGTGAAGATATTCATTTCCATGTGGACGCCGCATGGGCGGGGGCTTTGATATTTGACAAAAACAGGCTTGGTTTGTTAGCGGGCATAGAGCAAGCGGACAGCGTCACTATCGATGCTCATAAATGGTTGTCCGTGCCTATGGGCGCAGGTATAATTGCCCTGCGTGATCCGTCATATGCCGCCAATGTGTTTTCGGTCAAGACCAGCTATATGCCTGAGGGTGACGGGCAAGATTTTTATATCACCACCAATCAGTGGTCGCGGCGATTCCTTGGTTTGCGTCTGTGGATGATGCTCAGGGTGGTCGGCGAGGCGGGCTATAGGCAAATGTTTGACCAGCATTTCGCGCTGGCGGATTATGTGTGCCAACAACTCCCGAAACATGGCTGGCAGATCCGCAACACAAGCACTTTGCCTGTCATTGTATTTGACGACGCTCAATATGGCTTAGATTCCCAAGCTGTAGCCGACGAAATCGAAAAACGCGGCAAAGTATGGCTAGGCCGCGTAACCTTTGAAGGCCGCAGCGTCCTGCGTATTTGCACAACAAGTTTTTTGAGTACCGAAGATGATGTAGATTTGTTGGTTAGTGAGTTGGATGTGGCGCGGCATATATTGAAAGCATAATTTCCTTTCATTCTCAATTATTTCTATACCCCTCATTAACCATAAAGCCAGTTCTGCTTTCAAACCCAGCGTTCCGGTTACATTTGATTAACTATAACCTGTTACACCTCGCCTATGAAAGCTGTTGAAATGATGATTGAGCCGGGGGCTGAGGCTCTGTTGGTGCGTATGGGGCGGCAGATGTCGACCAAGGCGCGTTCCAAGGTGATGAACGGGGCGCTGTCGCATTTGCGCGAAAATGCCCATGTGTCGGAGGTTTCGGCTTGGTTTTCGGAGTTGCGGTTTAAGCCGGAGCGGCGCACGACGGTACGGTTGTCGCAGGAAAATGCTGCCTATGCGAATATATTGGCATCCATGGCGGGACGAGGGCGGCCTAGTATTTTACTGGATATTGTTTATCTTGCGGCCAGCCGTATGGACAAAGCGGACTTTGAGGCGCTAAGATTAGGGTAGCGCTAAAGTAGGAAAGCGTTAAAACAGGTTTGTGCGTGTGCGCATGTTTGGGGAGTTGGCATGGAAGACATAAATTGGATTTCGCTCTTTGCCATGGTGGTTTCGATCATGGCTTTGGCCACACAATTTGCATTTGGCTTCTTGTCGCGAAAACGCGCCGTCGCGGAAACCAACCGCCAAATCGCCGAGACCAAGAAACAAGAAAAACTGCAGGCGGTCAGCGCCGAGGAAACCTATAAAGGCGAAGTGAGAGCCTGGGGTCGCGATGTAGTGCGCGAAATGTCCCTTGCCCAGCAATTGTGTAAAATTGATCCGGCAAAATTCACCACATCCGATTATGATTTAGAGCGCGGTAGAACCGTGGCGAGTTTGCGGGGTTTGCTTGATAAAGCCAAATGGTTGTTCCCTAATCTGGCTGTGCCATCACATAATGAAAACTGGGAGGTGGATAATAAGCGCCGCCTGTCTGCGCTTGAAGCTATTTTGCATGCCTATCATGTTTTGGATACGCTCGACCAAAATGACGAGCAGAACCGTAAGCGCAGTATTGCAAATATGCGCAATCTCCGCAAGCAATTTGTCCGCGAAATGCGCCGTGCCGTCGACCCGCATGTCCGAGGCGACGACATAGAGCGCATTATGGAAGAGGTCGAAGAAGAGTTGGAAGAGGCCAAAGAGAACGGTAAAGAGAACGGCAAGGAAACACAGGTAGAGCCAAGCGAACCAGCCGCCCCTATGAGCTTGAACGAGGCGGCGGGGATGCGGAAATAGTGCTTTCCCTGAAGGTTAACAGGGAAAGAATTAACAGAGAAGTGGCGTTTTTAAGCGCTTATGCTAAAACTTACGCGTAACGCCTAAAGACACGACTGGGTAATATTTAAAATCTTTGATGTCTCGCTGAAGATTGTTAACTTCCTTTGCCAGTTCAGCCCTAAAAGTTGGATCATTGCTGAGGGTGCCCCCCGTTGATACCAGTGATATTTCTGGTGTTCCTGTGAACAATATCCCTGCTTTGGCGTTGAAACTCCAGTTGCCGCTTGCGGTCATAAAGCCATCATAGCCAATCCCTGCATAAGGTGCCAAATTTTTCAAAGACGCCGCCCCGTTCAACGTGCCAATTTCGGCTGGTGTAAAGCTTACATCGCCGACTTGCACATTTGTAGCCGGGGTTGCGGTCAGATCTAGGGTTTTGTCACCAATATAGGCGCCGCCAGAAATATTGAAGCCATTCTTAAATGGGTGGAAATTTACCAACCCGCTAAAGTTTGAAAATTTGAGATCACCCTCATAATTTATGCCGTCATAGGCCTCGTCGCGGCCAAATTTGAGATAGTCAAATCCACCAGTTACAGAGATATAATCTGAAAAAGCGGCTTTGGCATGTATGCCCACACCCGCCGTGCCCACGCTCCCGCCAACACCAAATTCGCCAGAACCAGCGAAGGCGGCACTGCTGACTGCTGAGAGGAAAATCGTGGCGCTTAGTGCGCGCGATGCATTTGATAGAAGTTTTAGTTTGGTTTTCACGGTCGCGTCCTTTGAAAATAATGTAAATCTATAAACTTATTATGGCGTAACAAATGTATTGAATCTGTTAACAAACCATCAATTACAATCAATAATTGTTTATTAAAAAGTTTAGGTGGTGCGACTGAGACCCCCGTATTGTATTTCCATAATCAACATGAGGCCAAAGTCTTCATTAAAATACTGTGGCCTATATGTGTTAATGATAGCGTTCTTTCCGCCAATATGTTCCAATCTCTTGGAACCCTGTGTTTTGGTAATTTTATGATTGAACAACATGCAATGAAGTTGTGGCATATCTTAAAATATAAGGTTTTTCTTTTGGACAATGGTTTGGAAATTTGTCTCCGAAAAAGGCAACATAACAATCATACCACAGGCAATCTTCACAATACCAACAATGAATAACAATGCCAAATTCTGAATGTTCTTTACCTAAACCATCATATCGAACCTGTGTGCCAGGCTCAAGAAATGTATTCTTTCGTCTATCATTGGTCGTCATGTGTGCATTACTTATTCAAATAGTTTCTTTTACGAAATTTCCAACCCATATTAATCTATACCAAGGCTCGCTTTCAGCGGTCCTTCTTGGGGCATGGCTATTGCGTGGAAACCGCCGTCTACGTGGTGGGTTTCGCCTGTGCAGCTTGTGCCCAAGGACGAGAGCATGTAGAGGGCTGCTCCGGCTACGCCCTCAAGATCGGTGTTTTCTTGCATGGCGGCGGTGGCTTTGTTGAAGCGGAACATATGGCGACCAGAACCAATGCCAGCAGCGGCTAATGTTTTGATGGGGCCAGCCGAAATTGCATTAACCCGAATGCCGCGCGGACCGAGGTCGGCGGCTAGGTAACGAGTGCAGGCTTCAAGCGCCGCTTTGGCCACGCCCATAACATTGTAATTAGGCACTACACGTTCCGAGCCGAGATAAGTCATGGTGATCATAGAGCCGCCCTCGCTCATCATGGCGGCGCTACGCCTTGCGGCATCGACAAAACTATAGGCGGAAATATCCATGGCGGTGGCAAATCCCTCGCGGGTGGTTTGGTCAATAAAAGACCCGGCCAATTGGTCGCGTCCAGCAAAGGCTACGGAATGCACCAGAAAATCCATTTCGCCCCATTCTTCTTTTATGGCACCGAACAAAGCGTCCATAGATGCATCGTCGGTGACATCGCACGACATAATAATTTTTGCACCGAGGCTTTCTGCGAGAGGGCGAACGCGGCGCTCCATCGCTTCGCCTTGATAGGTGAAAGCAATCTCTGCGCCCTGAGCCGCCAACTGCTCGGCAATCGCCCAGGCAATCGAGTTTTTATTGGCAACCCCCATGATCAGCCCGCGCTTGCCCGCCATCAAATTTCCGCTCGGATATTCCCGTTTCGCCATGTCTATCTCCTGTAATTGTTTTACGTTTAATACCACGGCAAACGCAGTTGGCTAGAGGGATTGTTAGGGGGTGGGCTGGTTTTGACCACTGAATTTTTATACTTGGTAAACAAGTATAACTATGCATCAAAATTAATGGTTACGGTTTTACTCAAGGGAATCGACTGACAAGACAAGACATAGCCGTCTGCAATTTCCTCTGGTTCCAAGCCGTAATTTATGGCCATATCCACGTCGCCGTCCGTAACTTTGGCGCGGCATGTAGCACAAACACCACCTTTGCAGGAGAAAGAGGCATCCAGTCCTGCGCCGAGGACGGCTTCCAAGATCGAACCATGTTCATCGCGGTAATCGACCTCGACTTTACGTCCGTCCATAATAACATTAACCTTGGCTCTGGCAGGTGCGCTTGCGATTTTGCGGCGCGCGCTTTCGTCGCCTACAAAAAACAATTCAGAGTGAATATTGGCTTCTGGCTCACCCGCAGTCAGCAGGCTGTCTTTCGCCCCGTCGACCATGGATTTGGGGCCACACAAATAATATCCGTTTACATTCAAAGCAGAAAAAACGTGGGCGTGTAAATGGGAAATTTTTTCACCGTCTATGCGTCCGTTGAAAAACGGAATATCCACCGCTTGTCTAGTCATAAACATTTGCGCGGAAAACCTGCCCATATATAGATTTTTCAGCGCCGCCAATTCGGCGCGAAACATGGTGTGTTTGGCATCGCGGTTGCCGTAATAGAGGAAAAATTTGCTTTCATCATCGCTGGTTAAAGCCGTGCGGATCATGGACATAAGCGGTGTGATGCCAGAGCCTGCGGCAATGCCGACATAAGTCCCAGCGGGTTTAGCGCTGAATGTAAAGGCACCGATAGGTGGGGATATTTCCAAAACATCTCCGGCCTTTAACACGGTGTTGGCATAGGTGGAAAATGTTCCATCATCAATTTGGCGCACGGCGATACGAAATACATTTTCATGTGGTGCAGAGCAAAATGAATATGTGCGGCGTATGTCTTCGCCGCCTATATTTTTACGGACAATAACATGCTGTCCAGGCTTGAAGGCGAAAATAGATTTTAACTTATCAGCTAGATCAAATGTGATGGCCACACTGTCTGGTGTCAGTTTTTCGACACTTGCGACCGGGATTTTGTAAAATTTGGACATTTCGTTCCCTTAAATTTAATGGCACTTGAATCGGTCGAACGGCTCTAGGCAATCTTTACAGGCATGGAAGGCTTTACAGGGAGTGGAGCCAAATTCACTGATGAGTTTGGTGTTGGCCGAGCCGCAGCGCGGGCAAGTAGGGGTGTGGGCGCCCGGTGGGTCAATACCGTAAACACGTAATTTTTCGTGGGCAGGTTCGGTGATCCATTCGGTCGTCCACGCTGGCGATAATTGGTTTTTAATGCCGACATCGTCATACCCAGCCGCATCTAGTTTCTCGCGGATCATCTCGCCAATCATATCTGTGGCAGGGCAACCCACATAGGTCGGCGTGATGACAATGTTTGGCGGGGTGCTGTCTTCAATACCGCGTACAATGCCCAGCTCAACAATATTGATCGCGGGAATTTCCGGATCCATAATTTCAGCCATCAAGTCCAGCAAATGCTCTTTGTTTACCATTCCAATCTTACCATTTTAGGCCCGGATAGCTAAGTTGCATAAATTGCATGTCTGTCAAAATATGCCCTAAATTTTCATCATGCCGTCCCTGATGCCCACCCATTATCATCCGCGCCGTATCGGGTGGCGAAAGATCGCCCGCTTCGCTGAGGATATGTGTTATTTCCAATCGCCAGTTTTTGTAAGTTAGGGTGAAATTTGCCGTCAATCCTGTTTTTACCATAGCCATAAGACCTGCATCTTGCGCAAACATTTCACCCGTAAACCGCCATAAACAATCCAGGGCATCAACCATGCGCGAACGGCTCTCTTCGGTGCCGTCACCAAGCCTAAGCACCCAGGATTTGGCAAAACGGATATGGTAGGCAATTTCCTTCAGGGATTTTTCTGCGATGGCCGCCAAAGTTATATCGTTCGATTCCAACAGCGCTTCGTATTGCAGTTTTTGCATGGTCGAGAATAAATATTGCCGCAACATAATGTGGGCAAAGTCTACATTGGGCTGGGCGACCAAAAGGCAATTTGTGTATTGTTCCAGCGGACGGGTCATGGCCAGAACATCTATATTGGGGGCCAAATCCTCTAGCGTTAAAATATGTTCAAATAACAATTTTGCTTGGCCAATAAGGTCGAGCGACATATTGGTCATGGCCATGTCCAGTTCCATCTCGGGGCCGTGGCCGCACATTTCGGAAAGACGTTGCCCCAAAATCAAGGCATTGTCTGCCAGCCGTAACATGTAAATGGTTTCAGGTTTGCTTGGTTGTTTAGCACCAATATATTTTTCTGCTACGCTCATAATATCACATATTCTTTACGCCGTCGGGGACGGGGTAAAAAGTTGAATGGCGATATATTTTATCATCAGATGGATCATATAATTCGCCGCTCTCGCCCGGATCGGACGCGATAATATCGCTGGATTTTATAATCCAGAGCGAACTGGCTTCACCGCGTCTGGTGTACAGGTCACGTGCCGACAGGATAGCTGTCTCCGCGTCTTGAGCGTGGACACTGCCCGCATGTTTGTGGGCAAGCCCGTTTTTGGAACGGATGAAAACTTCATAGAGATGCCAATTATTATTGCTCATAAATATTCCTTATGCTACCCATCTTAAGCAACTCGTTCTTTAGCGCTCTGTTTTGCCGCATAAGCTTCTGCTGCTGCACGCACCCAAATGCCGTCTTTGGCTGCGGCACGGCGGGCGCGTATCCGGTCTTTGCCGCAAATGCCGCCGTCTTTTATCACTGCCCAAAATTCGTCCCAGTCTATATCGCCGTGGTCGTAAGAGCTACGTTCTTCGTTCCATTTTAAATCCGGGTCGGGAATGGTTAGGCCAAGGAATTCAGCTTGCGGTACGGTTGCGTCGATAAAACGTTGGCGTAGCTCGTCGTTGGAGTGGCGCTTGATCTTCCATTTCATATTTTGCGAAGAATGAGTTGAAGCGCCATCGCTCGGCCCGAACATCATCAAAGACGGCCACCAAAATCGGTTCAGGCTATCTTGAGCCATTGCTTTTTGTTCGGCGCTCCCCCGCGCCAATACTGTGACAATTTCATAGCCTTGACGTTGGTGGAAGCTTTCTTCTTTGCACACTCTTACCATGGCTCTGGCATAGGGGCCGTAGGAGCAACGGCATAAGGGGATTTGGTTGACAATCGCCGCGCCGTCAACCAGCCAGCCAATGGTGCCAATATCGGCCCAGCTGGGGGTTGGGTAATTAAAAATGGTTGAATATTTTGCTTTGCCCGATAGCAAGTCCGCCACCATATCGTCCCGGGAACGGCCTAAGGTTTCTGCGGCAGAATATAAGTAAAGCCCGTGCCCGGCTTCATCTTGAATTTTCGCCAGCAAAATCAATTTGCGTTTCAAGGTCGGGGCGCGTGTCACCCAATTGCCCTCGGGTAATTGGCCAATGATTTCAGAGTGGGCGTGTTGGGATATTTGCCGGATAAGCGTCTGGCGATATTTTTTCGGCATTGCGTCTTTGGCTTCTATAGTGTCGCCATTATCAATGCGCGCTTGAAAGGTGTTCCATAATTCAGCGTCATCAAGAATCTGCTGGTCAGCAGATTTTTTTTCTTTGTCAGTGCGTAAATCAGTGGAATACATAAAATATAGCCTATACTTTTTAGACCAATCGGTCAAATAATAAATTTGTGACATAATATTTGTCAAAAAAGTGATTGCACATGACATGTTTTTTGTCAGGTACTGGTTAAACTTCGCTTTACCTTAGGCACATATATATCCATAATATATAAGTATAGATTCGGTACCCTAAATAAGAGAGCCTCTGCATGAGCCATACTAAAGTTGACGAAAAGCCCTCCAAAACAAACACGGACGAGACATTAAGCGCCAAAGAATGGATGCGTTTGATGATGGCCTACCGCCAGCCGAAAATGCTGCGAAGTTTGTTTGAAATAGCTGTGACGTTCTTGCCATTTATCGCATTGTGTGTGCTGTCCTATTTTGCCTTGAAAATCAGTATGTTTCTAAGTTTTGGATTGTCACTTTTAGCCGCCGGGTTTTTGGTGCGCTTGTTTATTATCCAACACGATTGTTCCCACGGCGCGTTTTTCAAACAAAAAAAGCTCAATGAATGGGTTGGCCGAGTTATTGGCGTCATTACCATGACACCGTTTTCTATCTGGAAACGCGCCCATTTGACCCACCACGCCTCGTCCGGGAATTTAGAAAAGCGCGGTATTGGCGACATCTATATGTTGACCGTAGCCGAGTACAAAGCCAGTTCGCCCAAAACCCAGTTTTTGTACCGCCTCTACCGCAATCCGGTGGTGATGTTTCTCATTGGCCCTATTTATGTGTTCCTGATTGCCCAAAGATTGCCAGATAAATTCATGCGCAAAGAACCTAAATATTGGTTTAGCGCTATGGGGACAAATCTGTTTATTGCCGCCCTCATTGGCGGGATTATTTATTTCTTCGGTCTTAAGGCATTCCTGTTGATTTACATTCCCATGATTATCGCTGCTGGTGCGCTGGGTGTGTGGATGTTTTTTGTTCAACACCAATTTGAAGACACTATCTGGGACAAAGGCGAAGCATGGGGGCGCAATGATGCCGCTATATTTGGTAGCTCCCATTACGACCTACCCAAGCCCTTGCGCTGGATTACAGGCAATATCGGCATCCACCATGTGCATCATCTCAACTCCCGCATCCCGTTTTACCGCCTCACCGAAGCCCTGCGCGACCACCCAAAACTGGTCAATATAAAACGCCTAACTTTGGCGCAGAGTTTGAAATGCGTGAAGCTGAAATTATGGTGTGAAGAGAAGCGTAAACTGGTTTCGATTAAAGCGGCTATGGCGGTTTAAATTCATTTGTGGTGAAGGGATTATTTCAGGTAATCTGCAATGGCTCGACAAATTCTATTGATGTGCTTTTGCTCCATAATGTCGCTATCCAGAATGTAGTTCCTAAGATCTGAGATGTGTTCATCAGTTAAGCGCCCAACAAATTGTATGTCGTCTCTTGTGAGCTCACCATCTGAATAACAGACAGTTTCTGTACAACTGATATAGCTTTCACGCTTAGTCAAAAAAGAGTAGTCTGATTTTAAAATTCTATAATCAGGACCACCATAATCTCTGGAGCTGATAAATAAGAATGTATTATCTTCTTGCCAATCGCCAACACAAATAAATACATGATACTTGTTTCTATTATTATGGCCTCTCGCCTGATCCGTGGGCCAAAAATAAATATCTCCGAGCTTCATCTTACATGGCTGGCAATAGGTAGTTTTTCTTCAATATAGATGGCTTTATTTTCACCATCTTCCATCATGTCAACATAATTCATAGATGCTCTTTTTTGACCTGTTTTTCTATTGCCCCATGCATTTTGATAAGCAAAATGCTCATGAGTTTCATCGAAAATTTCTCCAAAGGTCTTGCATGCGTACTTTGCGATGACTGCGTCCAGAACTCTGATGTCACTCTTTGAAAAACACTCATAATCAACAGCCCTTAAAGGCTCTTTCATGAGAATAAGGTTGCCGATTATCTCTAAACGGATAGGAAGATCCGTAATTTTCGCTCGCCTGAGTGCATATTGGTTGGATTTTAGTAAATCATACGCGTTTGAGCCTACCGGTCCGTTTTCAAGAGCGTAATATTCGTCAAATGTAATTGGGCGTGAATATTGTTCAAAATGTTGCTTATCTGCAAAATAAATTATTTTCACAGTTTTATACTGGTCTATGCCAGGACATTTATGTGCAATAAACAATAACGTTTCTACGATTTTATCGTATTTTGGTGTAAATTTTTTTGCCATATCTGTGTCCAATATTTAACCATCTAAAAAATCCAGTAACACAATTTTGTTAACGGAATGATTGGAAATATATTATGCCCTTTTCTTTTGTGTGAATTATAAAATAAACACCATCGAAATGCAATAGATTGCTGGTTTTTGTCGCGCGTAAGGTTTTCACCCACGCTCATCCTCAAAAGCCACCATCGTCAGCAACTCATACCGTGCGCAGACCTCATCGTTTTGGTTCGTGATTTCTACATCCCAACCGACCTCGCCGTAGTCTGGGGTGCGGCGTTTTTTTCGGCGGACTGTTAGGGTTACTTTAATTTCGTCACCGTCATAAATTGGGGTCATGAAGGCTAGATTATTCAGCCCGGTATTGGCGAGGACGGGGCCGGGATCGGGGGAGACGAATAGTCCCGCCGCCCATGATAGCAGTAAATATCCGTGGGCGACCCGGTCTTCGAAAAACGGGTTGGCTTTGGCGGCCTCGCTATTCATATGGGCATAGAATGTGTCGCCTGTGGAATTGGCGAATAACTCTATATCGTTCAGGGTCACTTTGCGGGATTTGGTTTGCAGTTGGTCACCGATGTTTAAGTCTTTATATATTCGCCGAAACGGATGGGTTTTCACCTTGCGGGCTTTTGCACCCGGAATCCATTCGCCAGTGATATTGGCGATAACCGCCGGGCTGCCTTGAATGGCTGTGCGCTGCATATAGTGCATGACACCACGCACGCCGCCCATTTCTTCGCCGCCGCCTGCACGTCCCGGTCCGCCGTGAACCAGATTGGGCAGGGGCGAACCATGGCCCGTGCTTTCGCCCGCACTGTCCCGGTCGCCAATTAACATACGCCCATGAAATGCGGCTGCGCCCATGACTAAATTTCGGGTAAAATCTGCGTCATAACTAAACACCGAAGCCACCAAAGAGCCGCCGCCCTTTTGTAACAAGGCGATAGCTTCGTCGGTATCGCTGTAGCCCATTAAGGTGCTGACCGGGCCGAAAGCTTCGACGCTGTGGACGTTAGTTTTTTCAAGCGGATTGTCACAGCGCATGACGATAGGTTCAAGATAAGCACCACCGTCGTCCGCGAACCTATGTGCATTGCCAATGACAATAGGGTTTTCTGCGGATAATACACCGAGCTTCTCCAATACACCCGCCCGCTGACCCATTCCAGCAAGCGCTCCCATACGGGTGGATTTTTCGCGCGGGTTTCCGATGTCTATTTTGGCGAGGCGTTCGCCCAGCGCACTCATCGCCGCGTCCATATATGCGTTCGGCACCATTGCGCGGCGAATGGCGGTACATTTTTGCCCGGCTTTAACGGATATTTCGCTGGCGATTTCTTTGATAAACAGATCGAATTCTGGTGTACCCGGTGCTGCGTCTAGCCCAAGTACACACCCGTTTAAGCTATCTTGTTCGGCGATAAACCGTGTGGAATTTTGGATGATATTGGGTTTGCTCCTGAGCATCCCAGCCGTGCTGGCCGAACCCGTAAACGAGATTACATCCTGGCAGGTTACATGGTCGAGCAAATCGCCTGTAGAGCCGCAAATAAGTTGCACGGCACCTTCAGGTAATATACCCGATTGCACCATCATCCGCACCATGGCCTCAGTCAAATAAGAACCATCCGACGCGGGTTTGATAATGGTCGGCACTCCGGCAATGAAGGCTGGCCCAAATTTCTCTAGTGCCCCCCAGATTGGGAAATTATAAGCATTAATATGTATGGCCGCGCCTTGCAACGGTAGGGCGATATGTTGCCCCATAAATGTGCCGCCGCGTGATAATGTCTCAAGCTCGCCGTCCACATAAACGTTACCGTCGGGCATTTCGCGCCGCGCCTTGCCCGACACCGCGAACAAAGTCATGAAGCCGCCCTCAATATCTATCCAGCTATCAGAGCGGGTCGCGCCCGTGCTGTAGGATAATTCGTATAATTCCTCTTCGCGTTCCATCAAATAACTGGCGAGCGCTTTGAGCATATAAGCGCGGTCATGAAACCCGTATTTGCGTAAATTGGCGCCGCCGACCGTGCGGGCATAATCGAGCATGGCTTCGAAGTTTAGGCCTTCGGAAGATGTTTTGGCGACAACTTTGCCCGTAACCGAATCCCGTAAGTCCCGGTAGCCAGAGAACCCCGCAAGCCAGTGTCCCTCGGCATAGTTTTCTAGCAACATAATAGCCCTTTTATTAATTGATTGATCGGTCAAATATTGGCATAACCCCTCTAAGGCGTAAAGTAAAGCAAGCGGAGTAAGGCATGAGCCAATCGACCATATTATATGAGAAACAAAATGCTGTGGCTATTGTCACGCTAAACCGCCCGGATAAGCTTAATTCCTTTAACGAAAAAATGCACCAAGCATTGGCGTTGACGCTGGATATGATTGACGAAGACGATAGTGTCCGTTGTTTGTTGATTACTGGGTCGGGGCGCGGGTTTTGCGCTGGTCAAGATTTGGGCGACCGTAATGTTTCGCCTGGCGCAAAAAAGGTCGATTTAGGAGAAACCATTGGCAAATATTATAACCCGCTGATTAAACGCTTGCACAAATCCAAAATCCCGACGGTGTGCGCCGTCAACGGTGTGGCGGCAGGGGCAGGCGTAAATATTGCCCTTGCTTGTGATATTGTCATCGCGGCAGATACGGCCAAATTTGTTGAGGTGTTTTCCAATATTGGGCTGCTGCCCGACAGCGGCGGCACTTATCATTTACCGCGCCATGTGGGGCTGGCTAGGGCGCTGGGTTTGTCTTTATTGGCTGCGCCCTTAAAAGCGGAAAAAGCCAAAGATTGGGGCTTGATATGGGATGTTTGTGCACCGGGTGATTTGATGGACGAAGCATTGCAATTAGCGGAAAATTTGGCTTCGAAACCCCCTGTCGGCATGGCGCTTAACCGGGCCGCAATTCGTGCTTCATTTAACAACACCATAAACAAGCAGTTGGAACTAGAGCGCCTGTCCATGCAAAAAGCGGGCTTCACAGATGATTACGCAGAGGCCGTCAGCGCGTTTATGGAAAAGCGCAAACCTACATTTACGGGGAAATAGGGTGTGTGCGCCTCATAATTTTTTAACGCCGCTCATACCTGCGGATGCAGGTATCTATAGACGTAGTTTAAGGTTTAATTGGAAGACTCATAGATAGACCCCTGCATGCGCAGGGGTGAGCGGTTTTAGGGGGCACAAGTCCTTCATTACGATACAATATTTGGAGACTAAGAAATGTCAAAAATAATGACTGAAGCCTATATTTGCGACGCAATCCGCACGCCCATTGGTCGGTACGCTGGCGGACTTTCTAGTGTACGTACTGACGATCTTGCGGCCATACCCCTCAAGGCATTAAAGACGCGCAACCCTGATATAAATTGGGCGCGTGTGGACGATGTGTTTATGGGTTGTGCCAACCAGGCCGGGGAAGACAACCGCAATGTCGCCCGCATGGCGGTTTTGTTGGCGGGCTTGCCAGCGGATGTACCGGGGGTAACCTTGAACCGCTTGTGTGGCTCCGGTCTTGATGCGGTCGTACAAGCCTCGCGCCTGATTAAATCCGGTGAAGGTGAATTGGCCATTGCGGCGGGCGCAGAAAGCATGTCCCGCGCCCCCTTCGTTATGGCCAAGGCAACCAGCGCATTTTCGCGCAAGGCCGAAAGCTACGATACGACAATGGGCTGGCGCTTCGTTAATAAGTTGATGCAAGCGCAATATGGTACAGATTCTATGCCGGAGACGGCGGAAAATTTAGCCGAAGAGTTTAATATATCACGCACCGACCAAGATATATTTGCCCATAATTCGCAAGTAAAAGCCAAAGCCGCTCAAGACGCTGGGCGTCTCGCCGAAGAAATAATACCCGTAGAAATTCCGGGCGGTAAGGGTGCTGTGAGCATTGTCGAACGCGACGAACATTTGCGTTTGTCGCCGCTGGATGTGTTGGCGAAACTGCGCGCACCATTCCGGGCGGGGGGCACAGTGACGGCGGGCAATGCTTCGGGCATAAATGACGGTGCGGCGGCAATGCTGCTGGCATCAGAGGCGGCGGCAAGAAAATATAATCTCAAACTCCGCGCCCGTATTGTCGGCGCGGCTGTCGCCGGGGTGGCACCGCGTATTATGGGCATGGGGCCTGCGCCTGCCGTGGGCAAGGTTTTGGCACTGACCGGGTTGTCGCTTGCGCAAATGGATGTGATTGAGCTTAATGAAGCTTTCGCTGCCCAAGCCCTCGCCGTGATACGAGAGCTGGGTTTGGCGGATGATGATGGGCGGGTCAATCCGAACGGCGGTGCGATTGCGCTGGGACATCCGCTGGGTATGAGCGGTACACGCATAGCCGGTTCTGCCCTGCATCAATTGGAACGGACGGGCGGTCGTTACGGTTTAATCACTATGTGTATCGGGGTTGGCCAAGGTATCGCTTGTGTGATTGAACGGGTTTGATATGGCGCGGATGCAAGCACAGGATTACCAATCAAAGCGCGCCCGTATCAAGGACAGCGCCACGGCATTGTTCGCGGCCAAAGGGTATTACGGCACGTCGATTGTTGATATTGCCAAAGCTTGCAATACGGTGAAATCGCGGCTGTATTATTACTTCCCCTCTAAAGGGCAGTTGTTTTTTGAGATTATAAAAGATCATGCCGAATTTTTGGCGGCAAGTCTATTGCCCATATTGGAAAACAAAGACACAGATGCGCGACAGCGGCTAGAGCAATACGCACAGGCGCTACTTGGCATGAATGTCAAATACCGTGATCAACATAAGTTAATATTAAGCGATCTCGGCGCGCTTACGGATGAACAATCCCGGCAAATAAATTTCCTCCTGCGCCGTAGCGTTGAGGCTTTATATCCGGTTTTAACAGATTTAAACCCGAAGCTAAAAACCCAAAGCCATTTGCAATTTCCCACCGCAATGATGTTTGTCGGCATGATCAACTGGACCCATACTTGGTATAGTCGGCCAGAAAATGAAAGTAAGCGCAATTTATCTGTAGATGAATTTGCCGCTTTGTTGTGCGGTACATTTCTGGACGGTTATTCCGCGTAGGAAGCGTCCGTTTTAACATTAAAGTCGCCGTTTGGTTTTTTACGCGACCCGCCCCGCAATTTATCCAGCCACATATACATAGCCGGTATCAGAAGCAATGTCACAATCGACGCCAAGACCACACCAAAAGCCAAGGAAATCGCCATGGGAATTAGGTATTGCGCTTGCGGGGCTTTTTGCATTGTGATCGGCATTAGGCCAAAGAACGTGGTCAGCGTGGTCAGCAAAATTGGCCGAAAGCGGCTGGCTGCGGCCTGAGTGACGGCATCTTTAATCTTTACGCCTTTGTCACGCAGGACATTGATGTAATCTATCAGCACCAAATTATCATTAACCACAACCCCGGCGGCAGCAACCACGCCGAAAAAGGAAAACATCGACCAAGGCAGGCCGAAAACTAAATGCCCCAGCACAGCACCTATATAGCCAAACGGAATGGCAAACATCACCAAAAGCGGTTGCAGGTATGAGCGAAATGCTATGGCAATCAGCGCATAAATTCCGAACAAAGACGTGAACCCGGCGATGATTAGGCCCGTAATAAATTTACCGATTTCTTTTTGATCTCCCTCCAGCACAAATTCCAGATCCGGGTATTTTTCCTGTAATTTAGGCAATATTTCTTTGGTAACCGCGCGCGTGACTTCTTGGGCGTTGGTCTTTTGACGGTCTATACTGCCCGTAACTTCGACCACTCTGCGCCTATCGAGACGCTTGATGGAGGTAGCGCCTTGTTCAAAACGGATATTGGCCACAGTTGAGAACGGTACTTGGGCGCCGTCGGGTGTTCGAACTCGCATGTTTTGCAAGGCTTCCAGTGATGTACGCGCCTGTGCCGGGTAGCGAACCTTTACCCTTACATCATCAGGCCCTCGTGCGATGCGCTGTATATCTTCGCCGAAAAACCCTTGCCTGACTTGGCGCGCAAGGTCACTGGCATTGAGGCCGAGACTTTCTGCCTGGGGTTTGAGGTCAATGATCAATTCTTGTTTGGCCGACCGCAGGGTATCGGTGATGTCGTAAACGCCTGCGAATTTTATCAACTCGGCTTCCAAGTCTTTTGCCGCCGCTTCCATAGTGGCGCGGCTGTCTGCGGCCAATACAAACCGTAAGGGTTTATCCCGACGCCAGCTTTGGTAACTAATCTCGAAATCTTTCATATCCGCAACAGAGCCAATAGCTTTGCGCCAATAGCTGGCAATATCGCGCACCTGATTTTTGCGCTTGGTGGTTTCTATCAAATCAATGGTTGCGCTGACCCGATTGCCCTCGGCGAAAGTATGAACATTTACTACGGGCTCTTCACCGTTTTTGCCCTTGTAATACTGATTAAGCCCGAGGGCTACCGCTTCCACTTGCGCCAATACTTCGGCAGTTCTGTCAAAAGCAATACCGTCGGTTAGGGTGATGTCGGCGATGATATAATCATTGGGCACGCTTGGGAAAAAATCCTGCCGCAACCAACCGCTCTGGACAAAAGAAAACATGATCAACCAAAACCCGGTAAACACGGCAAATGTCATGAACTTAAACCGCAGGGTCAGGTGTAGGAATGGGGTGTAAACATTGGCAATAAACCGTTTCATAGCGGCAGCAATTGCGCGTTGAGTTTTTGTGATCGGGTTGGATGTTGGGCCGATTTTTTTCAGATGGGACAAATGCGCAGGCAAGATAAAATAGCTTTCGATAAGCGAGAACACCAATGTGATAATGACCACCCAGGGAAGTGGACTCATCACTGCCGCCGCCGTGCCTTCCAAAAATAATATAGGGGAGAATGCGACCATAGTGGTTAGTCCGGCATAAAGAACCGGGCGAGCGACCCGCATGGTACCGCTCTCCGCTGCCTCAACACCGACAAGCCCTTCTTCGCGTACCGAATGAATGCTTTCACCAATAATAATGGCATCGTCCACCACCATGCCCAACACCAAAATAAAGGCGAATAATGAGATCATATTCATAGATACGCCAACAATAGGCAGCAGCCAGAGCGTGCCCATAAAGGCCGTAAACATGCCGACACACACCCAAAATGCGATGCGTGGACGCAAGAATAGCATCAATAAAACGAACACCAGTGCCAGCCCGACAAGTCCGCCTTTGAGTAAGATGCCAACCCGACTTTTGAAGGATTTAGACAAATCCAGCCAGCTGATTAACTCAACACCCTCGGGCAAGTTTTCATGCGCGTTTTCAATATAGTTCCTGACCTCGTTACTGACCCCGACCACATCCGGATTGGTGATGGTTTTCACGTCTATGAGTACGACCGGGCGGTTGTTAAACCGGGCGATTACTGGGCTTTCTTCGAACCCGTCCTCGATTGTTGCCACATCGCCTAGTGCAATGTTAGTGCCGTCAGCATTTTTGATCAGGGTTATGCTGGCAAAGTCCGCCGCCGTATAGGCTTGGGCGCGGGTGCGTAAGGAAATATCCCCACCTTCGGCGCGAATGACCCCACCTGGTACATTCAAAGATGAACCGCGCACGGCATTTGCCACATCGTCAAAGGTCAAGCCGTAGCGTCTCAAAGCCCCTTCCGAAATTTCTATGCCCAGTTCATATTCGCGCGCCCCGACCATCTCTGCATAATCAACGCCTGGTAGTTTAGCCAGGTCGTTGCGAATTTTCGTGGCGATTTCTTTACGGGTGCGTTCATCCGTATCCACGAGAACCGCGACTTGTACGGGCTGGCTCTCAAACTTAATCAATTCGACCACCGGGCGCTCACTACCGGCGGGGAAAGTGTTTATGGCATCGACCTGGGCTTTGATATTGGCCACCACCACAATGGTGTCGATATTGGTAGCCGTACCAGCGTTGATCGTACACAGGCCAGTGGTGGCGACGGTCTGGATTTTGTTGACACCTTCAATATCGGCGATAGCTTCCTCGATGCGGATACACAAGCGGTCTTCAACCTCCGCCGGATCAGCGCCCGGATAAGCCACGGTAATCTGGATGGATTTTGCCGGCATGGTCGGCATAATTTCGCGGTCATAACCCCGCAAAGAAAGCAATCCGCCAACGATGATGGTCAGCATCAATAAATTTGCCGCTACCGGATTACGGACGAACCATTTAATCAATCCGTTCATTGCCCGGCCCCATTCCTATTACTGGCATTAAATCTGCTCGGATCTACCTGTGTTCCTTCTATGACGAGTTCTAGCGCCGATATGACAATGGGCGTACCGCCTTCAATACTGCGAATGAGCGCGATACCGGGCGCGGTGTGGACAAGCTCTACAGTCCTGCTGTGGATTTTATTGTCAGTGTCCAGCGTGACAACCCGGTTTCCGGCTCGCAAAGCTTTGCGCGGGATTTGAATGACATTGTCAAGCGCTACGCCCGGAATTTCCGCTTCCACGAACAAGCCGTTTAGCAAAGGCGGGCCGCCGTTTTTTACGCCGTAAGGGTCTTCGACCTCGACAATGAGATTAAGCACGCGGGACGCTTGGTCGACTGCACCAGATGTGCGGGCTAATTGCCCTTGCCAAGATTGTCGCTTGCCCCCGACATTGGCAAATAAGCGCACTTTTAATTTACCGTCCGTAGAAGACGGATCCAAATCTATCTTGCCCATTTGCGTATCGGTGAGGGGCAGGTGGATTTCCGCTGCGTCGGTCGAATACAAATCTGCCAATACCTTGCCCAAGGACACATATTGGCCAAGCCCTGACCGTTTGACATCGACGCGCCCGGCAAAGGGCGCGGTAATGTTGGTGCGCTGTAAATCCAGCTTCGCTTTGTTGAGCGCAGCATTGGCTGAAGCTAAGGTTGCCTGCGCCCCTGCCAGTTGCGGTTTGCGCAAAGCCAAATCCGTGGCGGCGCGGCCACCGCTAATGTCGTCCCAATCTTGTTTGGCGATTTCGCCCTCGGCTATTTCTCTGGCCAGTGCGGCTTGGGCATTGGCGACATTGGCTTGGGCGGCTTCGATGGCGAACTCATAATTACGCGGATCAATGCGGATCAGGGTTTCGCCTTTTTTATAAGCACCGCCATTGGAGAAAGACGGCGATACCCAGATGATTTTTCCTGCCACTTCCGGGACAAGTTCAATAGAGGTTTTTGGTCTGACCGTGCCTTGGGTGTGAATGACGGGCTGATAATTTATGGGTCGCGCATTGATGACGGTTACACCGGGTCGCTTATCAACGCGCTCGGCAACTGGGGCTTCCGGGCGCATTTTGGAGATAATTCTAAACGCAAAAATAGCGACGAGTAAAACCAATATAGGTAAAATCCATTTCAAATGACGCATAATGTTTTTGTTCCCATTTAGCTTTATTATAAAACTGACTATATTATAGTTAGCTGACAAATTGCCGCTACGGCTAATACTAAACTGACCGCGCTATGGTTATCAATGACCCGTAGGTGCGGTATCGACGTTCTGGACTTTTCCAGAGCGTATTAAAATACTCATCCAAATTAGCGCAAATGCAACCAAAACTATGCCAACAGCATAGGGCAGGCCCTGCCAAATAACATACAATCCGCCCGCAAAAAATGGCCCTGTGGAGCGCCCCAGGGATTGCATAGATTGTACAACCCCCATGACCAGACCCCGTTCTGTCGGGTGGGCGCGGTGGGATGCAAGTGCGCTTATGCCCGTCGTGAATAGGGTTGAGCCGATACCCGTCAAGCAAAACCCGACAACCACGCCGTAAGGCACCGGGGTGTAAATGATCAGTGTTAATCCGCTTATTAAAGAGAGTAAGGCGAGCCGCACCATGTTTTTTTCGCCCATTAGGTTTTTGATGCGCCCAACCAAGCCGCCTTGCACGATAATAATACTAATCCCGACGATGACAAAAATATTACCCATTTGTTGTGGCCCCCACCCATAACGATTGCCAACCAATAATGGGGTCACAGGATCCATCAAAGCCCCTGTGGTCGAGACCAAAAACACGAAAAAACATAATGTTATCAACACCGGATGTGCGGATATTTTCTTTATGGCGTCCAGCCGACCCACACGGGGCTTGGACAGAATTTCCTGACGGTGTTCTTCGTTCAGGGTTTCTTTGAACAAAAAGATAATCGCTAAAATAGCCAGTAATGAAAACACGGCAGAGGCAATAGCCGGGTAAACAATATTTGCAGTTTCTGGCGTAGCGCCCCCCAAATAACCACCAATAGCCGGGCCAATGACAAAACCCAGTCCAAAGGCCGCCCCCAAAATGCCCATGCCCTTGGCGCGGTCTTTGGGCGGGGTCAGGTCGGCAATAGCGGCATAAGCAGTGGCGATATTGCCGGCCATTAACCCAGCAAAGGCGCGTGATAGCAATATCATCTCCGGCGTTTTGGCGTAAATCATAAGGATATAAGCAAGGAAGGCACCGGATAGGGCAATAGCCAGAACCGGCTTGCGGCCTATGCGGTCGGACAACGCCCCCCAAAACGGCCCGGCGATAAATTGCCCAATAGAATAAGTCGCGATAATAATAGACGCATAAGCTGGCCCCGCCCCCATATTTTCCAGCACGAACATAATGGACGGCAGTAATATTCCGAACCCGGCAATATCCAGCAAAATAATAAAAAACAAAATACGCACTTTGACCTCCGACGTTTTTGCTACTCCAATGCAACACAAAATGCAAATATGAACTAAAAGCCTGTTCAGATAGCTTTGATGTGTTAGAGAGCGGCCATGAAAGTAGGTTTATGGAACTTAATATAAAAACCAACCCTAACCCAAAACCGGCAGGTAAAGTCCAGTTGGCTGGATTAACGCGGGAGGAAATCGCTGAGGCGCTGACGGATTTTGGTATTGCGCCAAAGCAAGTGCGTATGCGCGCCGGGCAAATTTTTCGCTGGGTCTATAATTACGGGGTTACGGATTGGGCGTCTATGACCAATATAGCCAAAGGCTTGCGGGCTAATTTAGCGGAGAGATTCGAGCTGAACCGCCCTGAAATTGTCGAGCGTCAAATCAGTGTTGACGGCACCCGCAAATACCTGATCCGCATGGCGCCGGGCATAGAGGTTGAAAGTGTGTTTATTCCCGCCGTGTCAAAAACCGGGGCTTTGTGTGTGTCCTCGCAAGTTGGCTGCACGCTGACCTGCAAGTTTTGCCACACGGGTAGCCAGCGTTTGGTGCGTAATTTAACCGCCGCCGAGATCGCCTTACAGGTTATGGTCGCCAAGGACGATTTGGATGAATGGCCTAGCTCTGAAGGTAGCCGGAAACTCACCAATATTGTGTTTATGGGCATGGGCGAGCCACTGTATAACACGGACGAAGTTGCCAAAGCTCTTGACATTATCTGCGATTGCGAGGGTCTTAGTTTTGGTCGTCGCCGTATCACATTATCCACGTCCGGCGTTGTGCCAGAGATCGTCTCGGCGGGTGAGCGAACCAAAGCCATGCTTGCTATATCCTTGCACGCGGCTAACGACGAACTGCGCTCGCAAATCATGCCGATCAACAAGAAATATCCTTTGGCCGAACTCATGGCGGCGTGCCGCGCTTATCCGGGTCTTAATAACTCCAAGCGCATCACCTTTGAGTATGTTATGCTCAAGGGTATTAATGACAGCCCTAAACATGCGGTCGAGCTGATTAACTTACTCAAGGGCATTCCCGCCAAGGTCAATCTCATCCCGTTCAACCCGTGGCCGGGCAGTGATTATGAATGTTCAGACTGGGAGACCATTGAGCGCTTTGCCGACAAGATTAACGCCGCCGGTTACGCCTCCCCCATCCGCACCCCCAGAGGTCGCGACATCCTAGCTGCCTGCGGCCAGCTAAAATCCGAAAGCGAAAAGGTTCGGGCTTCTGAGAAGCGTAAAAACTTAAAAGCGAAAAAAGAAAACAGCTAAAAGGGTCTAACTCTCTGGCGTAGACGGTTTGAACAAGCTCTCTAGTGTATGCTCAACCTTTGGTGCTTCTGGCTCATTGACTGGCGCATCTGCAACTGGTTTTAAGGCTTCGCCCTCGTCGCCCTTTGGCGCGTTTTTAGCATCTAACTTAGCTTTCTTCTCAGCGCCAATTTTTACTGCTTCGTCAAGATCTATCTGTGAACACAGACCCAGCGACACGGGGTCGGTCGGGTTGATGGTGCTGGTCTTCCAGTGGGTGCGGTCGCGAATAGAGTTAATCGTCGGCTTGGTGGTGCCGATTAGCTTTGAGATTTGCGGGTCGGAAACCTCCGGATGATTGCGGACAAGCCATGCGATAGCGTCCGGCCGATCTTGACGGCGCGACAAAGGTGTATAGCGCGGGCCACGGCGTTTTTTGGTTTTTTTGGTCTGGATCGGCGTGTGGTCGAAACTAATCGCGACCATATTATAGGTCGCGTCTTTTTCGGCTTTTTCAATCTCGTCTCTAGTCACTTGCCCGTTTGAAATGGGGTCAGCGCCGCGAATACCTGCGGCCACATCGCCGTCAGCTATGCCTTTGACCTCAAGGATATGCAAATCGCAAAATGCGGAAACTTGTTCAAAGGTCATTACAGTATTGTCGATCAACCAAACAGCCGTGGCTTTCGGCATTAAAATCTTGCTCATAATAATTCTCCTAATTGGGTAAGATGCAAAACAATTGTTTAGACAATATCCCATGAAAAAACCCCGCTCGGCGGGGTGGTTTTGGAAGCCTTAGCCTCCGATTAACCCTTATCTAGGCCTTTTGATTGGTTTTGGCAAGGGGGTATAGAATTTATTGGCGCAGTTCG
>JAKIUV010000100.1 GCA_021647375.1 Robiginitomaculum sp.
GTGCCGTTCAAGTTGTTGCGGGACTTGCCTCCCGTCGTTCGTGGTTGTTGCCAGCACATTTTGTGGGTCAAGGCTTTTAACAAGCCCCGTTTCAGCGCGCCGCATCCGGTCTATTTTCCCCGTGAGTAGTTCAAACCATGTGACGGGCGAAAGCGCCTCAAGCTCCTGCGCACGCTCTTGGTCGCCAAGCTGGGCGTGAATAGTATCCAAAAGCTCCATGACATAACCGCCTAAGCTTTCCTCTACCTCGTGCTGCTGGCGTTTTGTGGCCAGAGACATGAAAGCTCGCCTATAGGCAGATTGTTCTTCGATAAGTGTGAGCATTCTTTCAGTAAACTCTCGGTTCTTGAATACCTTTGAGCAAAATCCGTGTGCGCCCCAAGCCCGTTCGCGGCCAATCCGTTCTTTCCATTGCAAAAAATTGGAATAAGCACTGACCTTAAGCGGATTTACATTCTCGGTATTCAGAGCAATTTCAATATTGAGGTCAATAACCGGGTAGATAAATTTGTAGGTATAAGTATTGATAGCGGCAGCAAATTCTATGTCACCGTTTTGCACATTTTTGCGGTGCTTTAAAAGCTGTGCTTTGCTTTCCCTTACCGCGTCCAGTTTTTTCGCCCATGCTTTGCTTTGCTTGTTTACAATATTATCAATCAAGGCATCGAGCGTATTGAGCGTTTGATCGGTCACAAGATAATGAGCGCGCAATTCATCACTAAAGATTTCCCCAGCACTATCAACGACCAAAGCGGTGTAACCACGCTCTATCTGTAATTCATGAGTCAGCGCACCTAGCGTGTTTAAAAGCGGGGGCGTGAGCGCAGCGTGTTCAATGTCAAATTTCATCATAGGCGTATATCGTCTCTTGTTACAATTAGCCACACCCGACAATTAATAGAGACAATTTGACCTAGGTCAAACTTGTTCGTGGTAAACTTTGACATAAAGCATGTGGCTCGTTGGGAGTCCGCATTATCTGGAGGGTTGACATGGAATTACAAAACAAAGCCACGAGACTTTGGGGCGATTTTTTACGGGTAGACAAAGTCCAAATCAGGACATTTCATGTCACTTGGTTTACGTTCTTTTTGTGTTTCTTTGCTTGGTTCGGTATTGCACCTTTGATGGTGGTTGTACGTGAAGAACTTAGCCTGACCAAAGATCAAATCGGTTGGACAATTATTGGCGCGGTATCCGCAACGGTTTTTGCCCGGGTATTGATCGGCTATTTTTGTGACCGCTTCGGGCCGAGGTTAACCTATACTTGGTTGCTGATTTTTGCCGCGTTCCCGGTTATGGGCATTGGCCTTGCCCACGATTTTACCACTTTTTTGATCTTTAGAATACTGATTGGTGTCATCGGCGCTTCTTTTGTTATCACCCAATATCATACAATCAATATGTTCGCACCAAATGTAGTTGGCCAAGCTCAGGCGACCAGTGCGGGCTGGGGCAATCTGGGCGGTGGTGTCACACAATTTATCATGCCTATGATTTTCTCGGTTTTTGTGGTCGGCTTTGGTGTCAATGAAGCCTTTGGCTGGCGCGCCTCTATGGTTGTGGCTGGTCTGGCGATTTTCGTCATGGGCTTTGTGTATTATTTCTTCACGCAAGACACACCAGAGGGCAGTTACAAGGAATTACGCGCCCAAGGAAAATTACCGCCCGCCGGTCAAGCCAAAGGGAATTTTGCCGATGCGCTCAAAGATTACCGAGTGTGGTTGCTGTTCTTTATATATGCGGCATGTTTTGGTATCGAGCTAACTATTTTGGGCACGCTGGCGATGTATATGTTCGATTATTTTGGCCTTAGCTTGGTAACGGCGGGTTTGGTGGCGGCAAGCTTTGGTTTGATGAATTTGTTTGCTCGGACTCTAGGCGGCATTTTCGGTGACAACTGCGCTTCGCTCTGGGGTCTTAAAGGCCGCGCTACATGGCTATTTATCGTCTTGTTCATCGAAGGTCTGGCCTTGATGTTGTTCTCGCAAATGAATGTGTTGTTCCTCGCTATTCCAACTTTATTGCTGTTTTCATTATTCGTGCAAATGTCAGAAGGTGCCACATTCTCAGTTGTCCCGTTTATTTCCAAAAAATCCTTAGGCGCGGTCGCAGGCGTCGTTGGCGCCGGCGGCAATGTCGGCGCGGTGACATTCGGATTTTTGTTCAAAGGTGATATAAGTTGGGATACTGCCTATCTCATCTTGGGTGTTTTTGTCACCATCGCTTCTTTCTCGGCTCTGCTCATTCGCTTTACTAAGCAAGACGAGATTGAAGCCGAAGAGCGCTTTGACAAGGGCTATACCCAGCACAGAAAAGAGGCAGCCCGTAAACATCTTGAGGTTTTGGGTATGAGCGATGAAGAAATAGACGATGTTAAAATATTCGGCAGTCGCAAGGCATATGCCTATAAACGCCTCGAAGCACTGGGAGTTGATATGACAAATTTGAAGTTGAAAAACGACTAATATCCCCCCCCGGGTTGGGCGGCTGCTTTTTCATCCTAATTTCTGCTCATGCCATTATTTGCCAAGATAACACTTCGCATTTTCAAATGGCTGAGCAGGAAAGTGTAGAGAGAATTGCTAATGTGTATCTTCTGTCTTTTTAGAGATATAAGGTAATATATGTGCAAAACCCATGAGCAAATACATTAGCCACATACTGGTTAGTAGGCTTGGTTGAGCGGTAGGCATTTCCATAATATGCCCCATATCACTGTGCATAGCATGGCCACCGCCATTTCGTTCTGCCATGAAGTTAATATAGGCAAGGATAAAAAACACAGGCGTAACGCCGTACTTTATGATAGTTCTAAGCATTTTCATGATGATTGTGGCTCCATTTTCCTAATAGTAATATTCACATTTTCCTGAACATAGCAGGTGGTAAATAACAATGCGCCAAAGTGCCGCATTCAGAAACTAGAGCTAGCTAGCGGGGCACCCCGTTGTTTGTCCAAAAACATCCAGATAAAATACAGAGTTTTGACATAGGTCAAACACGCCTTCTTCAAGAGCAGGCATAAAGGTGACGGCTAATTAGGTCAAAGCATACGCCTATCATTTTGAAAAGGGAGAGCTGGAAATGGCAAAAGATTTATACGAGTGGGATCCGGAAAACGAGGTTCAATGGAACGCGGAAGGTAAGAAAATAGCCAACCGAAATTTGTGGATTTCAATCCCAGCACTACTCTGCGGTTTCGCAGTTTGGTTATACTGGGGTATTATTACGGTTCAGATGATCAATCTGGGCTACCCGTTTGAGAAATCGCAATTGTTCACTCTGGCCGCGATTGCTGGCCTTACGGGCGCGACTTTACGTATTCCGTCGACATTTTTCATTCGCCTTGCGGGGGGACGAAACACCATTTTTCTAACCACGGCTTTATTATTGATACCGGCACTTGGTACAGGTTTTTTATTGCAAAACCCTGATACGCCGCTCTGGAAGTTCCAACTCATGGCGCTTTTGTCTGGTATTGGCGGCGGTAATTTCTCAGCATCTATGTCCAACATTTCCTTTTTCTTTCCCAAAAAAGTTCAAGGATATTCTCTGGGTATGAATGCTGGTCTTGGTAATTTTGGTGTGACCACAATGCAAATTGTTATTCCGCTTGTAATGACTGTTGGTATGTTTGGCGGCACATCTATGACGCTCAAAGCTACATCGGGTACCTTAATCGGTAAAATTCCAGCAGGCACAGAAACTTTCTTGCACAATGCCGGGTTTATTTGGGCGGCCATTTTAATACCAATCGTGATAGCGGCTTGGATCGGCATGAACAATATCAAGGCCGATCATGTGTCCCCGAACATCAAAGGGCCCATGGGCGCCTTTGCCAAAATTTTGGGTATGTTATTTATCGGCTTTGTCACCGCAACATTTGGTTTGTGGTTGATGCTTCCGGCTGATGTCGGAGGCTCTGGCATGATGTTGTCCAAATGGATTGTGTTACCAATTGTTGTTGTGTTGACGGTTTTTGCCTTACGCATGATCCCCGGAGCCATCGGGCAAAGCCTCAAACACCAATATCAGATTTTCAATAACAAACATACATGGGCCATGACGATTATCTACACCATGACCTTTGGATCTTTCATTGGCTACGCGGTGGCATTTGGTCTGGCTATCAAGGTCATATTCGGCTTCCAGCATATTATGGTTGACGGTATTATGACCCACGGAACCCCAAATCCAGATGGGCCATCGGCTTTGATGTTTGCTTGGACAGGGCCGTTCATAGGAGCGCTTATCCGACCTCTCGGCGGCATGATCTCCGATAAAATTGGCGGTGCCAAAGTGACCCAAATCATATCTTTTATCATGGTCGCCTCTGCGCTTGGCGTAGCCTATTTCATGAAACAGGCCTATGTCTCTGCAACGCCCCAGGACTATTTTGTTCCGTTCTTAATTTTGTTCCTCATCCTGTTTGCCGCCACCGGCATAGGAAATGGTTCAACATTCAAGACCATTGCCGTAGTGTTTGACAAGGAACAAGCTGGCCCTGTGCTTGGTTGGACAGCGGCAATTGCGGCTTATGGTGCATTCATTATTCCCAAAGTGTTCGGCGAGCAAATCAAAGCCACAACACCAGAATACGCGCTTTATGGTTTCGCCGCATTCTATGTGTTGTGCATCATCATTAACTGGTGGTTCTATTTGCGACCAAATGCCTATGTGAAGAACCCTTAAACATAAAACGAGACTCATCCCGCTACGGCGGGGTGAGTGCAACTAAACTATTTTTCAGGAGACCAAGATGGGTCATTTTATCGACAGACTAACATATTTTTCCAAAATCGACGGCAAGTTCGCGGGCGGTCACGGTATCACGACCAAGGAGCATCGTGGTTGGGAACGTGGTTACCGTGGTCGTTGGGCGCATGATAAAATCGTTCGTTCAACCCACGGCGTCAATTGTACCGGCTCATGCTCTTGGAAAATTTATGTAAAGAACGGCTTAGTCACTTGGGAAACCCAGCAAACAGATTACCCACGCACTCGGGTAGATATGCCCAATCATGAACCACGCGGTTGCTCGCGCGGTGCGAGCTATTCTTGGTATCTATACTCCGCCGCCCGCCTAAAATTTCCCCTTATCCGTTCGCGCTTACTCAAGGCCTACCGCGAAGCCAAGCAAGCCAACCCTGATCCAGTAGATGCTTGGGCGAGCATAATGAGCGATCCTATTGTCGCCAATAATTACAAAAAGATGCGCGGGCTTGGTGGTTTTGTACGCGGCGAATGGGACGAAATGAATGAAATTATTGCTGCCGCCAATATTTATACAACCAAAACCTATGGCCCTGATCGAGTTGTCGGCTTCTCCCCCATCCCGGCCATGTCTATGGTGTCCTATGCAGCAGGATCACGCTATTTGTCCCTCATGGGCGGCACTTGCCTAAGCTTCTATGACTGGTATTGCGACCTACCGCCCTCTTCCCCACAAGTGTGGGGTGAGCAAACAGATGTCCCGGAAAGCGCGGACTGGTTTAACTCAAGTTATATCATAGCCTGGGGTTCCAATGTACCACAAACCCGCACACCTGACGCACACTTCTTTACAGAAGCACGCTATAAAGGTACAAAAACAGTTTCAGTAACACCCGACTATTCCGAAGTCGCAAAACTTACGGACATCTGGCTTAACCCGCGTCAAGGCACAGACGCCGCTATGGCTATGGCCATGGGGCATGTGGTGTTCAAGGAATTTCACCTCGGTAAAAAGTCCGAATATTTCGAGGACTATATTCGAACCTATTCCGATATGCCTATGCTGGTCATGCTGGAAGAAAAAGACGGTTATTATAAACCTGGCCGTACTTTGCGTGCCTCTGATTTTACTGGGAATTTGAAAATAAAATCCAGCGATAATCCTGAATGGTGTCCTGTAGTTTACGATGAACAATCTAAATCAGTCGTCTCTCCTAATGGCACAGTCGGTTCACGATGGGGCAATAAAGGAAATTGGAATCTAGAGGCCAAAGATCGCGCTACAGGTAAGGATATATGGGCGCAACTTAGCTGCATTGACGATAGCGACGAGACAGTTTATGTAGGCTTTCCGTATTTTGGCAATCAGCCCCATGATCAAAAGCTATTTAACCATACAGATCATGAGGACATCCAAATCCGCAAAGTGCCTGTACGAAAAGTTACTCTGAAAGGCAAAAAAACCGCTTATGTAGCCACTGTCTATGATTTAACCGCAGGCAATTACGCTATCGACCGTGGCCTTGAAGACAAGAACTTGGGCGGCGGCAATGTTGCCGAATCTTATGACGATGACGTGCCCTACACGCCAGCCTGGCAAGAGGCCATCACGGGTGTAGATCGAGCCAAAGTTATCCAAGTCGCCCGCGAATTTGCTGAAAATGCTGACAAAACTAGAGGGCGTTCCATGGTCATCTTGGGCGCTGCTATTAACCACTGGTATCATAGTGATATGATTTACCGAGGTATTATCAATTTGCTGATTATGTGCGGCTGTATCGGAAAATCCGGTGGTGGCTGGGCGCATTATGTGGGGCAAGAAAAACTCCGGCCTCAGACGGGGTGGATACCATTGGCATTCGCCACAGATTGGGTTCGTCCGCCACGTCAAATGAATTCCACAAGCTTCTTTTACGCACACTCCAACCAATGGCGTTACGAAAAATTATCAGTTGATGAAATTCTGTCGCCATTGGCCGAAAAAGGCAAATGGGACAATTATTCTCTTATTGACTGTAATATTCGCTCTGAACGTATGGGCTGGCTTCCTTCATCGCCACAATTTAAGGACAACCCCCTCGGCTTCAAAGCTAAAGCGGGCGACAAGGACATTAAACAATATGTTGTCGACCGTCTAGTTTCCGGCGATCTTGAATTCTCCTGTGAAGACCCGGATCATAAAAACAACTTCCCCCGTAATTTATTTGTCTGGAGATCCAATATTCTTGGCTCAAGTGGTAAAGGGCACGAATATATGCTCAAGCATTTACTCGGAGCTTCAAACTCTCTGATGAGTCCCGACATTGCACAAACTGGCTACGACATCCCCACGGAGGTGAAATGGCATGAGCAAGCCCCAGAAGGTAAATTAGACCTCGTTGTTACTATTGATTTCCGAATGTCTACCACGGCGGTATATTCTGATATTGTACTGCCGACAGCAACTTGGTATGAGAAAAATGATCTAAATACCTCTGATATGCATCCATTTATTCACCCTCTGTCTCGCGCAGTTGATCCGGCGTGGGAAAGTAAATCCGACTGGGCAATATTTAGAGGCCTTGCTGAAAAATTCTCAAATATTTGCGACGGGCATCTTGGTGTTGAGAGTGATCTGGTTAGTGTACCTATCATGCACGATACACCGGCAGAACTTGGGCAAGCGCTTAGCGTTAAAGACTGGAAAAAAGGCGAATGCGAAGCAGTGCCTGGAAAGTCTATGCCCGGGCTTGTTGAGGTTAAACGTGACTATCCTAACCTTTATAAGATGTTTACCTCTGTCGGTCCGTTGCTCGAAAAACTAGGTAATGGTGGCAAGGGTATTGGCTGGAAAACTGGTGACGAAATTGACCTTCTGCGCGGCCTCAACAAAGTTGTACGCGAGGAAGGTGTTTCTAAGGGACAACCAAAAATCCAAAGCGCTATTGATGCCTGCGAAGTTATCCTTAGCCTTGCGCCTGAAACCAATGGTCAGGTGGCGGTCAAAGCTTGGAAAGCGCTTGGCGAATTTACTGGTCGTGAGCATACCCATTTGGCACGTCCTAAACAAGACGAGAAAATCCGCTTTCGTGATGTGCAGGCCCAACCGAGGAAAATTATTTCCTCTCCCACTTGGTCAGGGCTGGAGGATGAACATGTCAGCTATAATGCGGGCTATACCAATGTACATGAGCTTATCCCATGGCGTACACTTACAGGACGCCAGCAATTTTACATCGACCATGAATGGATGAATGATTTTGGAGAGACGCTGTGCGTCTACAAACCACCAATTTCCACTCGGACAATAAATGATACCATCAAATCTCGCGGCGACAGCATGCCGCAAATCGCCCTAAACTGGATAACACCGCATCAAAAATGGGGTATCCATTCGACCTATTCCGATAACTTACTGCTCTTGTCTATGAATAGAGGCGGGCCAATTATCTGGATTTCTGAGATAGATGCCGCCAAAATCGACGTGGTCGATAATGACTGGCTAGAAGTCTATAA
>JAKIUV010000009.1 GCA_021647375.1 Robiginitomaculum sp.
ACCTCGGTTGGAGATGAGTACAGACGAAAACTTCATGTTTTACCCGCCCAATTTGGCTTACGCTTCTGCATAAAGGCCGTGAGACCTTCGCGCCCCTCATCCGATTGCAATGCAGTGAGAAATATTTGCGCGGCCACGTCGGTGAAATCATCCGCGCCCAGTTTAGCAAGCAAATCTTTCGTCAAGGCGTTGGCGACCGGCGCACATTGCAAAACCTGTTTTTTAATCTCGGTTTCCTTGGCCGCTAAATCATCCGTCACAAAATCCGCAATCCCGTACTTAACCGCTTCTTCGCCGTCAAATAATGCGCCCGTCAGCATTAAATGTTTGGCCATGACCAAGCCCGTTCGCGCAACCACATAAGGCGCAATTTGCGCCGCAACTATCCCGAGACGTGTTTCTGTCAGCGCATATTTAGCCGTCTGCGTCGTCACCACAATATCGGCACAACAGGCCAGTCCGAGACCGCCTGCCATAGCCGCGCCCTCAACCAGCACCACGACCACTTGCGGCATAGATGCGACCAGCGCAAACAACGCAGCGCCACCCTTACTCATAGCCAGAATATCCGCATCACCACCAGTAAAGCCCTTAAGATCACCCCCCGCACAAAATACGCCGCCATTACCCCGCAGGGTAATGCCGCGCACCGAACGATTATCGCGCACGGCCATGAGCATTGCCGTTAAATCAGCAGACATGTCTGCTGACAATGCGTTGCGGTTCTCGGGTGTGTTAAGAGAAATGGTCAGCCAACCAGCTTCCAGTTCTGCTATTAAATTCTTAGTTTCCGGTAATGTCATTTCACATTCTTCCCCTCTACATCCTCGCTATACCAAAACTATTTGGACGGAGCTTTCTATTGCGCCCTTCCCAAACCGTGGCCAGCAAATGGCCCAGAACTTTACGGCTATCACGCGGGTCGATCATGCCGTCGTCGAGGCAATGCCCTGATGTGTAGAATGCGCTGGATTGGCTATCAAAATGATAGGCAAGCATGGCTTTTTGCTGAGCCGCTAATTCTGTGTCAATTTCTATACCTTTAGCCTTGGCACGTGCTTCACCGACAATATTCATCACCGTCCCCGCCTGCTCGCCGCCCATGACACCAGTGCTAGCATTGGGCCAAGTGAACAAGAAATCCGGATCAAAACCGCGCCCACACATACCGTAATTTCCTGCCCCGTAGCTGGCTCCGATCATCAAGGTTATTTTCGCCACATCCGCATTGGCCACAGCCTGTATCATTTTGGAGCCGTGTTTGATCATACCTGCCTGCTCGTACTTTTTTCCAACCATATATCCAGTGGTGTTTTGCAAGAATATCAGCGGCGTATCAGCTTGATCGCAAAGCTGAATAAACTGCGCCGCCTTGGTGGCACCGTCCGTGTCTATGGGGCCGTTATTGGCAATGATAGCACAGCGCTGACCATATATTTCGGCCTGCACGCAGACAGTGGCAACACCGTAACGGGATTTGAAATCGGCAAAATCAGAGCCGTCAACTATGCGGGCAATAACCTCACGGACTTCATATGGTGTGCGGTAATCAACAGGAACAATGCCGACGATCTCGTTAATATCGTAGAGCGGTTCTTTGAAGTTCGTATTTCTTGGTAATGGGCATTTTTCGTTCCAGCCCAACCGCGCCACAATCTCGCGCATCATCAATACGGCCTCACCGTCATCTTCGGCTAGATACTCGGCTAAACCAGAAATGTTTGCGTGCATCTCTGCGCCGCCCAGTTCAGCTTCGGTAGCTATCTCTCCGGTGGCGGCCTTAAGGAGTGGCGGTCCGGCGAGGAAAGCTTTACCGCCGCCCTTTACCGCCACCACCGTGTCTGATAACCCCGGCATATAAGCCCCGCCCGCCGTCGAGTTTCCGTGCAAAACAGCTAAAACCGGAATACCCTTTTTTGAAAGCCGAGCCAGATTGGCAAACAGAGCGCCCCCGTCCAAAAATTGTCCAACCGTGTAATTCAAAAGATCACCGCCCGCACTTTCCACCAAATGTACAAAGGGCAAATTTTGCTTGAGCGCAATATCTTCGAGACGACCTAAACGGTAACCACCCGCCGTTGTCAAAGAACCCGCCTTGATACCGCTATCGTCCACGACCACCGCACAGCGCACGCCGTTGATAAAACCGATCCCAGCGATAATCGTGCTGCCCGGAATGGATTTTTCTTCCTTTTTTGTATCCTGCAAATAGCCTGCTATATTACCCACTTCCAAAAATGGCTGCCCGGGGTCGAGCAAGCGCGCCAAACGTTCGCGCGGCAGTAATTGCCCGCGCGCATCAAATCTGTCTTTGCGCGACGCCGAAATTGCAGGTGCGCGGGCGTTTAACTCCGTCAACTTGTCCACCAAGCCGAGCATGTCTTTGCGGTTGGTTTTGAAAGCATCAGAGTTAACATTTACCGTCGATTTATAGATGGCCATTACCGCTCCTCTAATAATGTTTTTAGAATTGAGATTGGCGCCGGCTTGTCTCGTCCGTACCAGCCCCAACCAAATTCATGGATACAGACCCCAAACGTCACGGCGCCACCGACGCGGCGCCCGGCAAAGACAATATCCGCGCTTGCCGTAAAACTGGTTTTTATGGCGCGTTCACCATATTGTTTGACGGCGCGCTTGACTTCGTGAACAAAATGAATAATCCTCATATATACTGAATATACCTCATTATTTGAGAGTCAAGTTATGACTAAGCCGACCAAACAAGAACTTAAAGAATATACTGCCGACGCAGATGCCTGGTTTAGTGAACACACACCACGTGATGTCGGCTTTATGTTGCCGCTAACTTTTATGGAGGTGGGCACCGACCAGCAGTTTGATTTCTTACGGACGTGGCAGCGTAAACAATATGAGGCTGGCTATCTCGGCGCACATTGGCCCAAAGAATACGGCGGCGGCGGTCTACACCCAAAATTCCAAACTGCGGCAAGCACAGTCATGCAAAAGCACAATGTACCCATTACCTTAAACGCCATTGGCACCAATTGGGCCGGACCCCTCCTGCTTGATATTGGCAGTGAAGCCCACAAGAAAAAATATATCAAGGGCATATTGTCCGCCGAAGATATTTGGTGTCAGGGGTTTTCCGAACCAGATAATGGTTCTGATTTGGGCGGACTTAAA
Source organism: Robiginitomaculum sp. (assembly GCA_021647375.1). GTDB lineage: Bacteria > Pseudomonadota > Alphaproteobacteria > Caulobacterales > Maricaulaceae > Robiginitomaculum_A. The sequence continues at coordinate 3,148 of JAKIUV010000009.1, forward strand.
CTCAGGGCAGAGCGAGACGGCGATAACTATATCCTAAACGGTAGCAAGATTTGGACGACCTTGGGCGCACATGCAAAATACATGATTTTGCTGGCACGCTCCGACCCTGACCCAAAAAGCAAATATGCAGGTATGAGCTTCATCCTCACCCCTATGGATGCGCCCGGCATCAGCATAAAAAAAATTAAAAAAATTACTGGCGAACACGGCTTCACCCAAACTTTTTTCGAAAATGCGAGCATTCCGGCAGACGGTTTGGTCGGGGCAGAGGGTCAAGGCTGGCGGGTTGCTATGCAGTTGTTGGAATACGAACGCGGCGCACGCGCAGGACAGGCAGGCGGGATCATCATGCAAACGCCGGACGCCTTTGCTATTGTTGATCTGGCGCGCACAGCAATCAGGGACGGCAAGCCTGCTATCGATGACCCGGTACTCCGTGATAAATTGGTCGATTTCATTATTGAAATTCACGCCCAAAACCTGAACCAAACTCGCGCCAAAATCCCGGGTTTAAATTCTGAACATCCCACTGGTTTAATGCTGATGAATAAATTGGTTTTTAGCGAGCAAGCACGCGAGATAAGCCTGTTCGCCATGACTTTACTGGGTGAAAACAGCGCGTGGTATGTGGACGAAACCAATGCGCCGGACGGCGGGTTATGGGCGCGCTCATACCTGAATGCATTTTCGGCCACCATCGGCGGCGGGACATCGGAAATCCAGCACAACATACTTGCAGAGCATGTGCTGGGGCTTCCCAAAGACAATATAAAAGTTGATGCATGATGCACAAATTGGCAGACATTGGCCTCAGCGAAATGCAGGTAGAAATGGCCGACCTAGCCTCCCGGTTTTGCATGGAAAAATCTCCCATAGAGCAAGTACGCGCCCTGTTGAACGACAAACAAGGTTATAGCGAAAGCGTTTGGTCAGAAATAGTGGCTCTCGGCCTCACCGGGATTGCCGTACCATCAGAATTTGGTGGTTCGGGGTTGGGGCTTGCTGAAGTGGCGCCCGTGGTCGAGCATATGGGGCGCACATTAATGGCTGGGCCGTATAGTGACACGATATTGGCCGCACAAATCATAAACAGTGTCGCGAGCGAAGACCAAAAGCAATCCTACCTCCCGCAAATATGCGCAGGCCGGACGTGCGCCTTGGGATTGTCGGAACCTCACGGCGATTGGGACTTGGGTAAAATCACCACACAAGCAAGCCCTAGCAAATCCGGCTATGTTTTGAGCGGTGAAAAACGATTGGTAAGTTTTGCTGACGCCGCAGACTTTATTTTGGTCACTGTAGTGCAAGACGGCGTACCCGCGCTGGTCATCCTTGACCGTAAAGACATACCGGGCGCCGCACTGCGCCGCGAAAATATTATCGATGAAACCGTGCGCAGTTATTCATTAGATTTGAACGGACTCACTATAAATACAGATGCCTTAATGGTGAGTACGCATATGCCAGATGCGTTAAATGCATTACACTTGGCCGCCAACCTCCTGAACGCCGCCGTCATGGTTGGCGGCACCAAAGCTGTCTTGGATCTAACCATAGATTACGCCAACACCCGCATCCAATTTGGTCGGCCGATTGGTGCTTACCAAGCGGTCAAACATCCTTTGGTCGATGCGTGGATAGGCTATGAGAAAGCGAGGGCGCTTCTGTATAGCGCTGCTCACAGCTTTAGCACAGAAGCAGAAATCGCCGTCCGTATGGCGCGCGTCAAGGCGGAAACCGCATTTGCCTTCGCCGCAGACCGCGCAATTCAATTTCACGGCGCAACAGGCTTCACCCACGATTGCGCTGCAGGCCTCTATCGCCGCCGGGCATTATATTGCGCCAGCAGATACGGTGATGCCGCCTACCAAAAACACAAACTCGCAAATTTGCTCTTCAGTTGATTCTTGTTTTGCCGCCCTATTCTCCAAGTAAACACAAATATTCACAGCCTAAACTCAAATTAGGGTGCGGTTTCTAATCTTTGTGCTTATCTGTTCATTATCAGATTTCAACGGCTGCATTCAGCGCCATAACAAAGGACTAAGACCATGACTAAAACGACAACAAAGACTACAAAAACGGCTAAAAAAATAGAAGCCACAAAAACTAGCTTCGTAGCTAACCTCAAAACACCTGCGATCGTTCGCAAAGGTTTCCGCGCCTATGTTGGTGTATTTGGTGCCGCTTATGAAGCTGCCCAACCTGTTTTTGATAAGGCCGTCAAAAACTATGACGACTATGCGGCTCGCGGTGAAAAATTGGAAACCGTTGCAACAACTTACGCCAAAGACACCCGCAAATCTGTTACTGAATTTGCTAAAGCCCGCTTCGAGAAACGCTCTGCGCAACTTCGCTCGTTCGTACCGGGTGCCGCTAATGACCGCGTTCAAGAGCTGGAAGCTGAAATTTCCAAGCTGAACAAAAAAATCGCTGGTTTTGCTAAAAAAGCTACGAAGGCAGTTGCCCCAAAGGCATCAAATAAAGCTGCTTAATTTGTGACTTTTGTCGCAAATAAGAACGCTAGAACGGCTTTGCTTCCCCCAGAATAATGAGCCGTTTACTGAAAAAGGCGCTCCAATCACCTGCAAAAGGTCGGCGGAGCGCCTTTTTTGTACCATTTACAGAGCGTAACAGGCGAATCTAATGGATTTATTTGTGTGTCTCTGGCATAATAATAGAAAATGGGAGAGAAACAAATGTCGAAACAAATAGAAGATTTAGAGAAAAAAGCCGCGCAATCAACTACGGCTGTCAACAATATGATCGGCATCAGACGCGGAGAATTGCTTAAATCTGTTGGCGCTCTCGTAGGCCGCGCGGTTAAACAGCCGGCTCCCTTTGCAAAAAATTTAAAAGAATACGGCAAAGAAGTTGTGAAAATCGTTAAAGGCGAAAGCGAACTTGCTCCAGAGCGCCGCGACCGCCGTTTTATGGATCCGACATGGCGGTATAACCGCCTATACAAAGCCGGCTTACAAAACTGGCTAGCAGCCCGCAAAGGCTTTGAGGGCTGGATATCGGATAGCGGCATTTCCGAAGAAGACCAAGCACGCTCCCGTTTCTTGTTTGATATTTTAGCTGATAGTTTTGCCCCGACCAATACGTTGCTCGGCAATCCGGCGGCTATGAAACGCCTGTACGAATCTGGCGGCATGTCCGTGGTCAAGGGCGTCCAAAACGCTTACAGAGACCTGACGACAAACGGCGGCATGCCGTCCATGGTCGACAAATCCAAATTCGAAGTTGGCAAAAACCTGGCCATGTCCGAAGGCAGTGTCGTGTTTAAAAACGAAATGCTGGAAATCATCCAGTACAAGCCCCTGACCGACAAAGTTTACAAAACGCCCCTGGTTATCATTCCGCCGCAGATTAACAAATTCTACGCCAATGACCTCTCCGCCCATAACAGCGTCATTAAATATTTCGCCTCCCAAGGCTACCAGATGTTCGCGGTGAGTTGGCGCAACCCAAGCCGCCAGCATTCCCATTGGGGGCTGGAAAACTATGTGCAGTCGCTCATAGAGGGCACAGATGTGGTCATGAAAATCACTAAGTCCAAAAAATTCAATGTCTCTGGCGCTTGTTCAGGCGGCGCGACTTTGTCGTTGTTCCTATCCGAGCTTGCAGCGCGGGGTGATACGCGGGTCAATTCCTATACCTTGATGGTGTGTGTACTAGACCCAAAGAAAACCGATAGCGATGTTGGCCTGTTTGCCAGCGACGCCGGTATCGAGGCGGCACGTAAAATGTCGCGCAAAAAAGGTATATTGCCCGGCGAAGACCTGGCCAAAGTCTTTGCATGGATGCGGCCTAATGATTTGATCTGGAATTATGTGGTCAATAATTATTTGCTGGGTGAAGACCCGCCCGCATTTGACATATTGTATTGGAATGCCGACACGACAAATTTGCCCGCACAGCTGCATTCTGATTATCTGGATATGTTCGCAGATGAGCGTTTTGTAGCCGTCGACGAAAACCAAGGCAGCGGTGTTGAATTTATGGGCAATGAGATTAATTTAAAGAAAATTAAAGTCGACGGCTTCATGTTGGCGGGCGTAACCGACCACATCACCCCGTGGCGCGCTAGCTACCGTAACACGGCTTTGTTTGGCGGCAATGTAGATTTCGTACTTGCGAGTAGTGGGCATATCCAATCTCTCTTGACCGCGCCGGGCAATCCAAAAGCAAAGTTTTTCACGGGTAAGAAAATCGAGGAAACCTGTGATGAATGGATTGAAACCGCAGAAGAAAATCCAGGGTCTTGGTGGCCGTACTGGGATAATTGGTTGAAACAGCGCTCTGGCGAACTTAAATCTGCGCCCCGTAATCAAGGAAATAAATCATTTCCGCCCCTGTGCAAAGCACCTGGCGAATATGTGTTCACTTAGATAGAAAGCTCTGCAATGCCTGATACATTCCCTCCGGATACACAACATAATATCCCGCGCATCCGCTTTATCAAAGTCGGCAACCAGAAACTCCGTACTGCCGTGTGGAAAGGCACAGACAAGGGCGCGGGCAAGCGCACGCCTCTCTTGTTCTTTAACGGTATTGGTGCCAATCTTGAGATAGCACAGGCCTTTGCCGATAAATTTACGGGCCGCGATATTATCACCTTTGACATGCCGGGCATTGGCGGATCGCCCGATCCGGTTATTCCTTACCGTCCGTGGTGGGCGGCTAAGGCGGCCAGGCAAATTCTCAAACAAAACGGCTATGAAGAGGTTGACGTGCTGGGCGTCAGTTGGGGCGGCGGCATGGCGCAGCAATTTGCATTTCAATACCCGAAAATGACCAAGCGTCTGGTATTGTGTGCGACCGCGCCGGGTGTGACAATGGTGCCGGGCGACATCCGCGCCATCACCAAAATGGGTTCACCCAAGCGCTATAAAGACCGCGAGTTCTTGAAACAACATTTCGAGACCTTGTACGGCGACGGCCCGGACGGGGCTGGCATGTTTGCCGAACATATGATTGCGCCAAGCCTGAAAGGCTATTGGTTCCAGCTTTTGTGTATGGTGGGTTGGTCCAGCTTGCCTTTATTGCCGTTCTTAAAAATGCCAACACTTATCATTGCTGGCGACCGGGATCATATTGTGCCTTTGGCTAATGCCAAAATATTGAAATTTATGATCAAGGATTCCCGTTTGCACGAATTTGAAGATGCGGGACATTTATTCTTGCTGACCAAGCGCGATGAAAGCGTGCAGATTATCCGCGACTTTTTCGACGAGCCAGAAGTGGCGCTACCGCCGCGCAAGAAACGGAAATTAAAGAAGCTGCGCACCAAACCTGCCGCCGCTTAAATTAAAACACAGGAGAGCATTATGTCCGACAAGAAAAACAAATCTGGCGATACCGCCCGCAAAATTTGGCTGGCAGGCATTGGTGCTTATGGTCGCGCCTTTAGCGAGGTTCAAGAAGGGCTTTCCAAAGCCACCAAAAACACCTCCAAAGTGTTCGACGAATTGGTACAAAAAGGCGAGGTTCTGGAAACCGTTGTCACCCATAAAAGCAAAGAAGCTTTCGACAAGGTCAGCGATAAATTTGGCGACACAATTGGTGACGGGTTTGATATGGACGAGCGGATAGCGAAAATGCGCGCGCGCCTAAAACGCGGCGGCGGCGATGATGCGGATGTAGAAGATAGGTTGGACGCTATCGAGGCCAAGCTCGATGAGGTTTTGAAATTGCTCAAGCCCAAAAAAACGGCGACCAAGAGAAAACCAGCCACACGCAAGAAAGCAGCTCCCAAAAAAACAACCGCCAAAAAACCTGCCACCAAAAAATAGGCGGTTTGCATGGCGGCGCGCTCGAAAACCAAAGAAAAAATCCTCCGCACCGCACTTGCCTTGCTCAATAATGAGGGCGAGGTCAATATCACCTCCGTGGATATTGCCGCCGTTATGGAGATTAGCCCAGGTAATCTATATTATCATTACAAAGGCAAAGACGTCATCATCGCCGAGCTGTTCGCCGATTTCGAAAACGAGCTTAGGCAGGTTTTGGCCGCGCCCGTCAACAAGCCTATGGCGCTGGAAGACAATTGGATTTATCTCTATATCATTTTTGAAGAGATCAATGATTTCCGGTTTTTCTTCCTCAATCTCACCTCCCTGCTAGAGCGTATCCCAGAGTTAAAACCAAAATTCATGCGGCTATTATCCCTCATGCAAAACACCTTCGAGCGTTTGCTTTCTGGTCTCGAAGCGAGCGGGCATCTAAATTTCCGCCCGGGCGAAAAGCAAATCCTATCTGAACGCCTAACCGCCCATTTCACCTATTGGCTACCCTATGCAAATTTGCGGGGCTTGCGTGGTTCCCCAAAAACCATAATTCACGAAGGCGTCTACGCCGCCCTAACCCAAATCACCCCCCATTGGGGCGACCAGTCGGAGCCTTATGCGGCACTGCTCAAAGATTTTCTAGACGAGCAGGTTGGGTGAAATAATGTGCCATATTCGGGTTTACCAGGGGATAACAGGCGTATTGATTTCTTTGGTCAAATCAAATTCAACGCGAAAATGGCGTCCTTCGCGGTTCAGTTCATAGGCGTAGATTTCAGACGTAATTTCTACAGCCCAAACATTGGCCATTGAGGCTTCTAAATCTTGTAACATAAAGAGGGCGATAGAGAAACCATCTGCCGGGAACTCTTGACGTGTCGCCGTGCCGTCCGTAGCCGTGTCGCCGCCGTATTGGCTAACATTGTCTTCGCTACCATCTTCGTGGTTGTGTTGATGGGACAAATGAAGCCCGGTCTCGGTTTGGCTAAACACCCATGTGCGTGAGCGGTTGTCCGCGACAGCGAACGGGATGCGGATGTCTTTACCCGTACAGTTGACGGTCATGGCCATTTCTTTGTCCGCCATATCTGCATCAACCTCATCGGAGCTAACCAACTTTCCCGCGTAAGATTTCCCGCACAGCAAGTTGAGTCCACCCCAAAATTGGTCTTGCGCTGACAATGTCGGCGCGGCAACGGGTGCAGGTTCGGTAGCAATAGGTGCCTGGGACGTTTTGGGTTCACACCCTAGCAAACTGAAAGCGGCAATAATGACGAGGGGTGTTGATAAATATTTGACCATGGGTTTCTCCTGTTTAGGAGCACCGTAGCGTCTTACCAGTCTATCTGCAATCGCGTATATAACCCTTTGGCGGAAAACAAATCACCACTAGCATCAGTATAATTAAGCCGCAATCGCAAATGGCTTTCTGGATACCATGTTAAACCGACAGTCCACGCATCGACTTTTTCGTCGCCTGCATTTCGTGCGTCGAGCCTATCAAACCGTGCGGCAACTTCCCAGCCGCCAAAGCTGCCTTTGGAGAGCGGGTTGAGCGGTTTAGTGCGGGAAAATTGCCCTGATTTGGCTTTATAGTTGCGAATTTCACCGGTTAGGAAATACCCCGCTTGAATAAAGCCGCCTTCTACCGAACCTAAATTGCCGTCTTCCTTAATAAATTCAATATGTCCATGGAACGCGCCTATAACAGTTGCGGCTTCTAGGCCGTACAATAAAGCATCACCCCCGATAATAGGTTTGATTTTTTCTCTCGCCAAATGAGGTCCCCAGCGGGCAGAATGTTTGGGCGCACCGAGCGCTCTGTTGGTATGGCGCATTGATGCGCCAATATGGACAACCCGGCCTTTCTTGAGGACGGGGGCGTAAGTGCCGCGCGCCGCCCAAATGGTGTTAGTCGGCGCACCGTCCACGGCACCGTCTACGGAATTACCAAACACGCCAGCATTTAAGGAGTAGTTTTCGCCGGACTTGCCAGCATTGACCCCAATACGACGATCATAACCAATGGCATCTGTGATCATACCGCGTTCAATGAAGGTATAGTGTCGGGCGGAATTTAATTCTTCCAAGGTCAGGCCCGCTTTCATTTGACCAACACTTATATCCAAAGGCCCCGCCCACGTAAAAAACAAATCTTTAACCGTTGTCTCACCGCCCTCATAATCGACTTCGGTTTTAAATTTAAACTTGCCGTATTTACCTTCTATGCCGATGCGCACCGCACGAAACTCGCTGTCATCAAAATTATTTTCGACACCATTAATGGGCGTTTCAGATATTGCTGCTCCGTCCCAAAAAAGCCGCCCACGCAGTTTCCAGTAATTCCCGTCTGCGTCTTTAATTTTGGGGGCGCCATGAAATAAGTTCAAGATATTAGAGCTATTCTTGCCTAAACTATCATCACTCGCAATGGCTGGTAAAGATATAGCGGCGGTACTGGCAACTAATAGGGTCGCAGCTAATAATTTTTTCATGTCTAACCTCAGACAAAAAGTGTTTGGTCTATAAAGTGTGCCGATTTGCACAAACACGCCCGCAATACCAGTAAATTTTAAAATTTATATGACAATGACCTGTTGGCATATTGTCACATGCCAGCATCCATTTTTTGCATAGCTATTATTGCTTTGCAGGCTTGCGGCTGGTGCGGTGTTCGGCTATTGGGCAAATATGTTTAATTATGAATTATTTTTGGCGGCGTTTGCGGTGTTGTTTGTCATCATCGATCCGCCTGGCTGTGCGCCGATTTTCGCAAGCCTGACCCAGGGCACGAGCAAAAAGCATCAGCGTATTATGGCGTTTAAATCCGTGGCCGTTGCTTCGGGGATATTGTTTGTATTCGCATTTTTCGGCGAGCATATTTTCCATGCCCTTGGCATTGATTTTAATGCTCTGCGTATTGCAGGTGGTATCATGTTGTTTATCATCGCATTGCAGATGGTGTTTGAGCAGCGCACGGAAAGCCGGGAGAACCGCGCAGAAGAAGCTTTGGAAGCCACTGACGACCCCGAAGATATATCCGTCTTCCCTATGGGCATTCCTATGATTGCCGGCCCCGGCACTATCGCTTCACTTTTGTTATTGATGTCCGATGCTGACAACACGGTGGACGTGGCATCTATTATGGCCGCTCTTTCGGCTGTGCTTCTCATCACTTTGTTCTCATTCCTCATTGCAGGTTTTTTGATGAAGCTGATGGGCAAGACATTTACCAATGTCCTAACCCGCGTGCTCGGGTTTTTATTAGCCGCTCTGGCGGCACAATTTATCATCGATGGCGTCAAAGGTGCACTTGGCGGAATTATGTAAGATAAAATTTTTGTGATTGCCACGCAGGTTATCCGCGCTTAATAAGATGAAAATGGAGAAAATATGTCATATGCACTAGTCAATCTATTGATGAGTATTATCAATATATATTTGCTCATACTTATCATTTGGGTGATTGCCAGTTGGTTGCGGGCATTTGGCGTTATTGATCCGCGTAATCCCACAATACGTCAAATATTGTCTGTATTAGATGCCTTGGTTGAGCCGGTCATTGGCCCCATTCGGCGAGTGATACCAATTATTGGCGGGCTGGATTTATCGCCGCTTGTCGTCATATTTGGTCTCTATTTTATTTTGGACGTGTTGAGGTCGTTTCAAGCGACCGGAAGCATTTTGTAGGGTAAGTCATGACGGCAAGCCTCATTGACGGTAAAACTATTGCAGCCAGCGTTCGCGCAAATGTCACCGAAGCAGTGGATGAGTTGAAATTAACCTATGGCTATGTACCGACACTGGCAGTAGTATTGGTCGGCGAAGACCCGGCCTCTCAGGTCTATGTAAAATCCAAGCACAAATTCACCAAAGAAGCTGGCATGGGCAGTATAGAGCATAAATTGCCAGCGGATGTTGACGAGAAAACCCTTATAAATTTAATCCACGATCTGAATGCCGACGATAAGGTCGACGGTATTTTGGTGCAACTCCCGCTTCCGAAACTCATCGACACTGACAAAGTCATTGCCGCTATCGAACCAGCCAAAGATGTTGATGGTTTGACGGAAATAAACGCTGGGCGCTTGTCGCTTGGCAAGCCGGGCTTGCGTCCGTGTACACCGGAAGGCTGTGTCATATTGGCCAAGCGCGCCCTTAAGGATGGCGATAGCTTATCTGGCAAACATTGCGTTATAGTCGGGCGTTCAATTTTGGTCGGTAAGCCTGCCGCATTTTTATTCCTTGAACAAAATTGCACAGTCACCATCGCCCATTCCCGCACCAAAAACTTGGACAAAGTCTGTCGGAGCGCCGATATATTGGTTGCCGCCGTTGGTCGCCCATTGATGCTCAAAGGTGATTGGATTAAAAAAGGCGCTATCGTGATAGATGTCGGCATTAACCGTGTCGCGAATGACAACCCGAAATTCAAGCGTAAGACCAAGCTCGTTGGCGATATGGACTTTGATGCTGCTGTCAAACGAGCAGGTGCGATTACCCCTGTACCTGGCGGTGTGGGACCTATGACGATTGCTTGCCTACTCCGCAATACTGTACTGGCATCTTGCGCGCGGCGTAAAATGGCAATGCCAGATATTTAGGCTTGCGGTAATCTTGCAGGCTTGTAGTTTCGCGTCATGGTAAAAAACAAAAATAAAAAACGGCCAGTCTGTTTAATCACGGGCGCATCGGCAGGCATCGGTGCGGCGCTGGCACGGGAGTTCGCGAATGCGGGCTGGGACTTGGCTCTGACGGCACGGCGAGAAGACCCTATGGTAAAGCTGGCGCAAGAGCTTAAGGAAGAATTTGGTGCGACATCCCATATCATTGTAGCTGACTTGGCCAAGCCCGGCGCTTGTGCTGATATTCTGGAAAGGCTGGCCAAAAAAACCACCCATATTGACGGGCTGGTTAATAATGCGGGCTACGGTCTGACCGGAAATTTCACAGAAAATGAATGGCCAGCCCACAAGGATTTTTTGACCGTAATGCTAGAAGCGCCGTGCGAGATGACGCGGCTGGTTTTGGACGATATGGTCGAGCGCGGCTTTGGCCGCATCATCAATGTAGCCAGCTTGGCCGGGCATGTACCGGGGTCGCGGGGGCATACACTTTACGGAGCGACGAAAAGCTTTTTGATAAAATTTTCCCAGTCTCTAAATTTGGAAATGCAAGAACACAATATCAAAGTATCCGCCTTGTGTCCCGGCTTCACCTATAGCGAATTTCACGATGTCAACAAAACACGCGGTGCGGTGGATAAATTACCGGACTGGATGTGGATGACGGCGGAAGAAGTGGCCGAGAGCGGCTTTATGGCTCTGAGCCGAAACCGCGCCGTCCACATTCCAGGCAATGCCAATAAAATGATCGCGCTTTTGGCGCGGTTGCTCCCGGAAAGCTGGGCGCTAAAACTCATGAACAGGAATTCAGAAAAATTTAGAAAAGACAAGAAATGAGAGCCGACCCCAAAATAGCTGATCCAAGGCTATATGTAGCTCTGGATTTACCGGACATAGAAGCGGCTCGTGCGATGGTCGAAACGCTCGGTGATGCGGTGGTGTCTTATAAAATAGGACTACAGCTACTCCCCCTAGGCGGCACAGAATTTGGCCGCGAATTAAAGCGCATGGGCAAAAACGTATTCCTGGATTTCAAACTACACGACATCGGCGCCACAGTGGAAAAAGCTACGCGCTCTATCACCGAAGCGGGCGCGGACTTGCTCACGGTCCATGCCACGCCTGATGTCATGGCGGCGGCAGTGGACGGGCGCGGTGACAGCGGTTTGAAAATCATGGCGGTTACAGTCTTAACTTCGCTGGACGATACATCACTTTACGACATGGGCTATTTCAATACCGTGGAAGAATTGGTCATGCACCGTGTTCGCCAAGCGGTCGATATTGGAGTAGACGGCGTAATCTCTTCCCCCCTAGAAGCAAAAAACATCCGCAAAATTGTTCCCAATAATTTCCTAATAATAACCCCTGGCGTCCGCATGCCCGGAGGCGACAAAGGTGACCAAAAACGCGTAGCCACGCCAAAAGACGCCCTAAGAGACGGCGCGTCCCACATAGTCGTCGGCAGGCCAATTACGCAAGCGGACGACCCAAAGGCGGCGGCGATAGAAATTTTAGCTAATATCGGGAATTATTAGAGGCCTGGCAATTTGGGCGGTATTGGTAATTTGCCCGCTACTTTACTGGCAATCATTTTTTTGACCGGAACGTCTGTTAGTTTTGCCATGAGCACATCTTTGACAGGTATGGCGGTTTGGGCGGCGACGAGTGCGGCTTTGCGGACGAGGCGGGCGGGGATTGTGTTGGTCGTATAAAGTCCCATCATTTTTTCAGTCATCTGATAGAGCGGCCATGTCAATCGGCGGTGATCCGTATTATAGGCTTTGAGAGCGCCGACATTGCCGAGGTCTAAACCGCGTGCATTTGCCTTGCGCAAATGCCTTATCAAATTGGCAATACCTTGGATACCAAAGTTAAACCCGTGAGCGGTAACCGGATGCATGCCGACGGCGGCATCGCCAACCAAGGCGAGGCGTTTTGCGTAAAATTGCTGGGCATAGACACCGACGAGAGGGTAAGAAGCCCGCTTGCTAGTCGGGGTTAATTTACCCATCAATCCTTTTAGGCGCGGCTCTGTGGCGTGCGCATAGTCTTGGTCGTTCATAGCCATGAAGCGCGCGGCCTCTTCGGCTGAGAATGTTTGAACGACCGAGGCTATATCATTGTTAAGCGGCAAAATAGCCAAGCCGCCGTCATAACGGAAACACTCATGGGCAATATGGTTGTGGGGTGTGGTACCGTGCATACGTCCAACAATCATGGTTTGGCCAAAATCGTGCATATCGGCTTTGATGCCCGCGTCGCGACGAATTTGCGAAAAGCGTGTGTCGGCAGCAATAGCCAATTGGGATGTGAAAGTTTGACCATCTGCGAGGGTGATTATTGCGGCATTTGTATCACGCCTTAGAGCCTCCACCTCTATACCTGTAAACCAAGTGATGTTGTCTTTTTTGGCGGCCACGGTGTAAAGTACACGGCGAATAATATGGTTGGAGATAATATTACCAAGTTTGTCTGCACCCGCAGAGCTAGGGTTGAAGTCTAGCGCGAACGGCGCATCTCCGTCCACGACTTTAGCGGCGCGAATAGGTGAGATGTCCGCCTCGTCGATCATCGTCCATGCACCAAGATCAGCCAAGATTTTCCGCGAAGCTTCCGACACGGCTATGTCGCGACCATCATTTTCGGGCTTGGAAAGTGCAGTTTTTGTTTGGCGGTCAAACAAGCCAACGGTAAGCCCCATATCTGAAGCCAGAGACGAAAATGCTAACCCGGCTGGCCCGGCTCCAATCACCAATATATCAAAATACATTCCGCTCTCCATTTCTAACACAGCAGGGTTATGCTAGATAATATTTCACAGAATTGAGCATGGTGAATTGTCACAGGTCAATTCTTTCAAGTATTTGTGAACGATTCCCCATTGAAATTCGTGTGCAGCTCCTCCACATAGTCTGCATGACATATAGAGTAGCATTTCAAATGGACCCGATGGAGGGTGTGGATATTGACGCGGACTCCAGCTTCGCGCTGGCTATGGAGGCACAGGGGCGGGGGGCGGTTCTGTATTCTTACGGCGCGGAACAATTGAGTTATAATGCCGGGCGGGTTGAGGCGCGCGCACGGCCTATGACGCTTCGCCGCGAAAAGGGCAACCATGTGACCTTCGGCGATGAAGTTATTTTGGATTTGGCGGTCGATGTGGACGTGGTCTGGATGCGCCAAGACCCACCCTTTGATATGTCCTATATTACGGCGGCGCATATTTTGGAAATGCTGGAGGGGAAAACTCTGGTGTGTAATGATCCAAAGTGGGTGCGCTCATGCCCCGAGAAAATCATCCCGCTGGAATTTCCTGATTTAATCCCTGATACTCTGATCAGCCGTGATAAAACCTCTATCGACGCATTTCGCGCCAAACACAAAGATATTATCCTCAAGCCCCTCTACGGGAACGGCGGCGCGGGTGTGTTTTTAGTTCGAGACGGTGACAGTAATTATACATCATTGCTGGAAATGTTTTTCGAAAGCTCCCGCGAGCCTATCATTGCCCAAGCCTTCCTCAAGGATGTGTCCAAGGGTGATAAGCGTATTATTCTGATTGACGGCGAAATTGCAGGCGGGTTTAACCGCAAGCCAGCCAAGGGCGAAACCCGCTCTAATCTGCATGTGGGCGGGACTCCCGAAGCTATTACTCTGTCCAAATCCGATCTAAAAATCTGCGCGACTATCGGTCCAATGCTCAAAGAACGCGGGCAAATTTTCGTCGGTATTGATGTGATTGGCGATAAAATGACCGAAATAAACCTGACCTCACCCACAGGCATAAACGAGCTAAAACGCTTCACAGGCATAGATGCCGCCGCCCTGTCCTGGGACGCTATTGAGCGGCGTTTGCAGGGCTGAAGTTTAAAACACCAATATCCCAATTTTCCGCTCATACCTGTCTCCGTATATCCCCGCGTAGGCGGGGAATGCAGGTATCCATCGCAAGGTATTTTGTGAAACCCGATAGCTAATAGATAGACCCCTGCATACGCAGGGGTGAGCGGTTTTAGGGGAAATAGGTTTTTAGTTTCTTAGTATTTGCATGTTACCAACATTTCATGGGACGTACTTCACATATTTGCTTGGGCTTGGCTGGCTCGTTGGTGCTTACCGCATGCTCAACCATGCCTTCGACACCGCCTGTGACACGGCCAACGCTGCAATCCCAATCGGGGTTGCATTTGCCCGACAAAGTGCAGTTCTTGCAAACTGATAAACGCTGGGCGCGGCAAACTCTTGGTGGTTCGGGGGAGAGCCTTGCCAGCGATGGTTGTTTGGTGACGGCGGCGGCCATGGCTTTAGTTAATTTGGGCTTTCAGACAGATCCCGGTGATTTGGCCTATAGGCTTAAAGCTTACGGCGGGTTCAATTCTCGTGGTTGGCTGGTGTGGAGTGGGCTTGAGAAAGCCACGTCCGGTAAAGCCGAAACGGTTTTCTATGACCGCAAAGATAATGCGGCGGTGCGGTCGTGTTTGTCGGCGGGATATTATCCTTTGGTGCGGTTTAATTTGCCAAATAGCAGAACCCATTGGGCAATGGTGGTGCGCGATAGCAAGCAAGGCTTCTATATCCGCGACCCCATGATAAGTTCAAATACCCCCATCCCGCTATCCTCTCGTACAAAGACTATAGATGCGGTGCGCTGTATCGGTATCAGGGCGTAAACGGCAGAATATTTGTCCGTTTAACCTGGCCAAAAGCAAAACTACTTTCTAAACTCAGGACGCCAGGAATCGTGGTTAGACGGTCGCGCACTAGGTGTTCGTAGGATTTAAGGTCGCTGCTAACCACGCGCAGCAAGTAGTCACGGTTTCCCGTCATCAAATAGCATTCCACTACGGCGTCTATGCTTTCTATGGCTTTTTCAAAGGCGCGTATGGTCTCCGTAGACGGTTTTTCAAGGCGAATATTGACAAACACATTTATCGGTAGCCCAAACTTTTCTTGATCCACCAAAGCCGTATATCCTGCGAAAATTCCGTCTTGCTCCAATTTGCGTACACGGCGTAGGCACGGCGATGGGGATAGGCCGACACGGGCGGCCAAATCTTGATTGGTCAGGCGTGCGTCTTGCTGCAAAGCGCGAATTATCTTGCGGTCTATTGCGTCCATGGGCGGTAAATCTCCTTAATCTGCCAATATACTATAATACTAAGCTATAAACGCAAGTGCATGGCGCAAGTTTTGGCGTATATTGCACGAAAATGCACATGGAGAGCAATATGTCATCTGTAAATGACCATAAAAATCACGATACTTCAAATATGGGTTTCGCCACGCAGGCTATCCATGCGGGCGCCACGCCTGACCAATACGGCGCTTTGGTGCCGCCCGTATATATGACATCGACATTTGCGTTCGAGACAGTAGAGCAGGGTGCGGCCATGTTTGAGGGCGAGCTTGCCGGGCATTTTTATTCGCGGGTTTCCAACCCGACCGTAGATATACTTGAACGGCGGTTTGCGGCGCTAGAGGGCGCTGCGGCGGCGGTTGGCTTTGCATCCGGCATGGGCGGGATAGCGTCCACACTTTGGACTTTGCTGTCGGCAGGCGACGAAATCATTGCCGACGAGACTTTGTACGGTTGCACATTTGCATTTATGGAGCACGGCTTGACCAAGTTCGGGGTCAAGATAAAATATGTTGATTTGCAAAATGTAGACGCTTTCGAAGCGGCCATTAGCGCGGATACAAAAATCGTCTATTTTGAAACCCCGGCCAATCCGAATATGCGTTTGGTGGACATTGCGGCCATTTGCGAAATCGCCAAAGCTAAGGGTCTAACTTCTGTGGTCGACAATACATATTCCACACCCTATCTAACCCGCCCCATAGAATTGGGTGCAGATTTGGTCGTCCATTCTGCGACAAAATATTTGGGTGGACATGGGGATTTAATCGCTGGCTTGGTCGCGGGTTCAGCGGAATTGATGTTGCGCATTCGCGTTGAGGGCCTGAAAGATATGACGGGTGCGGTGATGTCGCCTCTGACCGCGCACCAAATTATGCGCGGCATGAAGACGCTTGAACTGCGCATGGACAGGCATTGCGCCACCGCCATGATGATTGCTGAGGAATTAGAAGCCCACCCGGCAGTGCAGCAAGTGTTTTACCCAGGCCTTAAATCTTCCCCTGACCACAGGCTTGCTCTGAAACAAATGTATCCCAAGGGTATTTCCTCGCTTGGCTCAGGGCGCTATTTTGGCGGTATGATCGCCTTTGAACTTAAGGGCGGTATCGAAGCTGGCCGGACTATGATGAACGCGCTGAGCTTGGTTAAACGCGCCGTAAGTCTCGGCGATCCCGATAGCTTAATCCAGCACCCAGCCTCTATGACCCACGCATCTTACACCCCAGAAGAACGCGCCAGCCACGGCATTACCGACGGCCTAATCCGTTTGTCTGTGGGCCTAGAAACCCCGGCAGATATTTTGGCGGATTTAATGAAGGGGTTGGAAGCAATCCCGATAATGCAAGGCAAAGCAGCCTGAGATTAGAAGGCGCAATGTCAGATTTGTTCCAGAGAAACACTGCCTAGTTATATTACGAGTAATTCGCTTACTGTGGGGGTGTTGGAAAAGTCGAGAGTGATACAAGTTGAACTACTTTTTATTTAGTTTTTCGACATTTTTACAACCCAACATAAGCAAAACAGGCCGAATTTCTGGAATAACGCAGGCATATGACAAAATATTAGAGAGCACGGTACTTTTTCAACACCCCCACAGCTACCGAATTAGGTGACAGTGACCATAAGGAATGCCTCCCCGTAGCGCAGGTGCTTGCGCGGCGTGTTGGTGAACCGAAACTATAGCAATTTGTAATTGGAAACATATTTTCTCCTGCGGGGCAGGGCTATCGCAAATAGATAATCAAACGCTGCACAACCCACTAGCTTCAAGCCCCTCACCTTGTTCCTCTCCCAAAAGGAGAGGAGACGGTGTCTCTATTTTTTGTGTTTTGCAACACATTATGAGCAAATCACATTTCTACGGGTTTATTCAAAGGAATAAGAACAAGTAAGTGGAATTTTCTGGTTACTTCACAACCTCAAACCAGTGCTTGGGTCTCCTCTCCCATAGGGAGAGGAACAAGGTGAGGGGCGTGAAGCTAGTGGCTTTCAAACTGTATCCACGGTTTTTCTGGCTTCGCACCCTGTTAAGCCATTGTATTTATTGTTTTTATAAAAATAAATACAAAAACGCATCCATGGTTTCCCGCTTACCCTTAATGTTGTGGGATGGAAGTTTTGACTGGACAGAAATGGAAAAATAGGCTCGCGGCTTCACAGTTGGGTTTGGCCAATAGTGTATCCAGTGACACATCTAGTGGCGTAAATAGTTTCTTGGCTTGGTTGATGTTGTGGTTCCAATACTGTTTGGAGCATACGCATTTACAGGCACAGTCTCGCGAAACTGTGCGCCGCCCCTATGTACCCAACCGCTATTGGCGACGCTTTGGCGAGCGCGACATTGCGCCAGCTCATGATAACCGTCCTTATTTTATTCTCGCAGGACGGAACCTGACGCCGGGGCAGTTTACGGAATGGCTTGCGCATTTCTCTGGGCGCGGGCGGGTATGTGTTTACCGCATGCGCTATTGGCGCAAAACCGTCAAGGGCAAGGCTGCGCCCCTTGGCACCGAACACGAATATTGGCGCGACCCGCTGGGGCGTATTGGCAAGCACATGGGCAGGCTACCCATTGGTCTGTGGTATGGGCACCTCTGGCCGGGATGGTGGGCTATTTCACGCTTTGAATATTATAACGCTCAAGGTATCCTCTTGGGTGGGCATTGTGCATGGGAAGAGGGACCTATGGCCGAACATTGTGTATCCGTTATTCCATTTTCCACAAAAAAACCTGCCGCAAAAATATGCACTGGGCAGGTCAAGTTTGGGGGTCATTGGATAAGAGAGAGTACCTAATCCATTGGTGGGAGCGGCCTAGTTCCCTGATACGCTGGGGATATGAGCGGTGTAATTACCGGTCTGTATCAGGGTTCTAGGTTTCACGCCCACCGATTGTATAACCCAAATGATTGCCAAGTAAGCGTGAGGTTTATCACGGTTTTATAATTAATTTTGCCCTAATGTCGCTTTTTTACGAATGTTGCACCGAGTGTGTATACGTGTTAGATTATTATCTGGGCAAAAGGTTCCAATATGGCGGGCAAAGTATGACAAATAGATTTTCCAGCTTTAGCGATCCGATTCGTAGCAATGAAACTCTGCGCAAAATCGCAGTGTTTAAGACCTTTGAGGCTAAAACCACTATTATCAACGAAGACGACAAGGGCGGGGCGGTTTATTTTATCCTAGAGGGCCAAGTCAATATTACGGGTTATTCGTCGCGCGGGCGAGAGATTTGGTATAGTAAATTAGGTTCGGGGCAGACATTTGGCGAGATGGCAGCACTTACAGGCGGTGTGCGCAGCGCCAGTGTTGTCGCCGCAAAAGAAACTAAAACCGCGATAGTTTCCAAGGTTGATTTTTTGGCATTGCTCGAAAACCATCCAGATATTTCTTTGTGGTTAATGCGTGAATTGGTGTTCAGGCTCGATAAAACCACCACCCAATTATACGAACGGGTGGCGCTGAATATGACAACGCGCATGTGTGCAAAAATTTTATCCCAGTGTGCAGAATGGCCGGAACCTAATGGTGAATATGCAATATTCCCCAATTTGGTGTTGGCACAAACGGCGCGTCAGCTAAATACTGACCGGGAAAATATATCCCGCGCCATTTCTGACCTGGTCAAGGACGGTGTTTTACGCCGCGATGGTAGGCGGTTGTTCGTGTTGAACAAAGCGGCGCTTGAAGCCCGGGTTGAGGATGAATAAACGCGCGGTAGAAACTAGAAATCAATACCAGCTTCGAAGAACAAAGCGGCCGCATCTTGTTTGTTTTTGGTGCGCACGGCACCAACGACCAGAGGTACATCACGCTTTATATATTGCACGCCAGTGCCGAGACGCACCTTGCCCAAATCATAGCTAAGCGCAAGCACGCCTTGGTCAGATGTAATATTGGCTATATCGTCGTCGGCATGGCCGTAGCTGGCCGTGATACCCCAATTGGACGGCTTCCAAGTAATGCCGGCATCATAGGCCACATAATCCCCTTGACCCGCAAACCCGTTATTTGATTTTAAAAAGGATGTTCCAAAGGTAAAATCTGAATATTTAAGCTCCAGTCCAAGCCCGTAACTTTTCAGACTATCAAACACTTCCGTTCCGCCGTTTAGAATGCCGCTGTCTTCACTACCGCGCGCATAAGTGCCCGTCAGCTCCGCTGATAGGCCGCTGGCGAATTTACGGTCAAGAGCTAACCCGACTTCAAAAATGTTTTTGATCTCTGGCGCGAACGGGTCAAGGGCACCCGCCGGGTTGCTCCGGACACAATAGTCCACGCCGCAAGCGCGGGCATTAGGTGCATAAGATAAACCAAGTTGCACGCCAACACCGACTGTATCGCCCAGTAATCTTGGACTGGTATAGGCAATTTTTTCAGCAAAGCCGGACGCGTCATTATAAGTTTTCACACTATCCAAACCCGTATAGTCGACGGGTGAATTGGATGCATTGACCGCGACCAAGGACGGCGCACCTATGGAAAAAAGAAAAGCTGAACCATCATCGCGGCCAACAACAAAATCACCATAAGCCGACCGCAAGAACAAATAGGCGCCCTCAAGCGCCACTTGTGTTTCGCGGCGATCATCCGGCCCGCTATTGTAAAACTGGCTGGTATGACCTTTCACAGAACGGGTATTGCCCCCGACCAGAACTGATGCGCAATCGGCAACGCCAGCCGGGCAATCCCCAACCAAACCACCAAAACCGCGCCTATACCGATCGCGCTGAGCGCGTACCCGCAGACCTGCGCCGTATTCCAACCCGCCTTCGGTGATGGCGCTGACCTCAAGCCGCGCATCCAAATCGACAATGCTTTCTGCGGTCACTTCTGCACCGCTCCGGTCTACGGCAGCGACACCGACTTTGGCATGGCCGGAAAATACGGTTTGCAACCCTCCTCCGAGCCGCTTTAGCCATGATGGCCTGGAACCGCCGCGCAGAGCAGGGGCGGATTGTGGGGGTTGGCCATAACTAGCTTGTTGAGCTGTATCGTAGTTTTGGTCATAGCTCGGCGCTTGTTGTTGCCATTGTGGTTTTTGTACGCCGTTTCTGGGTTGGTTTTGGGTGTTGTAGCCGGGAATACCTGCGTAAGCGGGTTGGTAGCCGGAGGAGTTTTGGCTTTGTGCGCTATTTTGTATGTTTTGCGCACTTCCTTGATTTCCATTTTGCGCCACCTCTTGTGCCCATGCAGGCACCTGGCCGGGCTTTTGCCCAAATGGAGGTTTTACTGGCCAGTTTTGTTGGCGCGATTCTTGATATGTTTTATTGGCCCATGGGGGCACTTGAACCGACGGAGCGGTTTGCGGACTTTGTACATATGGGCTTGCGACTTGTGGGCGCTGATCGGGTGGTGATTGCCAGCTGGGTTTCTTGCCGGGATAATAAGCGCCGCCCGCCAAAGTATTCCCGTAACTGGTATTTGGTTTTCGGTATTGCGATTGCACCTGCGACGGAACCTGTACCAATGGCTTAGTCTGGATTTGAGAGCGAAATTGGGATTGAACCGGCGCAGATGGTTTTGTATATTGCGGCATAGATTGTTGAGTTGACGCGGCGGGCGCTTCCCAGGCTTTTGGTTTTTTGTTGGCGAACGGGGAGTTAGAACCTGGGCCGGCCACAGCCACAATCGACACGGCTACGAGCACCGAACCAGCACTTAAAAGCCCTAAAAATTTGACGGTTGCCATAACCAAACCCTTAACAAAAAATAAACAGCTTAGGTATGCAAATTTATAGCTAACAAAAGGTTAACGGAAGGGCGTTGGAACCGTGTAAATATTCAAACGGTTTTGCGAAATAGTGAAATGGCATATTCAGTGATAAGCATTGCAAACCACTTTCGCAAAGCGCAAGGCATAATCAGTTTTTAAGCCAAAAACGCGGTTTCGGCCATATCACGACCTATTACCGAAAATACTTTCTCGACTATCGCTTGGGCATCTAGTCCAGCCTGCTTATACATCAGTTCCGGCGTGTCGTGATCAATGAACATATCTGGTAATACCATTGCGCGCACTTTAATACCCCGCTCAAGCCTACCGCTTTCCGCCAATTCGTTCATCACAAACGCACCAAATCCCCCCATAGCCCCCTCTTCAATAGTGATGAGGACTTCATGTTCGTCGGCCAATTGACGGATAAGGTCTTTGTCCAGTGGTTTGATAAAACGTGCATCGGCAACCGTGGTTGACAGGCCAAGCGCGTCTAAATCTTCAGCCGCCCTAAGAGCTTCGCCGAGCCTTGTACCGAGTGATAAAATCGCAATCTTGCACCCTTCTTTAACGATACAACCTTTGCCGATTTCCAGCGGCTCTATCTTGGACGGCATAACCAGCCCCGTAGCTTCGCCGCGCGGAAAACGAAAGGCGCTGGGACGGTCATCTATGGCGACTGAAGTCGCTACCATGCGCGCCAATTCAATTTCGTCAGCAGCGGCCATGGAAATCATACCGGGCAAAGCACCCATGAAACCAATGTCAAAAGTACCTGCATGGGTTGGGCCGTCGGCACCCACTAATCCGGCGCGATCAATAGCAAAGCGCACGGGCAGTTTTTGAATGGCCACATCATGCACTACCTGGTCATAACCGCGCTGGAGGAATGTGGAATATAGGGCGCAAAACGGCTTCATCCCGTCTGCTGCCAGACCCGCCGCAAAGGTTACGGCGTGTTGTTCGGCTATGCCGACATCAAAGCACCTGCTCGGGAATTTATCGGCGAAATGGTTAAGTCCTGTGCCGCTGGGCATGGCGGCGGTGATGGCAACAATTTTGTCGTCGCGTTTGGCCTCGGCTATCAGCGCGTCTGAAAACACTTTGGTGTAACTGGGGGCTTTGGCCACGGATTTGCTCTGCACACCTGTGACCACATTGAACTTGGAGACACCGTGATACTTATCCGCCGCGTCTTCAGCGGGCTTATAGCCTTTGCCTTTTTGCGTGACCACATGCACTAGAACGGGACCATTTTTCATGGCTTTGGCATTTTTAAGGACAGGCAAAAGATGATCCAAATCATGACCGTCCACTGGACCGACATAGTAAAAGCCTAACTCTTCGAACCATGTACCGCCTGTAACCATGCCGCGTGTGTATTCCTCTGCCTTGCGGGCTGTGGATTTTATCGGCTCTGGCATTTTCTCGACCAAGCCTTTAGCGACACCTCTAAAGTTTCGATAACCGCGCGAAGACACTATACGCGCCAAATGTGCAGACATGGCACCAACAGGCGGCGCGATGGACATATCATTATCGTTCAGAATAACGATGAGCCTTGCATCCATAGCCCCGGCATTATTCATCGCCTCATAGGCCATGCCCGCCGATATAGACCCGTCACCAATCACGGCGACAACATTGCGGTCCGTATTCTGAAGGGCGCTAGATACGGCCATACCAAGTCCAGCTGAAATAGAGGTTGACGCGTGACCCGCGCCGAAGTCATCATATTCGCTTTCGGTACGTTTGGTAAAGCCGGACAGGCCGCCCCCTTGACGAATAGTGCGCATACGGTCTTTGCGTCCGGTCAGGACTTTGTGGGGGTAACATTGATGGCCCACGTCCCAGATAAGCTTGTCATGGGGCGTATCGAAAACATGATGAATGGCTACGGTTAACTCGACCACGCCAAGACCTGCACCCAAATGGCCACCCGTCACAGATACGGACGAGATAACTTCAGCGCGTACTTCATCTGCGAGTCTTTTAAGCTGCTCCGTGTCCAGATCGCGCATGTCCGCAGGTATGTTGACCCGATCTAAAATTTGCGTTTTATGCAACATTTTATTGTCTTCCATAATTTGTGCTTAGCGCAGTTTATAACTAAGTTCACTTATTTCTGTCGATTCAGAACAAAATCAACCGTGCTACACAGTATATCCGCATTTTCTCCGTAGGGTTTCAGGGCAGATTTTGCCCGTTCGCCCAAATCCTGTGCCATTTGCTTGGCACCTTCCAGTCCATGTATAGAAACGAATGTGGCCTTTCCAAGACCGGCATCTTTGTTTGTGCGCTTGCCCATAACGCTACTATCGCCCTCCACATCCAAAATGTCGTCACGGATTTGAAAGGCAAGACCCAGCGCGTTGGCATAGGCGCTTAAATTTTGCAGATCAAAATCCGTAGCGCCCGCCAACCTGCCCCCGGCAAGAACGCTATAATGAATAAGCGCTCCTGTTTTAAGTGCTTGAAGCTGGGTGATGAGCGCTTCATCTTGGGCGCCATCTCCTGCATAAATATCAATAACCTGCCCGCCAATCATGCCGTGCGTGCCTGAACTTTCCGCCAAATCCGAAATTAACTGTAAGCGTATGCCGGCGTCTGGATGCACATTATCCTGCGCAAGAATTTCAAATGCTAATGTCAACAACGCATCGCCCGCCAAAACGGCGAGGGCTTCATCGTACGCTTTATGAAGTGTGAGCTTACCGCGCCGTAAATCGTCATCATCCATACAGGGCAAGTCGTCGTGGATAAGCGAATAAACATGCACACATTCCAATGCCGCCGCCGCTTGCCAAATACCTTGGTTTTTCGCACCGAGCATATGCGCCGCTTCGATGAGCAAGAAAGGCCGCAGCCTTTTGCCGCCGCCCAAAAGCGCATAGGCCATGGCCTCCATTATACGGGCTTGTGGCCCGGCGGGTTCTGGCAAGACCTGCGCCAATACGGTTTCCATATCAGCGGCAATACTGGCCAGGCGGGTCTGGAACTTATTGTGGGCATGCGCCATAATGCTTAGCCGCCGCTATCGAGCGGCTCTGTGCCAATATCACCATTGGGAGCCAGTACGATTTTATCGACCTTGAGCTGGGCTGATTTCAGTTTGCTCTCGCAATGTTTTTTAAGCCTTGCACCACGCTCATAAATATCAATGCTTTCCTCCAAAGGCGCATCACCGCGCTCAAGTTTGGAGACAATGCTCTCCAACTCCGATAGGGCGTCTTCAAAACTTAAATCTTTAATGTCGCTCATGTGTTTTCTGCCTTTTGATCCTGTTCTCTCTCATAACGGCGATAGCTCCAGTGTAAATCACCGTGGTCTTCGACGCAAACAAATCCGCGCCGCTTTAGTGCAGGGCGCATCATGCGGTTAAACCAGCCATGTGCGGCTACGAACACCATTTTACCGCCCTTTGCTTCTTCGGATAAAATATCTGCTGCTTTTTCTGCCCGCTTGCGGGCGCGTTTCTGGCTTTCGACCTCACCGGAAAATCCGGCCATCCAGCATATTCGCGCCAAAACACCCCATGTGGGCGGATTGAGCCGTATATAACCCAGATTGGGCGGCGGCAATCCGGCCTCCACCATGAGTGGTTCCAGCTTGTCGGGCGCAGCGCCTTTGGCCAATGTGGCGGTTTCAACGGCACGCCTTAGGGGGCTGGAGATGACAATATCCGCTTGTCTGGCTAAATCTTTGATGACGCGCGGGGCATCCTGTCCTGGCACTAATCCGCCCTCGTCGTAAAGTCCCCACCAATATTTATAGCCGCGCCAGTTCATGCGGGTTTTACGTGAAAGCGCCGGCTCCCCGTGACGACACAAAATTATAATATCCTTGGGAAAGATATCGTCTACTTTTTTGCTTGGTTGCTGGTGTGTCATAATTTAAGGAAAAACCGCCTTGGTGGACACCGTAAATCTTCTTCTTTTTTGCAGCGCTTCAAGGAATAAACCATCATTTTAGCTTTCCCGATTACATGGTCGAGCGGAACAAACCCCGGCCCGCCCGGCGCACGGCTGTCTTCGGAATTATCGCGGTTATCGCCCATAAAAAACAATTTCTCTGGCGGGATTATAAATGGCCCTTTATTATCGAGGGGGTAAAAATCATTGCGTTCATAAATAAAGTGAGGGTTTTTCTCGCCCTCAAACTGTTCTTCGTATTTCACAATAGATTGAACCAAGCCCCGATGCTCGCGGTAGGAAAAAGCATCTTTTTCGGTGCGCTCAACCATTTTGCCATTTATATATAAGCGACCATGCTCGACCTGTATTTTATCGCCCGGCAGGCCCACCAACCGCTTAATCATGATAATACCAGATTTCGGGTTTCGAAACACAAGCACATCACCTCGATTGGGCATTTTTGAGAATATACGTCCATCGGGCAGGGGCAATTTTCGAAACGGCCAGATAAGAGATTCCCGTGATGCGCCGTACGTTAGTTTACTAACAAAAAGATGATCGCCAACCTCCAAAGTCGGCTGCATGCTTTCGCTCGGAATCTTAAAGTGCCCAAAGACAAAGTTGAAAAAAAGTAAAAGAAAAACCGCCAGGCCAGCAAAAAATTTTGCCTCTTCAACGATTACCTCTTTGCGGGTTTTAGGCTCCGCGTCGTCTTGCTTTTGTTTCGATTTCTTTGACATATGCTCTCTTTAATTTGACCCGCCGTTATCTATGATAATTTTACACAATACAATCAATTATATTTCCTGTAATATCATGATATACAGTAGATTTGGAATGCATCAATATGAAAACCCGTAGCATAATGGCAATACTAGCGTTCGCACTTTTGACGTCATGCTATACGCCGCCAGCCACAGAACGGGCGCCGGAGCTTGCGGGGAATTATGTTCTTGACCCAACCCACACTAGCGTGGTGTGGCGCATATCCCATGCGGGTATTTCTAATTATACGGCTCGCTTTGATGCTATTAGCGGTACATTATTCTTTGATCCGCTCATGCCGGAAAATAGCCGCGTGAACATCCTTATAGACCCGACCAGTGTTAGCACTGACGACACAGAGTTTGATAAAACCATTGCCGAGGATGGCAAGTATTTTAACGCGGGGAAATACAAGCAGATAAGATTTACCTCCACGAATATAAAAATAACCGGAGAGAATACGGGTCTGATTACGGGTGATTTGGCATTTCGTGGCCAGACCAAACCTTTGACTTTGGATGTCGCATTTAATGGCGCGGGTAAATCTTTTGGCCATAAAGGCAAGACGTTGGGGTTTTCTGCGACAGGAACTTTCCTGCGCTCGGATTTTGGGCTGACAACATTAAGCGGTTTTGGTATTGGCGATAAAATCACCTTACAAATAGAAACTGAATTTAACGAGAATTAGATGGCCAATATAATGACGGCAAATATGGCGGGCTTTAGAGAAGCCGCTAGGTTATTGCAGGCAGGGGAGCTGGTCGCCTTGCCCACGGATACGGTTTATGGACTTGCCGGGCTAGCCAATAGCAAGCAGGCTATGGCTAGAATATATAATGTGAAAAAACGGCCACAAGAGAAAGCCTTGTCTGTGGTCATTTTTTCGCCAGAGCATGCCAGCCGGTTGGTGAAAATTTCGCCTCTGGCGCAAAAAATGATGGACATATTTTGGCCCGGTGCGTTGACATTGGTTTTGCCAGCACATGAAAATACACCAACATTAGCCGTGCGTTGCCCGGACATAAATTGGACAAATGCATTTTTGGAAATTGGTTTTGAGGAACCCTTGGTTTTACCCAGCGCCAATATTTCCGGCAGACCTGCCCCTATAACGGCACAGCAAATCGCCGCCGATATAGGTGATAAAATACCGCTCATTCTGGACGGCGGGACGTGTGCTACAGGACACGAATCGACCATAATTTCTGTGATTGATGGACGCGCAAAATTATTGCGTCTCGGCGCTCTTGCTCCGGAAAGATTCGCCGCTTTTGATATAGATATGGATTTAGCATGAGATATGCGGCGGCCATAGATGCGCTTAAAAACATTTTGCCCGCCAAAAGCTGGAGCCAAAATAAAGATATACTTGCGCCTTATTTATGCGAATGGCGGGATAGATGGCAGGGGCAAGCCCCGATTTTATTGCGCCCTGCCAACACCGAGGAGGTGGCTATAGCCGTGAGAATTTGCGCCGCCCATAAAACTCCAATTACCATACAAGGCGGCAATACGGGGCTGGTTGGCGGGCAGATACCGCAGGGTGAAGTGCTATTGTCCACCATACGCCTGAACAAAATCCGCGCAACCAATGCAGATAATCTGCACATGATTTGCGAAGCGGGGGTGACCTTACAAGCCGTGCAAGAGGCAGCAGATATGGTGGGTTTGAAATTCCCGTTATCCCTCGCATCCGAAGGATCATGTACCATTGGCGGCAATCTCTCGACCAATGCGGGCGGGGTGCATGTGGTTAAATACGGGACGACACGGCAACTGGTTTACGGCGCCGAAGCCGTGCTTGCGGACGGCAGTCTTTACGACGGCCTTAACCCCCTGCGCAAAGACAATACGGGCTATGATTTATCGCAGCTTTTGATGGGTGCAGAAGGGACGCTTGGGATTATCACGGCAGCCAGTGTGAAATTATTCCCCAAACCCAAGGACAATATCCGCGTTATGGCGGCAGTGGAAAGCCCAGCCAAAGCCTTGCAATTATTGAACATGGTGCGGGGCGGTTATCGCCTGTGTATGTTCGAACTTATCCCGCGCCTCGGTATGGATTATGCGACCCAAATGCCAGGCCACAAAGACCCGTTCACGGCCAAATATCCGTGGTATGTTTTGCTGGAATGGGAGTTTGACGACAGCGAAATCCCCCAGGATTTTGCGCAGAAAACTCTTGAAATTGCCGTAGAAAGGGGGTTGGTATTGGACGCGGTCATTGCCACAAGTGAGGCACAATCCGGCGCTTTGTTGGCTTTGCGAGAAAACCTATCCGCTTCGCAAAAACCGATTGGCGCAACCATTAAACACGATATTTCGGTCCCCACCGCCAAAGTGCCGGACTTTATTGCGCTTGCAAATGCGGCAGTCACAAAACACACGCCAAATTGCCGCCCCCTGCCGTTCGGCCATCTGGGCGATGGCAATATCCATTACAATATTGGGCAGCCGGAAGTTATGCAGCCAGATGCTTTCATGGCACTAGAACCTGAAATCAATGATATAGTCTACGACATAGTCGACAGCCTAGGAGGTTCAATTTCCGCCGAACACGGTATAGGTATTCTCAAAAAAGGCCAGTTGTCCCGCCGCGCCAGTCCGGCTAAATTGCAAATGATGCGGCAGATAAAAACCGCCCTCGACCCCGATAATATTTTGAATCCGAGTGTATTGCTTTAGCTTTAGCACTGCGGTACTAAGGGAGGGTTTTATAAGGATTCTAAATGTTAGCTGTACTTTCCCCTGCCAAGAAACTTGATCTTGACCCTGTTGATTATCCGGGGGTAGCGAGTGAGCCAAGCTTAAGTAAACATACGGAAATATTGGCGCGGGCGGCCAAGGAATTATCCGTGTCGGATTTGCGGGATTTGATGAAATTATCGGATAATTTGGCGGAGTTAAATTATCAGCGTTTCAAGGCCTTTCGCCTGAACGGGCGTTCGAATGCGGCCAAGCCCGCCATGTTGACCTTTAACGGCAATGTTTATGAAGGCTTGGATGCGGGTTCATTGTCGGCGGAGGATATAGACTTCGCCCAAGATCATATACGGATTTTATCCGGGCTTTACGGGGTGCTCAAGCCCATGGATAAAATTCAGCCTTATAGATTAGAGATGGGCCGCAAATTGGCCACAGAGCGCGGCGCAAATTTATACCAGTTTTGGGGGTCGGTTATAGCCGAGACCTTAAAGGATGATATGGCCGGCCACGCGGATAAAACCATCGTTAATCTGGCGTCGAATGAGTATTTCAAGGCGGTGGATAAAAAGGCTTTAAACACCCCGATTATTGAGGCCAAATTCCTCAATATCAAAGACGGTGAAGCCCGTAATTTAATGTTCTATGGTAAAAAAGCGCGCGGCATGATGGCGCGCTGGATCACCCAAAACCGGATTGATGCGGCGGACGATTTACGCGGATTTAATGTGGAGGGCTATAAATATGATAAATCCCAAAGCACAGATGCGCAGATGGTCTTTACCCGCCAACAACCCCCACCTAAAAAATAAGTTATAACTGTAGCGCCCGATTGTTTTACAGGGTGAATTGCGCTAGAGCTTTTTTTCTTATATTGGATTCACTTTGAGCGCTTGATTTTGTGTCCGTGAACAGGAGCTGTTTCCGACGCGGTGCCTGAGCACCGTTAGGAGACAGCGACGCATTCACGGTGCAAAAGCAAGTGACCAGATTGAAAGTAATTATATATCAATGACTTAGGTGTTGCTTGGGCGATCTTTGCTTTTTGGACATCGTTGCGGCTCTTGGCCGGGGCTATAGCCCCGCTCTGCGAGCAGCGCCCCCTATAGTGAAAAATGGCCAAAAAACAAATCTCTTTCGCCACTGCCGTGGCCTTTTACGATTATATTTAATCCGCTGGATTAAATATTTGGCTTCGCCAACCATCTCCAAAGCCATCAAAGTGGTTCCAATATAAGAAAAAATGCTCTAGGAAACTTATATGAAAATTGTCTATTCTACATTGATGGCGCTTGCCCTGACTATTTTACCGGCAAATTTAGCTGTCGCACAATCCCCCGCTAATGCCATTTGTAAAACCGGAAGCGATGCCGATCTGCCCGTGATTAAAATCAAGATTGCCAATATGGCCTCTAAACTTAAACGCCTCAAGCAGAGCAAGAAAAATTCCCGTGCGCGTACGGATGCTTTGCGCACGGAAATCCTGGCCATAGACCAAACTCTTAGCCCTTGGCGGGCGCGGCACAAAGCCGCCGCTGCCCAAGCCAGTACTTCGGCCAATAACTATGCAGTATATAAAGCCAACTGGCTTGATACGGGTGAGTTGAGACGACTGAATGACAAGATCAATCACCGTAAATTAAAGCACACAGATTATAAGCAGGTTCGGGCGCAATACCAAAGCGAGAACGCAGAATTTAAAGCGCTCAGCACGCGATACCAAAATATTGCCCGCGATATGCTCGACCGTGACCGCGATTGCGCCGCCGCCAAAATTGCTCTGCAAAGGGATTAGGGCAGAATCATCAATTATTAATGTTTTGTATAAGTCCAGATAGATGTGAGACTTTTTAGATTTGGCTTATCCTTTAAAATTCAGGGAGCATGTTCTCTCTTTTCGTGAGGCTGAAGGCCTTAGGGTTTGACCTGCACCCAATCCAACCCGAATCTTGCCAGATATTTTTTGAGGCGGTCGGCGTCGTTTTTGGTTTTGCGCATGCTTCGCGAGACGGCGTAAAGTTTGCGTCCAGCTTCACTGAGGGAGTTTGAGGCGCGACAGGTTTCAATGACATGGGCCAGGCCGGGGCGCTCGAACGGGTCGATGGTCTCCAAGGTCTCTTGGGATATGACCGACAAGAGTATGCGTTCAAAATCATTATCACCCGCCAGCCGCCATGTTTGTTTCAGCCGGGCGATTTCTTTCTCTACGCTTTGCAGGCCAATGCGTGAGCCGTCTGCGAATGTGCAAAGACGGGTAACGGAGGCGGTGAGGTCGCGGAAGTTTGCTATCCATTTGGCTTCGCCCGACAGGGCAAATTTCAGGTAGGCCGTTAGCGCTTCTTTGTTGAAACTCATCTTGCGATGATTGGCGGCGCTAAATTTGCTTAACTCGAAATCCAAATTAGGCGCAATGTCTTCGGGGCGCTCGCTCAGGCTTGGCAAGGTATAGCTCCACATATTTATCCGCGCCAATAAATCTGCACGAAATTTACCTTCCGCCACTGCTTGCACCAAATCGACCGTCGTACCTGCAATCAGTTGAAATTGGGCGCTGACTTGTACATCGCCGCCGACCGGATAGAATTTGTGTTCTTCCAGGGCGCGTAAAATCATGGCTTGTTCGTCGAGGCCAAGCTCTTCGATTTCGTCGAGGAATAACATGCCCTTATGGGCCGTGCGGAGAAGTCCAGCGCGGTCTTTGGTGGCTCCCGCATAAGCGCCGCGCTTGTG
The DNA here is from genome assembly GCA_021647375.1 of Robiginitomaculum sp. Taxonomy (GTDB): domain Bacteria; phylum Pseudomonadota; class Alphaproteobacteria; order Caulobacterales; family Maricaulaceae; genus Robiginitomaculum_A. Next base: position 34,536 of record JAKIUV010000009.1, read on the forward strand.
GCCGAACAGGGCAGACAAAGCGGTTTCGCCCCGCAGGGTGGCGCAGTTAATTTCAACGAACTCGCCCTCTATTTGGTTGCGGCGTTTCTTTAATTGATAGATGCGCCGCGCCAAATGCGACTTGCCTGCACCTGTGGGGCCAGTGAGGAGAACAGGCGATGTCGTGCGAATGGCAACATGTTCAATCTCGTCGATGAGGGCGTTAAATTTTGCATTTCGGGTGTGGATACCGGACTTTAGAAACGCCGTATCGGATGTGCGTTCGCGCTCAAACCGGTCGGCAATGGCGTCGTATTTGGACAAATCCAGATCAATGATCGAGACTGTACCCGTGCTTTCACTCCGACTGCGCTTGGGCGGTGAGAGCTGCAAAATTTTCCCTGGCATATAATTGGCTTCGTTCAAAAGGAACAAGCAAATTTGCGCCACATGTGTGCCCGTCGTGATGTGCAGGAGATAGTCTTCTGTGTCCGTATCAAACCTATACAGGGAGGCGAAATCGAACAGGGCTTCATAGACCTCGCCCAAATCCCACGGATTGTCGATGTCGATTTCGTTGAATACCACTTCTGTATCCGGTGACACCAAAGCAATATCGTCCCGCACTTGCTCGGCAATGGTCATATATTTGCTGTCAAAGATCATCTCGAAACGGTCGATCTGCATATCGTCTTGGGAGCATAGATCAACACTAGGCCGCCACCGCTCCCAACGTTTGGCACCTTTGCCGTTATCAAGGTTGATTCCCAGGAACCCTATGGCGACATTTTTCTTCATGAGAATAGCTTAAGTTATATGTACTTATAAATAAATATAAAAATATAAGATAATAGTGGTGTTTTTCAAGCAAGAATCACTAAAAAATAAAAAAGAAGCCAGTAAAATCAATACTTTATCATTTTTCTGCAAGAAACCATTTCCCAAGGCTTAGGTCGCACCGCAGTTTATAGATGTTGAAAGACGGAAAATTAAGCAGGTGAATAGGCACTTGCGTTCAACAAGACGGCGGATGGTTGCCCTGCTGCACATACACGGCAGGGCAACACAGGAGTTAATGATCCTTCGTCTAATGGTAGGACGTCAGGTTTTGGATCTGAAAATGTAGGTTCGATCCCTGCAGGATCAACCAAAGTAAAGAGAACTATTCGTGTGGGTTCCTATTGGTAGGGGAGCTGGACTGTTAATCCGGTGGCTGCAGTTTCGAATACTGCCGCACGAGCCAAATACGTAATGCGCCAGAGTGCGCGAAAGAGGAAGATGCCTAAGGGCAAGAAGGAGATGAAAATGGAACAAGAATTCGAAACAATCGAGAGGTTTGCCACCGAGCATGGCTATGAAGTTATGGCTGGTGATGTTGGTGTACCTGTGAAAATGTGGACGCGGGGCGTGCCTATTGATGACCGTGCTAGGCGGCAACTTTTGCGGACTGCGCAAATGCCGTTTATCTTTAAACATGTAGCGGTGATGCCGGATGTGCATGTTGGCCTCGGGGCGACTATTGGCTCTGTTATCCCGACCAAGAACGCCATTATTCCGGCGGCTGTTGGCGTCGATATTGGCTGTGGTATGATGGCGTGCAGAACAACTCTGACCGCCAACGATTTGCCGCATTCGCTTGGGCATTTGCGCTCGGCGATTGAACGGGCTGTGCCGCATGGTCGGTCTTCTGGCCGTGGCCGTGATAAAGGCTCTTGGAACGATGCGCCCGATACGGCGCTGGTCGCTTGGGGCGGGTTGGTGGAACGGTTTGACGTGATTACTGATAAGCATAAGTCGATTAAGAAGACCAATAACCTAAAACATCTCGGGACGCTCGGGACAGGCAACCACTTTATCGAGGTCTGTCTTGACCAAGAAGACCGTGTTTGGTTTATGCTGCACTCTGGATCCCGGGGTGTGGGTAATAAAATCGGAAGATACTTCATTGAGCTTGCCAAAAAGGATATGGAGAAATGGTTTATCAATATCCCGGATCGGGACTTGGCCTATTTCCCGCAAGGTACAGATCATTTCGATGATTATGTGCAAGCGGTGGAATGGGCGCAAGATTTCGCCATGGCTAACCGCACCGTGATGATGCGTAATGTCATCAAAGCGGCGCGGGACGTGCTGAGCGTGCCGTTCGATGCAGAAGTGGAGGCGGTAAATTGCCATCATAATTATGTCAGCCGCGAAAACCATTTCGGCGAAAATATCTTTGTCACCCGTAAAGGCGCCGTGCGCGCCCGGAGGGGCGATATGGGTATTATCCCCGGCTCTATGGGGACGCGTTCATATATCGTGCGCGGGCTTGGTAACGAAGACAGCTTTACGTCTTGCTCTCACGGGGCGGGGCGGGTGATGTCCCGAACCCAAGCCAAGAAAGAGGTTAGCCTTGAAGAGCATTTGGACGCAGTCAAAGATGTGGAATGCCGCAAAGATGCAGGCGTCATCGACGAAACCCCGTCCGCCTACAAACCCATTGACGATGTCATGGAAGCGCAGAAAGACTTGGTTGAGATTGTCCGCACTTTACGGCAGGTTGTTTGTGTTAAAGGTTAGGCGGAGTTGTTCCGCCTAACCAATTAAGAGAAAGCAAAATGGAAAAACGTGAAATCAGTATTGATGGCAGCTTTGGCGAAGGGGGTGGGCAGGTTTTGCGCACGTCTATTAGCTTGTCTGCAATTACGGGCGTGCCTGTGCGGATTGATAATATTCGGGCGGGGCGGCGAAAGCCCGGCCTAATGCGGCAGCATTTGACTTCGATTAAAGCGGCGGCGGAAATTTGCGGGGCTAAGGTTGAGGGTTTAGAGCTGCGCTCGGATGCTATCAGCTTTGAGCCGGGTGAAATTTTGGGCGGGGATTACCGCTTTGATATTGGCTCGGCGGGCGGCACTGTGCTTGTGGCGCAAACTATTATCCCTATCCTCAGCCATGCAAAAACCGCGTCCACCGCCACCATCATCGGCGGCACCCATAATATGTGGGCGCCGACATTTGATTATCTGGAGCGGGCTTTCTTGCCGCAATATAATAAAATGGGCGGGCGGGTTTCTGCGGAATTGATTAAATACGGCTTCGTGCCTGCGGGCGGCGGCGAGATTGCTCTCTCCGTGCGACCAACCACCGAGAAACGGGCTTTGGATTTACAAGAACGCGGTGAGAAAACCGGCGCAAATATTGTTGCGGTATTGGCCAACCTTAAACGCGACATCGCCAACCGTGAGATTAAAGCCATCACCAAGCGCATGGACATAGACAAATCCGCGAGCGAAATCCTGCACGTAGAAAGTCCGGGGCCGGGCAATGCTGTGTCCGTGTTTATGGACTACGAAAACGTCACCGAGGTCTTTATCGGCCTAGGCCAACACGGTGTGCGCGCCGAAGCCGTAGCGGGCTTAGTGGTTGATGAAGCGCGGGGTTATTTCACCAGCGAAGCCGCCGTCGGCCCGCATTTGGCAGATCAGCTTTTGCTGCCAATGGCGCTGATGAAGGGTGGTGTGTTCACCACGACCGAAATCACCGAACATACACGCACCAATATAAACATTATAAAACGCTTCGTTGACGTAGATTTTAAAACTGAGCAAATAGCTCGAAAAATATGGCGTGTAAAAATATCTAACCCCTCTTAAGCGGCATCATCATTTAACGGATTTTTAAACCAGTTTACATGTGATTTAGAGAGGCCGCTTTATCGACAACAAGGCACAGCAACTAGAGCATTTTTTCTTAATTTGGAACCACTTTGATGGGATGAGTTTTGTTTTTTGGCAAGGCGTGGCTCGCAGAGCGGGGCTATAGCCCCGGTCAAGAGTCGCAACGCTGTCCAAAAAGCAAAGATCGCCCAAGCAACACCTAAGTCATTGATTTATATAATTACTTTAAATCCGGTCACTTGCTTTTGCACCCTCCGGGCACAAGACACCGTGAATGCGTCGCTGTCTCCTAACGGTGCTAAGGCACCGCGTCGGAAACAGCTCCTGTTCACGAATACAAAATCAAGCGCTCAAAGTGAATCCAAATTAAGAAAAAATGCTCTAGTCGAAGACTTCTATGAACTTAGAACAATGTGGTACAAATGATGACCTTAATTTATGGTCATTTTGGTGCGCGTTTTGCCATAATTCGTTGTAATGTTCTACGGTGCATATTTAAACGCCTCGCGGTTTCCGACACATTTTTATCACACAATTCATAGACACGCTGGATATGCTCCCAACGTACACGGTCTGCTGACATCGGGTTTTCTGGCGGTGATGGGTTTTCATCTTGCTTTGCCAACAATGCTTTTGTGACGTCATCAGCGTCAGCGGGTTTAGCCAGATAATCCACCGCCCCGTGCTTAATCGCTGCAACTGCCGTTGCAAGATTTCCGTAACCCGTGAGCATGACCATTTTGCAATCCGGGCGTACTTCGTGTAGCATCGCCACTATATCTAGCCCGCTACCATCATTAAGTCGCATATCTATAACTGCAAAAGCAGGTGGCTTGGATTTAACGATTGCTGTCGCTTCCGCAATGCTCTCCGCCAGCACCACTTCAAAACCGCGCGCCGTTAGTGCGCGGCCAAGGCGAATACGGAAAGCTTGATTGTCTTCCAGTATCATCAGGGCATTATCCTGCGGTATGTCGTAATGTGTTGGCACATGCGCCCCTTTTTAATGAATCATTATGCCGTAAGTCTATTTAAGTCTTCCTCCCGAATAAAGAACTATTTTTGGCCAGTTGGTTGTCAATTGGCCAGCACATTTGCACCCGTGCGCCATGTGCGTCTTCGCGGTTGGAAAATTTTATGGTGCCACCGACACGTTGGAACAAGGTTGTCGCAATAAAAACGCCAAGCCCCATACCTCCAGCGGAATGTTTTTTATCAGGCCTGTATGATATATACGGTTCGCCGACTTTTGCTAAAACGGAGGCGGCAAACCCGGGGCCGTCATCGATCACCTCGATGGAAAGGGATTGTTCACTCCATGTACCGATGACTTTAACTTTGGCCTCGGCGAAATCTACGGCGTTCTCAACAATATTGGTCAAACCATACACAAATTCTGGTGTGCGAGTCAAAATGGGTTCAGCTTCTCCGGATTTTGGGTGGATAATTTGTGTGTTTATTTGTGCTTCAAATCCAATGAAAGGCTCTGTGATTTCGCGGATCAACTCTGTTAAATTAATTTGGTCAAACATGATGTCGCCCTTGTCGCCGCGCCGGCCCAGCTCCTGCAATATTTCACGACAATGCTTTGCTTGTGACAACAATAGCTCTGCGTCATCCGCCAGTTCACTGTCAGGTTTTGCGACATTAGCAATTTCTTTTGCGACAACCTGTATGGTCGAAAGCGGCGTACCAAGTTTGTGTGCTGCCGCCGCTGCCAGCCCACCCAAAGCGGACAACTTTTTCTCGTGAGCCAAGATCGCATCAGTGGCTGCCAGTGCTTGGGTGATACGTTTGGTTTGTGCCGTCGTCCGCCATGCATAACTCGACGTGAACAACGTCCCGACGAGCAAAGCCAACCACGAACCATATTGATACATTTGCGGTAAAGAAATAGTTTCGCCAGTAAACCATGGCAGAGGCATATGAAAAAACAACAGCGCAAAGGACAAACCTGCGACCACCATAGCCATGCAAGCGAACACGCCCATATCCAACGTTTTCGCCGACACAACCACTGGCGCTAAGAGCAGCAAAGCAAATGGGTTTTGCATGCCGCCCGTAAAATATAAAAGTGCCGACAAAGCCAACACATCAAAAAGCAATTGCCCGCCAGCTTCTGCATTGGAGACCAGTCTATCGAGGGGTAGAAGGAGCGTAATGGCGATATTCAAAATAATACTGGTCGCAATCACAACAAAACAAGCCAGAAGCGGCACCTCTATTTTCAAGATAAATTGTACCACAAACAACGAAACCAATTGTCCTGCCACCGCCATCCAGCGCAAGCTGGTTAGGGTTGATCGGCGCAACCGCCCGGTTTGGTAAAATTCACCGCGCATGCGGGTGTCAAATAAGCTATAAGGGTCCATTGCTTTTTCCATTTCTTAAGGTCATAAGCACGTTAAATAAGGAGCAAGTAATGTCACGGATTATTTTTAAGCGTTTGGTCGCAGGTTTATGTACGGCTATTGCTATTTCTGCCATGGCTGCTTGCTCTGACAACAATAATAACCTCAAAGCCCGCAGTGGGCAGGTTACTGCCGTTTCCGGAAAAGCGGCAATTGGCGGTGCTTATAATTTGGTTGATCATACGGGCAAACCTGTCACCGACATTGATTTTCACGGAAAGGCACAATTGATCTATTTTGGATTTGCCTATTGCCCGGATATATGCCCAACGGCTCTGCAACAAATGGGGGCAGCCTTGGCTTTGTCAGGAAAGGCCGCCGATTATTATCAACCGATATTTATCACCATTGATTCTGAGCGCGACACACCGAAGATGCTAGCGCAATATGTAACTAATAACGGGTTTCCTGACAATTTAATCGGTCTAACCGGAAACCCGGAACAGCTAAAGCATGTTATGAAGGTGTTTAAAGTCATTGGCCAAAAGGTCGAAGACCCAAAAAGCGCTTCTGGTTATACATATGATCATTCCAGCATTATTTATATGATGGACAAGAACGGCATGTTCGTAGATGTTTTCACCCACACCACGACACCACAACAAATCGCGGATCGCTTGATCAGCTATAAAAAAACGGGGCGGTAACGCCTCGTTTTATATATTCTATTTTCGCTAAAACTATTGGGTGCTAATGGTAATGCCGAGCGCGTTGAAATCTGGCATGGAGCCAAAGGCAGCACCCATAGCAATGCCGCCGGGGTTGACAGGTTTGGTCGGACTCATATCAAACACCAATGTACCGCCGCCGTCTATGAAACTACTCACCGCGTCGCGCAAATCATCTGCTAGTTTTTGCTGGCCTTCATCCTGTGCTTCCATACTAATACGCCCTAGAGTTTTTTTGATTTTCTCTTTTAAAGCGTCTGGCGTCGTTTCTTGTTGTTCGGCGGCCATTTTAAAATACCGGTCCACAATAGAATCGTCGCGCAAAGCAATCCGTAACTTACCAACCTCAAGCGCACTGGCCATACCTATAGCGGCCATAGGGTTTTTCATGGCACCGCCAGATTGCGCAGCTACGGCTTGTTCCGTAAACGCTTTATAGCCCGAAATATCAATATCATAACTGAAACGAAAACCATCGCGCATTTCGATATAGCTATCATGGGTTTTCAGCGTATCGTTCTTTTCGTCCATAACGCTTTTGCCGTTCATGGTAAATTCAAAACGGTCATAGCCCATAGTTGAGAGCATTTTTGATAGCTTCTTTTGACCCAGAATTTTCCCGTCCTTGGGCGGGATGATGCTGAGCGGCGACATTTTTTGCGACATGGTGACAATACCGTTTTTCTTGTCGGCACTGGCCTCGTAGGATTTCAGCGTCACTTTTAAGCCATCAGCATCTATATCCAAGTCGCGTAAATTCACCGATTTGAAGTCCGGATCATATACATTCATGGAACTCATAATATTGGCGAGCGCCTTTCCGTTTCCGTCGCGACCGCCCGCCATGGATTCGGCCATGAGACCTTTGTATTTTTCCAAATTAGCGCCCGTGACATCAAAGCCGCCTAAGGACATTTTGATCCGGCCTTTGTCTTCATCTTCAAGCTTTGCATCAAGCTCCAGACCCGCGATGCTGAAAATTCCTGTCTCGTCTTTGGCTTCCCCCATAGACATAGATTTAATCGAGAAGTTGGAATCATCGCTGCTGGCTTCCATGTTCGTGAACGCCAGAGCCTGAAAACCGATGTCGCCGTCCATATCGTCTAGGGCGTCTTTATCGCCGCCGAACAAATCCACCAACTCCGCCACCAATGCCGGTGATGGTTTGACTAGTGACACAGTGCCGATGCTTAAATTGCCCTCCGCATCTTTGTCCCCGGCATCTTTATCTGTAACAGTAAAGTTCCGAAATTCAATTTTGTCAAAACTGGCTTGCTCCCCTTGCATATGGGCGCCCCAAAGCTCGACTTTAGCAATTTTTATGTCCGCGTCTTTATTGCCCTTAACCACAACGTCCGAATATGTGTAATTACCTTTGTCGCCGTCGCGCTTGGCCCATGACAAAGCCCCGCTACCAGATTGGTCTAACGAGAGCGCCGTCAAAGCCTGCACGGCTTCGGCGTTGTCAACTTTACGGGCCGCAACTTTTTCAATTTTTGCGATTTCGGCATTTTCCGGCTTGTCCTTGCCCCCGCAACCACTCAATATAAGCGTAGCGGACAGTGCGCCAACTAGTGCGAGTGTCGAAACTTTGAGATGTTTTTGCGAAAGTATATTCATGGCGGGATTCCTGTCTAAATTAAATAAAGCTAAATCAAATCTGCTGACACCTAATAAGATAATGGTGCAAGGCGCAAGAAGCAATACCACATGGACGGATGATAATGATCCGCGCATCATTTATTATCTACGACCACGGGCGCGCCGCATCAGCATAAAAATGGATACGGCAGGGCGGCGGGTTTCTGTGACGGTGCCGGGCAGTGAACGACGGCTAAAGGACGCCCAAAAATTCGTGCGTGAAAAATACGACTGGATATTGGTACAACTCGAAGCCATGCCGATAGCCCAACCCTATGTGGACGGCGGCGAGGTTTTGTTTCGCGGGCAAACCTATACGCTCTATAGCCCCAGCCCGCGCGGGCATCCGTATTTCGATGAAGAGCAAAGACACCTGATAGTCCCGGCACATGCTGATACCCTGTCTGGGCGCACCAAGCGGTTCTTAATCCGCGAAGCCCGCACCGCCCTAACCAATTGCACCCATGTCCATGCCGGCGCGCTCGGTAAAACGGTCAACAAAATCAGTGTCCGCGACACCAGCTCGCGCTGGGGTTCGTGCGTCAGCCGCAAATCCGGCACCCACATATCCTATTCATGGCGCCTAATCTGCGCCCCGCCATACGTGCTAGATTACGTAGCAGCCCACGAATGCGCCCATTTGATACACCCCGACCACTCAAAAAACTTCTGGGGTCTCTGCGACGAGCTAGTAGACACAGTAAATCCAGCAAAAGCATGGCTGAAACGGCACGGCGACAAATTACATGCCGTGGGAGCGGAGGTTTAACCATGGCACGCAGGCCGGAATATATTAGAGAAAACGACCCCTTGCCCACAAAAATGGAAAGGCATATTGATAGATTAGGATTTGAAAACTCGGAACATTATTTTGATTGGTGTTGGGAAAATGGTTTTGATGGCACTATAGAAAAGTCAAAAACTGATCTACAAGACGAATTGGAAGCTTTTGCTACCAGCTTAGAGAAAAAGGCAAAGCAACATAGATTACACAAAAACCCGAAGGCTTTTTTGAAAGCCGCATGTTCAGGCAAAATCACTTCAGACGAAATTGATCGCCCGAATTTCAAAAGGGCCGTCAGAGAAATTGAGGCCAGCAACGAATCCGAAGCCATTAGAGAATCGCTGCTCGCAATGTTATTGGCGCTTTTAAAGGAGAAGGATTTACTCTTCGAAACAACGACTGCGCGCGGCGAAACGCCCTACATTAGAGGGCTAATAAAAATCCATGACAGAAAAACACTTTGGTTGCGACCGTTGGAAAAATGGAAGCCAAAGAGCAATAATAGCTTGAAGAAATTCGGAGAACTTACCCACTATTTATTTGATCAATATGGCGATGTGCCTGTATTTATGGAGGCTGTGTGGCTGCGTACAGACCGCCCCAGTTGGCGGTATAGAGACTGGTTTGTGCATTTGGGCAGAGGGTACAATCTTCGGACCGCTAAGTCTCCAATTCCGATAACAAAGAAAATGGCACACCATTTCCAACAGGCTCCACATGATTACACAGTAGAACAAGCAATCCGGTGGGCGCAATTAAAAGCGCTCGGTGCGTCGGAAAACGCCATAAATGCATGTGTCGCAACAAGAATTTGTCGTTCCTTTGAAAATGAGGACTTTTGGTTTACCGTTTTGCGGTTTATTGCACGCAACCCTATGCTCGACCCAAGACAAATTGGCCCCTTGATAGATTATTTACACAATCAAAAATTTGTCCCTGTTGAGATGGAAGTTGCCTTGGGCGAATGGCGACAACTGCCGCCGCCACAGCCCGGGCTTTCCATGTCTGGACGAACAGTTATTACGCTCATGCGACAAGTCGCGGCCTGGCATGATGACCTTGGGCGCATACAAAATTTATCCAATGCGGCCTATGCCGCACCTGCTTTCAAAGGCACCGTAATTAAAAAACGCAATGGCTCGCAAACTATTCGTTGGATAATTCGCCAGCTGCGAAGTGCAGGAGAACTTCAAAAAGAAAGCGAAGAGCTTAATCATTGCGTAGCAAGCTATCATTGGTCTTGCATGAAAGGACAGTGTACGATTTGGAGTCTTTCATTTACCATAGACGGGCATACTCATGAACGGCGACAAACCATTGAGGTTTCCAAAGACGGGACAATTGTTCAATGCCGTGGATTAGCCAACCGGGATCCAAACACGGAAGAGTGGTCAATAATCACCGCATGGGCGGATCAATCAAATCTAGATGTCTCGACTTACCTGTAATGGTGCCGATGGTTTTGGATTAGTCATCTTACCCAACATCCTTCGGCGATTCCATGACTATGTGGGAGGAGATTTTGCTGAGCTGGGGGCAGATACCTAGGGTTTCTGTGTGGAATTGTTTATAGGCTTGCAGGTCTGCGACTTCGACCCGCAGGATGTATTCGATGTCGCCTGTGACATGGTGGCATTCGCGAACTTCTGGGGCGGCTGCCATGGCTTTGGTAAAGGCCACTTGGTCGTCTTTTTGGTGACGCACTAGGCCGACCGCGACAATGACGGTGAAGCCGCCGTCCAACTTCGAGCGGTCGATAACGGCGCGGTAGCCCGTAATGATGCCGGCGCGTTCTAATTCTTGCACCCGGCGCAAACAGGCGGATTGGGACAGCCCGACCCGCTCGGCCAATTTGATATTGGACAGGCGCCCGTCTTGTTCAAGTTCGTGAATTATCTTGCGTGTGATGGCGTCTAATTTGTGCATAATTGTGTTATTAGCGCATTTTAGCACAATAAAGCAAACACATTGCGCCGATTATCGCATATATTTGCCGCGAAACAGATGAAAAGAGGGTTCCCACATGACCAACACATTACAAGACGCCATGTTCCAACAGCTCAAATCAAAGGCCATTTTCGAGCAGGCCAAATCCTATGCGGGGGCATATACGGACGGCGTGATGCAGCGGGATGTTTACCCCAAGGACGCGGCCATCGAAGACCTGGAACAATTCAGCGAACCCATGCCCGTGCACCGAGGTGATGCTAGCGATATTTTAAGCCTGCTACACAAAGTCGGCTCGCCTGCCACCCTGCCGACACTGGGCGGGCGGTATTTTGGTTTTGTGACGGGTAGTGTTATTCCGGTAGCGTTGGCGGCGAAATGGCTCAGTGATGTATGGGATCAAAACCCGGCCATGTATGTGCTGTCGCCTGTTTCGGCCAAATTGGAATCCCTGTGCCAAAACTGGCTGGTGGATTTGTTTGGGCTGCCAAAGAATACGGTCGCCGGTTTTGTCAGCGGCTCGTCCATGGCGACTTTTTGCGGGCTGGCGGCGGCGCGCTATCATTTACTTAAGCAAGCCGGGTGGGATGTAAACACAAAGGGTCTGAACGGTGCGCCCAAATTACGGATTATCGCCAGCCGTCAAATCCACGGCACCGTCATTAAGGCGGCGGCATTGCTCGGTCTCGGCGTCGATAGTTTTGAATGGGTCGACATGGATGCAGAGGGGCGGATAATAGCGGAAAATATGCCCAAATTAGACGAACGCTGTATCGTCATTGGGCAAGCGGGCAATGTCAATTCCGGCGCATTTGAAGACTTTGAGATCATATGCAAAGCCGCCCGCAAAGCGGGGGCTTGGGTGCATGTGGACGGGGCGTTTGGGCTTTGGGCGGCGGCAACGACAAGGCTTAAGCATTTGACCAAGGGCGTGAATTTGGCTCATTCTTGGTCGGTGGACGGCCATAAAACCTTAAATGCGCCCTATGATAACGGTATCATTTTATGCACAGAACCAGATGCCATGGTCAATGCTCTACAATTATCCGGCGACTATATCGTCCATAGCCCAAAACGCGACGGTATGTTGTTCACCCCCGAAATGTCGCGCCGCGCCCACGGTACGGAGCTTTGGGCGGCGCTTAAATATCTGGGCAAGGACGGGGTGGATGAACTTGTATGCGGCCTACACGACAGAGCCGTGCAAATGGCAGACGAGCTTCGGGTCGCCGGGTTTGAGATTATGAACGAGGTGGTGTTTAATCAGGTTATGGTGGCGTGCGAGACCGACGATATAACGAACCAGACAATGGCAAATGTTCAAATGAGCGGTGAGTGCTGGGCGGGCGGTTCCAAATGGCATGGCCGCCAAGTCATACGGATCAGCATATGTTCTTGGGCCACCACAAAAGCCGATATAACAAGATCGTGCCGCGCATTCATAGACGCTCGCGCCATGGCAAATGCTTAACGCAGTCCAAGTTCAGAAGATTTGATACTAGCCAATACGGTATTGGCCGTGCTGACACCGTTCTCTGACGCGATGAGTAATAGAGCATTGGCTTTGGTGATGTCTTGTGTTTGAAGCGTGCCGTTTTGGTAAAGACGACCCAATTCGTATTGAGCGGCGGCATTGTTTTGCGCCGCTGCTTTTTCGAGCCAATGCGCGGCTAGCTTTATGTTTTGCTCCCCGCTCATATCCTTTAAATATAGGCGCGCCAAATTGGTTTGCGCTTGCGCATCGCCGGACATAGATGCGAGTTTATATTGCTCCAAAGCTATGGTCATATTTTGCGCTACCCCAGTACCGTTTTCGTAGAGCTGCGCCAAAAAACCGTGGGCTGGCATATAGCCGTCCGCCGCCAATTGATTGGCGCGGGTATAGGCTTGTTCGAAGTCATTGTTAGCCAACGCAGTTTCGTATAGGGCGATACGCCGCGCCAAGAGCATTTCATTTTTTTGGGCAAGGCCAAACCCCACCCCGAACAGGGCGGCAAAAACAATGAGCAATAATATCAATTTTCTAAACATCTAAACCCTGAAATATCAAGGTTCTGATTAGCCGAAAATGGGTAATGTCCCGTTAGAGGATAGGGTTGATTTTGGGTTAATTTTGAGCTTATCTGAGATTAAGGCAAAGCCTTTTCCATATCAGCCAGCAGGGTTTCTAGTTTGTTACCGCGCACGATACGTACTGGCCTCGTGACAACTGGCAAGCTGGTAGCGGGCATGTCGCGCACGGTCTTACGCATGTAATTTTGCCAAATCCGCGCCGGGAGTGTGCCGCCTGTGACCCGCGCCATTTTGGAATTATCGTCATTGCCGACCCAAACCCCTGTCACCAAATCTGCCGTATACCCAACAAACCACGCATCGCGGTAATCATTGGTCGTTCCAGTTTTTCCAGCGACATCGCGCCCGTCTATACGTGCCGCCTTGCCCGTACCACTGCCGACAACGGTAGAGAGCATCATATTGATTTGGCCTAGGGTTTGCGTGTCTAGGAGTTTAATTTTTCCCGGCGCAGTATGGGTATAAAGTATATCGCCATTATTGGCGTAAATAGCTTCAATGCCGCGCGGGGCGATACTGTAGCCCCAATTGGCGAAGGGCACATAGGCGGCGGTGAGATCATAGAGCGACATTTCCTGCGCCCCCAAGGCGAGCGACGCATAAGGTTTCAATCCGTCCAAACCCATTAAGCCCGCCGCATCGACCACTTTATCTCGTCCCACGGTTTCGCTAACCTGTACGGCCACGGTGTTAATAGACAGCGCCAAGGCCTGCTCCATAGACATAGCGCCCTGATATGTGTTGGAAAAATTCCCCGGCTGCCAACCATCAATATCAACCGGCTTATCTTCGAAAATATCCCAAGCCGAAAGACCCGATTGTAGCGCCGCCAAATAAACGAAAGGCTTAAAGGCTGACCCTGGCTGGCGGTTAGAACTGAGCGCACGGTTAAAACTGGAATGGCGATAATCAACGCCGCCGACCATTGCCCGCACCGCGCCGTCACCGTCAAAGGTCATGAGTGCCGCCTGTTGGGCATTGCGTTTATTGTCAAGCCCTTCCCTGACCGCAATTTCTGCCAACTTTTGCATTTCGAGATCAAGACTGGTGTGGATGGTGATGTCGCTGCGGGGCTGGCCGATTTCCCTGTCCATTGTCGCCAGCACCCAATCGGTAAAATACCGCGCGCCGACATTGGCGTTAATCACCAAGGGTTCAATTTCAATAGGCGTGATCATAGCCTCGTCCCATTGGGCCGGTGTGAGATAGCCCTGGGCGCGCATTTCTGCTAAAACTCGCGCCGTGCGCTCGGCGCTTAAGCGGCGGTTTTTCAACGGGTTGAGCCTGTCTGGGGCTTTTAAAAGCCCCACCAGAAGTGCCGCCTCGCTCGTGTTTAAATCTTTGGCAGGCTTGTTGAAAAACCGCTGCGCACCGCTCTCTATGCCGATCGTGCCGCCACCGAAATAAACCCGCGATAAATAGGTCTCCAAAATTTCTTTTTTACTCATGCGCAGCTCTAACCAGACCGCAAACATGATCTCTTGCGTCTTGCGCTTCATGGTTTGCTCGCGGGTCAAGAACACATTTTTAGCAAGTTGCTGCGTGATGGTCGAGCCGCCCTGCACAACCCGCCCAGCTTTGAAATTAGCCTTGGCCGCCCGCATCAAACCGATAGGGTCAAAGCCCGGATGTTTATAAAACCGTCTGTCTTCTATGGCAATAAGGGCTTGGGGCAGGCTTGCAGGGAGCGCGTCCAAATCAACGGGCTTGGCTTCCGCCCCGCCTTTGCGCAAAATCTCGCGGCCATAGCGATCGAGGATGACA